>SKGQ01000174.1 GCA_007117515.1 Ectothiorhodospiraceae bacterium | reverse complement strand
CTGGCCTGGACCGGCATTCCGATGCTGGAAAGCCTGGACATGCGCTTTCTCGGCCTGCTCTGTTACATCGGCGTGATCGCCGCCCTGGTGCAGATTCTGGAGATGGGCCTCGATCGCTATGTGCCGGCGCTGTACAACGCGCTCGGCATTTTCCTGCCGCTGATCACCGTTAATTGCGCCATTCTCGGTGCCAGCCTCTTCATGGTCGAGCGGCATTATGGCTTCGGCGAGAGCGTGGTCTTCGGTTTCGGTTCCGGGGTCGGCTGGGCACTGGCCATCGTGCTGCTGGCGGCGATCCGCGAGAAGCTCAAGTACAGCGATGTGCCCGACGGTCTCAAGGGGCTGGGTATCACGTTCATCGTGGTCGGTCTGATGTCGTTGGGCTTCATGTCCTTTGCGGGTGTGCAGCTTTAAAAGAAGAGTGCGTGTGGCATTCGGAGAGTGCGTATGGCATTCGAAATCCTGTTCGGTGTGACCACCTTCACCGGTATCGTGCTGATCCTGGTGCTGGTGATCCTGGCCGCCCGTGCGCGACTGGTCAGCAGCGGCGATGTCACCATCGAGATCAACAACGATCCGGAGAAAAGCCTTCAAACCTCCTCCGGCAACAAGCTGCTGGGAACGCTGTCGGCGAACGGCGTGTTTCTGTCCTCGGCCTGCGGCGGTGGCGGCACCTGCGGCCAGTGCCGTTGCCAGGTGATCGAGGGTGGCGGCGACATCCTGCCCACCGAGGAGGATCACTTCACGCGCAAGGAAGTCCGCGAGGGTTACCGGCTGTCCTGTCAGGTCGCCGTCAAGCGCGACATGAAGATCCTGGTACCGCCGGAATTCTTCGAGGTGCGCAAATGGGAATGCGAGGTCACCTCCAACGAGAATGTCGCCACCTTCATCAAGGAACTGGTACTGAAGCTGCCCGAGGACGAGGAGGTTGACTTCCGCGCCGGGGGCTTCGTGCAGATGGAGGCGCCGCCGTTCCACGTGAAATTCCGCGATTTCGATATCCCGGATGAATTCCGTGCGGACTGGGAACGCATGGGGCTGTTCGATCTGGAGTGCCGTAACGACGAAACCCTCGTCCGCGCTTATTCCATGGCCAATTACCCGGAAGAGCGCGGTGTGCTCAAGTTCAATGTCCGCATCGCGACGCCACCACCGAACAAGATGGACGTGTCGCCGGGCAAGATGTCGTCCTATGTGTTCAACCTGAAACCCGGCGACAAGTTCACGGTGTTCGGCCCGTTCGGCGAGTTCTTTGCCAAGGATACCGACGCGGAAATGGTGTTCATCGGCGGTGGCGCCGGTATGGCACCGATGCGTTCGCATATCTTCGACCAGTTGCTGCGGCTGAACAGCAAACGCAAGATCACCTTCTGGTACGGCGCGCGCTCCTACCGCGAGGCGTTCTATGTCGAGGACTTCGACTGGCTGGCGGAAAACTACGAGAACTTCACCTGGCATCTGGCCCTGTCGGACCCCCTGCCCGAGGACAACTGGGAGGGCCTGACCGGATTCATCCATCAGGTGTTGTACGACAACTACCTGAAGGACCATCCGGCGCCGGAAGACTGCGAGTACTACCTGTGTGGTCCGCCGATGATGAACGCCTCGGCCATCAAGATGCTGACCGACCTGGGGGTCGAGCCCGAGAACATCCTGCTGGACGACTTCGGGGGTTGAACGTGGTCTGCGCGCACCGTGTCGCCGGCGTCATGCTGCTGGCACTGTTTCTCGCCGCCTGTGGTGAGGCCGATCAACTCCGTGAAATCCGCGGCGGCACCATGGGCACCACCTGGTCCGCCCAGTTCGTGGAAAGCGCAGACACTGATACGGCGGGACTGCGTGACGAGCTGGACGCAGCACTGGAGACCGTCAACGCGCAGATGAGCACCTATCGCGAGGAGTCCCACATCAGCCGCTTCAACCAGGCGGAGGCGGGGGAGTCGGTCGCGCTGCCACCGGAGTTCACGGTGGTGCTGATGGCTGCACTGGAACTGGCCGAGGCCACTGATGGCGCGTTCGATCCCACCGTGGGGCCGCTGGTCAACCTCTGGGGCTTCGGTCCGGACGGGCCGCGCGGTGAGGCGCCGCCGGAAGAGTTGCTGGACGCGGCCCGCGAGCGGGTTGGCTGGCAGCAACTGGAATTCGAAGTGGACGGCCGGCGACTGACCCAGCCCGGCGGCGTCTATCTGGATCTGTCATCCATCGCCAAGGGCTACGCGGCCGATCTGCTGGCGGAAGTGCTGGAGGGGAGGGGCATTGATCGCTATCTGGTCAGTATCGGCGGCGACATGCGCATCCGTGGCGACAAGCCCGGCGGCGCGCCCTGGCGCATTGCCGTGGAACGACCGGATCCCGGTTCCCGCGACATCCACACCGTGATCGAACCCGGTGACGTGGCAATGGCCACATCCGGCAGCTACCGCAATTTCTTTCGGGACGGCGAGCAGACGTATTCCCATACCATCGATCCGCTGACCGGCTATCCAGTGCCGCAGGATCTGGTCTCGGTCACGGTCTTGCACGACAGCGCGAAAATGGCCGATGGGCTGGCCACGGCGATTACCGCCCTGGGCGCTGAGCGCGGCTATCGCTTCGCCAGGGAGCAGGGGCTGAACGCCTTGCTGCTGATAAGCGATAATGAAGGAGTCGCGGAACGCATGACGCCCGGTTTCGCCGCCTACATGCCGCAAGAGGACGACTGATGCTCACCACAATCATTGCCGCGATCGTCCTGTTCGGACTGCTGTTCGCCGGCATGGCCATCGGCGTCATTTTCGCCAACAAGCCGATCAAGGGATCCTGCGGCGGCATCGGCGCCACCGGCGTGGACTCCGAATGCGAAATCTGCGGCGGCAACCCCAAACGCTGCGAAGACGCCAGGGAAGAGTGAGACGCGGGCTTTGCCCGCGGGTTTTCGGACGATTTGGCCTCGGCAGGCATGCCGACGTCGTTGCTGTCGTAGGGCGGGTCAAGCGAAGCGGACCCGCGCGGTGTGATCCGGGTTCGGAAGAGCGATGCGCACGCGGATGGTATGGCATTGGTGGTGGGCAAGACGTGAACAATGGATCCGCAATGTTGGAGCGAATCCGCCGGGATGACACCGCGTGCATTCGCTTCGCTTAATGCACCCTACAAATTCGTTAGCCGGATGGCTGCGTCCGTCCGAAAACCTTACCTGAAACACGACTCCGAACCCGCTTTCCGTCACAATCCGGCCCCATGATGAACGGATTTCTGATCCTCGCCGGAATCCTGCTGCTGACCGCGGGCGGCGAGGCCGTGGTGAAGGGCGCGCTGGCGGCGGCGGCTCGCATGCGTGTATCGCCTTTGCTGGCCGGTATCGTCATCGTCGGTATCGGCACCTCGTCACCGGAACTGGTGGTCTCGGTCAACGCGGCACTGACCAACCAACCGGATATCGCGGTTGGCAACGTCGTCGGCAGCAACATCAGCAACGTCATGCTGATTCTGGGCCTGAGCGCGCTGATCCTGCCGTTGTTGACCACCCGTGCGGCATTGATGCGCGACGGCATGGCGATGATCGCCGGCAGCGGCCTGATGGTTGCCCTGATGGCGGGTGGTGCACTCGGGCGGTTTGATGCCCTGCTGCTGCTTGCCGCACTCGCTGGCTATCTGGTCTGGGCGTACCGAACCGAGCGTGTGGCGCCGGAATCCGAGCAGGCAACTGCGGTGCCCCCGACTCCGGCGTTTCCCGGCGGGACGCCGGGTATCGTGCTGGCTCTCGTCGGCGGGCTCGGTCTGCTGATCGTCGGCTCCAGCCTGCTGCTCGAGGGAGCGGTCGCGGTCGCATACAGCTTCGGTATCTCCGAGGCGGTCATCGGCCTGACCCTGGTGGCGGTCGGCACGTCGTTACCGGAGCTGGCGGTCTCGCTGCTGGCGGTTTTTCGGCGCCAGGCGGATGTGGCCGTTGGTAATATCCTCGGCAGCAATATCTTCAACGTCCTCGGCATTCTCGGGGTTGCTGCGCTCCTGCAGCCTCTGGAGATGGCCCGTCGCATCGTCATCTTCGATCAATGGGTGATGCTGGCGTCGTCCGCATTGTTGCTGGTGTTCCTGTACTCCGGACTGCGGATCAATCGGCTTGAGGCGTCGGTGCTGCTTGGCGGTTACATCGCTTACGTCACGGTGACGTTCGCCGGACCGT
>SKGQ01000155.1 GCA_007117515.1 Ectothiorhodospiraceae bacterium | reverse complement strand
CCGTATCCGCCCGCCGCCCCCAGGTACCAGGAGAATATGTTGCCCGCCGACCGCACCCAGTCGGCGTATACGGTGACCACCCGCAGACGGGCCTCATCGTAACTGACCTGCACCGCATCGCCGCCGTAGCGCCAGCCATCCTGCAATCGCGTCACCCGCAGCAGCACCGAGTCATCCATGCGATTGCTGCCGCCACCGAGGTCATTACCGGCGCGGAACCTGCTTTGCGCCGTGGTACCGGCAAGACCCAGCGACCAGCGTTTGTCCCCCGCCTCGGCCAACGCCGGCGCTGCCGGCAACATCAGGGCAAAGGCAAGCCCGAGCCATGCGATTCGCATTATCTCTCCCATCTTCCCGGCAAACGATCCGTGGGCCAATAATGCCAGCAAAACCTTCCGCAGATCCCATCGATGTCTGGTTCCGCAAGCGCGGCTGGCAGGTTCAGCCGTTCCAGCGCGAGGTCTGGCAGGCCTATGCCGACGGCGAGAGCGGTCTGATTCACGCCCCCACCGGAACCGGCAAGACCCTGGCGGCCTGGTTCGGCCCGGTGCGCGAAGCCCTGGCCGCCGGCGCCGCGGGGGACGTTGGCAGGGAAACCCCGATGACGGTGCTCTGGATCACGCCGCTGCGCGCGCTAGCGGCAGACACCACCGGCAATCTGCAGACCACGGTTGATGAGCTCGGGCTCAACTGGCGCGTGGAACGCCGCACCGGCGACACGCCGTCGCACGTCAAGCAACGCCAGCGCAGCCGTCTGCCAACCACGTTGGTGACCACGCCGGAAAGCCTGTCGCTACTGCTCAGTTACCGCGACGCCGAACGCCGCTTTGCTCACCTGCAGTGTGTGATCGTTGACGAATGGCACGAACTGCTGGGCAGCAAGCGCGGGGTGCAACTGGAACTGTGTCTCGCCCACCTGCGTGCCCGGCGCCCGGAACTGCGAATCTGGGGTCTGTCGGCAACCCTGGGCAATCTGGCCCAGGCCGCCGAGGTCCTGCTGGGCCGCGACGGCGGTCGCCTTGTCCGCGGACCGACGCCGCGCGCGACCCATATCCGTGCAGTACTGCCGACACGGATGGAACGCTTTCCCTGGGCCGGTCACCTGGGCACGGTACTGGTGGACGAAGTGCTGGCAGCCATTGACCAGGCCGGTACGACATTGCTCTTTACCAATACGAGGGCACAGGCCGAACTGTGGCATCAGGCCCTGTTGAAAGCCCGGCCGGACTGGTTCGATCAGATCGCACTGCATCACGGCTCTCTGGATCGGAAGCTGCGCGACACCGTCGAGGACTGGCTGCGCGCTGGCAGCATTCGCTGCGTGGTCGCCACCTCCAGTCTCGACCTCGGGGTCGACTTCTCGCCGGTTGATCAGGTCATCCAGGTGGGCAGCCCGAAGGGTGTCGCACGCTTGCTGCAGCGGGCCGGACGCAGCGGCCACCGGCCGGATGCCGACAGTGCCGTGCTCTGCGTCCCGACCCATGCCTTCGAACTGGTGGAGATCGCCGCCGCCCGCCGGGCCGCTGCGGCCGACCGTATCGAATCGCGTCGCCCGCTGCAGGCCTCGCTGGATGTCCTGGTGCAGCATCTGGTGACCCTGGCCCTGGGGCCCGGCTTCGCCGCCGATGAACAACTGCAGGAGATCCGCAGCAGCCACGCTTATCGAGACCTGGATGAGGCCGACTGGCAGTGGGTGCTGGACTTCATCACCACCGGCGGCAGCAGCCTGAAAGCCTATCCGCAATTCCACAAGGTCGTGATCGAGGACGGCGTCTACCGGGTCGTGGACCGGCGCATTGCGCAGCGTCATCGCATGGCCGTGGGCACGATCACTTCGGATAGCAGCATGCGCGTGCAGTTTCAGCGCGGCGGCACCATCGGCTATGTCGAGGAGGCCTTCATCAGCCGCCTGCGCCCCGGTGACCAGTTCCTGTTCAGCGGTCGCCTGCTGGAACTGATCCGGGTCCGTGACATGACCGCTCAGGTACGCGCCGCCAGGGGCCGCAGGCACGCGGTGCCGCGCTGGGTTGGTGGTCGCATGCCGCTGTCCAGCCAGCTGGCTGACAGCGTCCGGGAGCTGCTCGATGACGCTGCTCGCGGTGACTGTGACGAACCGGAGATGCGAGCGGTGCGACCGGTGCTGGATGCCCAGGCGCGACTTTCAGCAATCCCGCGGCGGAACGAACTGCTGATCGAGCAGATACGTTCGCGGGAGGGAACCCACCTGTTCGTGTATCCCTTTGCCGGACGGCTGGTGCATGAAGGCCTTTCTGCATTGCTGGCCTGGCGCCTCAGTCAGGAGCGGCCCGCCACCTTCACCTTCTCGGTCAACGACTACGGCTTCGAACTGGTTTCGCGCCGCCTGCCCGCGGTCACCGAGACAGGACTGCGGCAGAGCCTGCGGGTCGGGTCACTTCTGGACGATCTACGCCAGTGCCTGAACGCCGCAGAAATGGCACGCCGGCATTTCCGGGAGATCGCCCGCATTGCAGGGCTGGTGTTCCAGGGCTATCCCGGGCAGGGGAAATCAAGCCGTCAGATCCAGGCCTCCAGTGGCCTGATCTTCGATGTGTTTCGCCAGTTCGACGGCGACAACCGTCTGCTGCATCAGACGGAACGGGAACTGTTCGAGGGCCAGCTCGAGCTCGGGCGACTGCTCCAGACCCTGCAGGCACTGGAGCACCAGACCCTCCGGCTGACCCAGCCCGAGCGCCTGACGCCGCTGGCCTTCCCTCTCTGGGTCAGCCGAATTCAGAGTCAGGTCAGCAGTGAGGACTGGCAGACCCGGGTCAACGCCATGCTCGAGCGGCTGGAAAGCAAAACGCCCAGCGGCTGACGCGGCCGATCGGCTGGGCACCGAAAACCGATCCCGGTGAGTGTCAGTACCAATGCCGCCAGTTTTACCGTGGCGATCTTGAACGGTACCGGTGCCTCTCCTGCCGGCAGCAACAAACAGAAAACGGCAATCAGCGTGCGTCCGCCCAGGGCACGAATGAATCGTCGTTCTCCCGCCATGACAGCAACTCCTGTTTCGCGTTGAATAGTCAGGTGATACAAGCGGGCAGAGCGCCGCTCATTTCATCACCCATGATCCACAGCGAACCTGAACGGAGGCTGAAGCGCGGTGCATAAGGTATCAGCACAGGACCCTGGAGACTGGCGGATCGACCGCAGCAGTGGCCGACTTGCCGCGGCACGGCAACTGCCATCACCGAATCAGGATGCACGCCCGGATCCCACCGACATCGATCTGCTGATTCTGCATGGCATCAGCCTGCCGCCCGGGAACTTCGGTGGGCCCTGGATCGAAGACCTGTTTCTCAACCGCCTGGAAGCGACCGCCGACCCCTATTTCGCCACAATCCACACACTGCGGGTTTCCGCGCATCTGCTGGTGCGCCGAGACGGCGGCCTGATACAGTTTGTGCCGTTTCACCGCCGCGCCTGGCACGCCGGGGCATCCTGCTGGCAGGGCCGCGGGCGCTGCAATGACTACTCCATCGGCATCGAGCTGGAAGGAACCGATGACATGCCCTACGACGCCAGGCAGTACCAGACCCTGAAGTGGCTGCTTCCCGCGATCCGGGCCGCCTACCCGGCGATCAGCCCGGATCGGATCGTTGGCCATAGCGACGTCGCCCCGGGCCGCAAGACCGACCCGGGCGCGGCCTTCGACTGGTCACGCCTGCGGCAGGACGGAGCAATGAACTGATGGATGTCGTTGCGATCCTGCTGGCACTGATGATCTGCCATTATCTGCCGGCCAGTCGTGACTGGAGCATGAATGCGTCGTTCCGGCGTTATGCCGACTGGCTCCAGGCGAGGTTGAATCTGGCCGATGACTGGAACCGGACGCTACCGGTGCTGCTGTTACTGATTCCGCCGGTATTGCTCACCGCGCTGGTGCAGCTGCTGCTGGGCTATCGGCTGGCGGGCATTCCGGCCCTGCTGTTCGGCGTCCTGGTGCTGCTGTTCTGCCTGCCAGGGATGCGCGCGGATCAACTTCTGAGCAAGGTTATCCGCGCGCTGGAACAGGGCCGCGAGGATCAGGCCAGGCAACTGGTCGACCATTATCTGCCCCCGGATCACGACAGCGTCGGCGAAACCGCAGCCGAGCAAGCCGAACGGCATGCCCTGTCCGAAGGCGCCCCGGACCTGCTGGCACTGGCATTCTGGTTTATCGTGTTCGGCCCCTTTGGCGCGGTCGCCTGGCGTCTTGCCGACCTGGCCCGTGGTCTGGCCGAACGCAATGAGGACGGCGGTCAGACCCTGCGCGTCTGGCACGGCTGGCTGGGATGGTTGCCGGCACGATTGCTGCTGTTCGCCTATGGCTTCATGGGCAGTTTGCAGGCAACGCTGGCGACCTGGCGCGGGCTCGGACCCTACGTGAGCAATCAGGAGCTACTCGACCAAAGCGGCCGCGTGGCCCTCGACCTGCCACCGGGCGCTGCCCCGGTGGAGCGGCTGGCAAGCGCCCGGCAGCTCATCCGACGCTCGCTGGTGGGCCTGTTTGCCGCGTTGATCATCCTCAAGCTGATCCTGCCGATCTGAGATGCGAATCGGTATTGATCTGGGTGGCACCAAGATCGCCGCCATCGCCATGACAGAAGCGGGTGTCGAACTGCAACGGCTGCGCCAGGCCACGCCCCAGGACGACTACGCCGGAATCCTCGCCTGCATCCGAAGCCTGGTGGCCAGCCTCGAACGGGATCACGGCAGAGCCGATCGCATCGGCATCGGCACCCCGGGCTCGCCGTCACCGGCCACCGGCCTGATCCGCAATTCCAATTCCCTGGTTCTCAACGGAAAGCCGCTGCAGAAGGACCTCGAGGCCGCGCTGGGCCGCTCACTGAAACTGGCGAATGACGCCAACTGTTTCGCCCTGTCCGAGGCCCGTGATGGCGCGGCGGCCGATGCCGCATGCGTCTTCGGCGTGATTGTCGGCACGGGCACCGGCGCCGGTATCGTCGTCCGGGGAGAGCTGCAGCAGGGCGTCAACCGTATCGGTGGCGAATGGGGCCATAACCCCCTGCCCTGGCCCCGGGACGACGAACGTCCCGGCCCGGCCTGTTACTGCGGCCGCCAGGGCTGCATCGAGACCTGGCTCAGTGGCCCCGGCCTGAGCGCGGCGCATCAGCGCGACACCGGCGCATGGCTCACAGCCAGAGACATCGCAACCGCTGCAGCCGCCGGGGAGGCGGCGGAAGGCCGCAGCCTGGCGCAGTACGCCGAGCGCATGGCACGCAGCCTGGCTTCGGTAATCAACGTGCTGGACCCGGACGTTATCGTCCTGGGCGGTGGGCTGGGGCAGATCGAGGCGCTGTATCGGCTGGTTCCGGCCTGCTGGGGACAATACGTGTTTTCGGACACGGTACGGACGCGGTTGGTGCCACCGAGCCATGGCGACGACAGCGGCCTGCGCGGTGCCGCCCTGCTTTAAGGAAACACTGATCTATGCTCACGCCTGCGCGCGGGAACAAATCAGCGTGGCACCGGGGCAGGATCAGCCCGGGCGCTTGGCGCCGGGGCAGGGCTGACTGATTCGACGGCGTTCGCCATCAAGACGGATTGCGGTCAGGCAGCCGCCCCAGAGGCAACCGGTGTCCAGCGCCACCAGACCCTCCTGCTCGTGATAGCCCAGTGTCGACCAGTGTCCCACCACCAGTGTCTGGCCTGCCGGCATCGGCTTGCGTCCGGGAACCTCGAACCAGGGCACCAGTCCATCGGGCTGGCCGCCGGGAGGACCCTTGTAATCCATACGCATGCGGCCCTGCACGTCGCAGAAGCGCATGCGGGTGAAGGCATTGATGATGCAACGCAGTCGGTCCCAGCCCGTCAGCTCGTCCGACCAGTTATCCGGCGTGTCGCCGTAGATGTTGTCGAACAACTCCCTGAAGTCCTCGCCGCCGAGTGCCGCCTCGGCCTCACGCGCCCGATCCCGCGCCTGCTCCAGCGTCCATGCCGGCAGCAGGCCGGCATGCAGCATGACGTAACCGAGTTCGGGGTCCTCGTGCAGCAGCGGTTGTCGCCTCAGCCAATGCATCAACTCGTCGGCATCCGGCGCATCCAGGACGTGCTGAACCGTGTCGTTCTTCTTCAGATCAGAGGCACCGGACCAGGCCGCCAGCATGTGAATATCGTGATTGCCCAGAATCACCGTGGCGCAGTCACCCAGGTCTCGCACGTAGCGCATGACGGCCAGGGACCGGGGCCCCCGGTTGACCAGATCTCCGGTCAACCAGAGCCGGTCGCTATCCGGATCGAACTCGAGCCGCTCGAGCAGGGCCAGGAACTCGTCATGACAGCCCTGGATATCGCCAATACAGTAGGTTGCCACCGTGGTATCCGTCCGGCCTCACTCAGTGCAGGGTGTTGGGCATGGCCAGCGTGAACGGCTGGATTTCCGCGACAAAGCTGACGCCATCGTCGGCCAGCATCTCGTAACTGCCGTGCATGCTGCCAACCGGGGTTTCGATCATCGCGCCGCTGGTATAGCGGAAGCCCCGGCCCGGATCCAGATGCGGCTGTTCGCCAACCACGCCCTCACCGCGAACCTCCCGCTCTTCACCATTGGCGTCAGTGATCACCCAGTGGCGGCTGATCAGCTGGACCGCCACCTCGCCGACATTGCGGATGGTCACCGTGTAGCTGAACACATAGCGGCCATTGTCCGGATCCGATTCATGATCCAGATACGCTGGCGCCACATCCACTTCCACGTTGTATTGCTTGAGTTCGTCCATCACCGCCCTGTCATTTCTCGTTCCACGGACCCGGCGGGAATGCCGGGAATGACGCCAGAACGCCCCGTCCGTGCCGGATTCGCGCGTCGTCCCGCGTTGCCTTGGCACATCTTTTCAGAGCGATGAGTCTAACGCGTCAGTCCAGCGACATGAAGGCAAGCGGTTCGCCGTCACAGCCGGCGGCCTGGAGGATCAGGCCGGCCGCAGTGTATCTGCCAGCCGTACGAAGGCGGCGACATCAAGCTGTTCCGGCCTTGCACCCGGATCGACCCCAGCGGACTGGATCATGGTCTCGTCCAGCAAGCCGGAAAGACTGCGCCGGAGCATCTTCCTGCGCTGGCCGAAGGCTGTCGCCACCACCCGGCCGAACACCGCCGGATCCACCGTCTGGACCGGCGGCGGCCGCAACGGCGTCAGCCGCACGATCGCCGATTCCACCTTGGGTGCCGGACGGAATGCAGCGGGCGGTACCGTAAAAAGCCTGTCCACCTGGCAGTGGTATTGCACCATCACTGACAGTCGACCGTAGACGCGGCTGCCAGGGGCAGCGGCCATCCGGTCCACCAGCTCGCGCTGGAGCATGAAGTGCATGTCGCGGATCAGGGCGCACTGGGAGAGCAGGTGGAAAATCAGCGGCGTGGAGATGTTGTAGGGCAGGTTGCCCACCACCCGCAGACTGGCTGGCTCGTCGGAGAAAGCGCGAAGATCGGCATCCAGAGCGTCGCCCTGGTGAAGATCCAGCTCACCCACGGGGGCGGCCCGGGCAAGTAACGGGGCGATCAGGTCACGGTCCATCTCGATGGCATGCAAGCGACCCGCCTCGCGCAGCAGGGGCAGGGTCAGCGCGCCCTGGCCCGGACCGATCTCCAGCAAACGATCGCCTGCCCGCGGCGCAATGGCGCGAACAATGCGCGCCACGACCCGCTGGTCATGCAGGAAATTCTGGCCGAAACGCTTGCGCGCACGATGGCCTGCCGATGGCGACCCTCCGTTCACGAAGCCGGCGCATCCGTATCGCTGAAAACCGGCAGATGGGCCAGCGCGATCACCTCTGCATGCTCACTGATATCCCCTTCGGTACAGATCGCCGCCACTGCTGCAACCTCGCCACCGGCCTGCTGCACCAGTTCGCGCATCCCGGCCAGCGTGGAACCGGTGCTGATCACGTCATCCAGCAGAACGACGCGTTGACCGCGGATTGTCGACCGGTCCTTCTGATCCAGATACAGGCTTTGTTCGCGGCCACTGGTAATGGACAGGGTGGTGGCGCGCAAGGCCTCGCCCATGTACGGCTTCCAGTGTTTGCGCAGCACCACCGAGGGCTTGCCACAGCGCAGGGCCAGGGCGTGAATCAGCGGGATGCTCTTCGCTTCAGCGGTGACCAGGACGTCGAACGGCAGGTCGCGGAGCCGGGCCGCCAGCCCTGCAGCAGCGGCCTCGGTCAGCGCCGGATCACCCAGGATATTGAGTACCGCGATGCGCACACCGGGTGCCACCTGGAACAGCGGCAAATCCCGCTGTAACCCACCGATGGTCAGGCGATAGGACGCATCACTCATGAGACGCTCCGCTGGTCGGTGCGGTCCGCCGCAGTGCCGTGCCGCGCCAGAGATCCCGCGGCTGCCGAGCAATCCAGCACCTGGTCCGCAGCGATGCCGTAAACCCGATCACCGGCGGCGGGCCGAATCGGCTGTCCACCGGTGAAACTGCCGAAACTCGGCAGCACGCCGACATGATCTGCAAACCAGAACACCGGCAGCCGCAGGCGGTCAACCCTGCCCCGCAGACGCAGCACCGGATGCAGGTGACCGGCCAGCACATAACCGTCGGCCATCGGCTCGGGATCGTGGCGAAAGACGAACGGTCCGTCGACCAGCGGCCGCAGTTGCCAGTCCAGGGCCCAGTCTGCAGGCAGTCTTTCCAGTCCGCGATCGTGATTGCCGGCGACCACGGTGATCCGTAACTGTCGATGCGTCGCCCGCCAGCCGCTGAAGGTCTGCAGCCAGGGCTCTTCCGATGTGGGGGCCGCATGCAGGAAGTCACCCAGGATCAGCAGCCGCGCTGCTCCGGTCTGCCGTAGCAGCCGATCCAGTTCGGCCAGGTCCGCCGCCGTGCCGCCCGACGGCAGCGGCACGCCCTGGCGGCGGAATACGCCGGCCTTGCCGAAATGGGCGTCGGCCAGGATAAGGGTCTGCCGAGCCGGCCACCAAAGGGCGCGGCGCGGCAGCAACCGCAGGGCCTCGCCCTGCAGATGGATGTCCAGACCCACCGGGCTGACGTCGTTCATCCGAAAGCCGCGTCCGGCAGCGGCGCGGCAAAGGCCTGCTGATAGGCAGCGGCGAACTGCTCGCGACTGAAGTGGTGATTCTGGGTGCCGTGGTGGGCGATTTTCAGGCTGCCCATCAGCGAGGCCATGCGCCCGGTCAGTTCCCAGTCGAGACCGTGGAGCAGACCATGAATCAGCCCGGCCCGATAGGCATCACCGCAACCAGTGGGATCATTCACCGCGGTGGCCTTGGCTGCCGGGATCTCCAGGCAACGTCCGTCGGTGTAGATTCGCGAGCCCTCGCCGCCACGGGTCACGATCAGGGCCTCCACCTGCGCCGCCATCTGCTCCAGGCTCAGGCCGGTGCGTTCCTGCAGCAATCGCGACTCGTAATCGTTTACCGCCAGCCAGGTGGCCTGCTCCATGAAGTGTTGCAGTTCCTCGTTCCGGAACATCGGCAGGCCCTGCCCCGGATCGAAGATGAACGGAATCCCGGCCTCGCGGAATTCCCGTGCATGCTGCAGCATGCCGTCACGGCCGTTCGGCGCCAGGATTCCGAGTCGCGCGCCACTGTTATCGGGCACGTGTACCTGATGCGCCTCGTTCATCGCCCCCGGATGGAAGGCGGTGATCTGATTGTCATCCAGATCGGTGGTGATGTAGGCCTGCGCCGTGTAGTGATGATCCAGCTCCAGCACCTGGTCCCGGGATATTTTCCAGCGATCCATCCACTCGCGGTAGGCCGGGAAATCACGCCCCACGGTAGCCAGGCAGATGCCCTCATCGCCCAGCAGCCGCATGTTGTAGGCGATGTTGCCAGCGCAACCACCGAATTCCTTGCGCATGTCGTCGACCAGGAAGGCCACGTTCAGGATATGCACCTGGTCCGGCAACACGTGGTTCCTGAAGCGATCACGAAACACCATGATCGTGTCATAGGCGATTGATCCGCTGATCAGTGCGGGCATGCAGATTCCTCCGGGGGTTGTCGGTCGGGGTGGCGGTCAGGTTGCGCCGGCGGCGTCGGGCGCCCAGCAGAGATCAAGGTCACGCGCGGCGCGGACTTCGTCCAGGCGACGGACCGGCAGCCCGTGCGGCGCGCCCTGCACCAGTTCGGGATCACGGCGCGCTTCCTGACGGATCGCCACCATGGCGTCGATGAAGCCGTCCAGCTCCTCCCGCGTTTCGGTCTCGGTCGGCTCGATCAGCAGACACTCGGGAACCAGCAGCGGGAAGTACGCGGTCGGCGCATGATAGCCGTAATCCAGCAGGCGTTTGGCAAAATCCATCGCACCGACACCCAGCTCCCGGGACTCGCGCTTCAGACTGATAATGAACTCGTGACTGGCGCGGCGTTGCGGGAACCAGACCTGAAAGCCCTCGGCACGCAAACGGCTCATCAGGTAGTTGGCGTTCAGGGTCGCGAATTCCGCAACCCGGACCATACCCTCGGCACCCAGCATTCGGGCATAGACATAGGCCCGCAGGATGACCCCGGCATTGCCCATGAAGGCCGACAGGCGACCGATACTCTGCGGTCGGTCGTCCTCGGTCAGCCAGCGGTAGCGACTGCCTTCGCGAGCCGCCATGGGAATCGGCAGAAAGCCCTGCAGCCGTTCACCCGCGCCGATGGCGCCGGCACCAGGACCCCCGCCACCGTGGGGAGTGGAGAAGGTCTTGTGCAGATTGATGTGAATGACATCGAAGCCCATGTCCCCAGGCCGTGACTTGCCCAGGATCGCGTTCAGATTGGCGCCGTCGTAATACAGCAGGCCGCCGGCCTCGTGTACCAGATCGGCCATCTCGCGAATGCGCCGCTCGAACACGCCCAGCGTCGATGGATTGGTCAGCATGATGCCGGCGGTCTTCGGCCCCAGCGCCTCGCGCAGGGCCTGCATATCCACATCACCATCGGCATCCGTGGGCAGTTCACGAACGCTGAAGCCACACATCACGGCGGTCGCCGGGTTGGTGCCATGGGCCGCGTCCGGTACCAGTATCTCGGTGCGCTCGCCGTCGCCCCGCGCCCGATGGTAGGCACGGATCATCGCCACACCGGCAAACTCGCCCTGGGCGCCGGCCATCGGCGTCAGGCTGAACGCGGCCAGCCCGGTGACATCGCGCAGCATGCCCTGCAGTTCATGCACGCAGGCAAGGAAGCCCTGACTCTGGCCGTCCGGGGCCCAGGGATGCCGCTGCAGGAACCCCGGCAGCATGGCCAGGGAGTTACTCGCCCGCGGGTTGTACTTCATGGTGCAGGAGCCCAGCGGATAGAACTGGGTGTCAATGGAGAAGTTCTTCTGCGACAGCCGCGTGTAATGCCGCACGGCCTGCAGTTCCGACACCTCCGGCAGACGCGGCGGCTGCTGGCGCAGCATGTCCGCAGGCAACTCGCCGGTCTGCACGGCTGTGGCCGGCGCCTGGGCGGCGGCCCGTCGTCCCGGGCGACCATGCTCGAAAATCAATCGATCCTGCCTCATGCCGCCTCCCGCAGGACATCGGCCAGAGCATCGCGGTAGGCGCGGATGTCGGCTTCAGTGATGCACTCGGTGGCGCAGACCAGCACGGCATTGGCCTGCGCCGGATCATGCTGCCCCAGCGGATAACCGCCCATCACCCCACGACTGGCCAGTCGCTCCAGCACCGGCCCGGCGGGCTGTCCCAGATCCAGCGCCCGTTCATGAAAGCAGACACCCTGATGCAGCGGCCTCACACCCGGCAGTTCACAGAGCGTCTGCACCAGGGCGCGGGTCTGCTCATGGCAGCGGGCGGCAACACGTCGCAGCCCCTCGGCACCGAGCAGGGCCATATGTATCGTCGAGGCGGTGACCACCAGGCCCTGATTGGTGCAGATATTGGACGTGGCACGGGAGCGCCGGATGTGCTGCTCGCGGGCCTGCAACGTCAGCGTGTATCCCGGGTTACCATCCAGATCCACGGTGCGGCCGACGATACGTCCCGGCATGCGCCGGACCATGCTCCGCCGACAGCACAGAAAACCGTAATAGGGACCACCGGAGGACAGCGGCACACCCAGCGGCTGGCCATCGCCGCAGGCGATGTCGGCACCCCGCTCGCCCCACTCCCCCGGCGGCCTGAGCAGCGCCATGGCCAGCGGATTGACCACCCCGATCACCAGCGCGCCGGCGGCATGCGCCCAGTCGGTCAACCGATCCACGGCCTCCAGTCGGCCGAAGAAATTGGGTTGCGGAATCACCACGGCCACGACATCGTCGATGGGCGGCAGCGCATCCGTATCGATGACTCCGGATGCGGCGTCCAGCGGTAGCGACTCCAGCGTCACACCCTGATTGCCGACCACGGTCTGCGCCACCTGCCGGTACACCGGATGCAGACTGTCGGCGATCAGGATGCGTCCGGAACGGATCTTCTGGTTCGCACGCACGGCCATCAGCATGGCTTCACCCAGACCGGAAGCGCCGTCATACAGCGAGGCGTTGGAGACCTCCATCGCCATCAATCCGCACATCATTGACTGGTATTCGTAGATCAACTGCAGCGTGCCCTGACTGGCCTCGGCCTGATACGGGGTGTACGCACTGTAGAACTCCCCCCGCGTGGCCAGCTGCCAGACCGCTGCCGGCACATGATGCTGGTAGGCACCGGCGCCGATGAAACACGGACCTGTCTGATCCCGTGCCGCCCGCTCCTGCATCAGCCTGCTGATGTCCATTTCCTGCAGCGCCGGTGGCAACGGCGGCAGTCTGCCGGCGCGCAACTCGGCGGGGATCTCGTCGAACAGCGTGTCCAGATCCGGCACGCCTATCGCCGCCAGCATCTCGCGAATGTCGTCCTCGGTGTGCGGGATGAAGGGCATGGGCTAGACACCCTCGTTGCGCTGGAAGAAGAGCATGGGACCTAGTCGTCCTCTTCCTCGGCGAGCATGTGTTCATAGTCCTCGGCGCTCATCAGGTCCTCGATCAGATCGGGATCCTCCGGCTTGATCCGCATGATCCAGCCATCGCCGTAGGGATCGGTATTCACCAGTTCCGGCTCATCGGTGAGCCGGCCATTGGCATCCACCACGACACCGCTGACCGGGGCGAAGATGTCCGATGCCGCCTTCACCGATTCGACCACGGCGCAGGCATCACCGGCCTCCACATCGCTATCCAGCGACGGCGTCTCGACGAACACGAGATCACCCAGCGCCTCCTGGGCATGATCGGTAATACCGACGGTGATCAGACCATCATCATCCAGGCGGGCCCATTCATGGCTCACCGCGTAACGCAATTCGTTGGGTAGTTCACTCATCCCTGCAGTCCCCTTTGAATGAAGATCAATTCCTGTCCTGACACTAAGGGAAACACTGATCCGTTTCCGCGTCTGCGTTTCCCTGGCCGGTCGACACCAGTACGCGACCCTGGCGGACGAACGGCGGTCGCACAACCCGTGCCGGAAGCTGTCGATCACGGCTCTGCACCGTGACCCACTCACCGGGCTCCAGCGGCAAGCGCGCCAGGCCGATGGAACAACCAAGCTGCGGCGAGTAGCCACCGCTGGTGACACTGCCGCTACCGTCACGTTCTGTCAGTGTCACCTGTTGGCCCTGGCGCAGCATGCCGCGCTCGCCCAGTACCAGGCCATAGAGATTCCTGTCCGGACCGGCCTCACGTTCGGTGGCAAGCGCCTGACGACCGATGAAGTCCCGCCCTGTCGGCTGCCAGGCCACGGTCCAGCCGAGCCGCGACACCAGCGGTGATGTCTGCGCATCCATGTCCTGCCCGTACAGGTGCATACCGGCTTCCAGCCGCAGACTGTCGCGGGCACCAAGGCCACAGGGCGCCACGCCAGCGTCCATCAGCCCCTGCCAGAGACCCGCAAGCTGCGCCGCCGGCACGGCAACCTCGAAACCATCCTCACCCGTGTAGCCGGTTCGACCTACCAGCCAGGCGCCACGTTCAAGGCAGTGGAACGGCGCAAGACTCCGGATTGCGTCACACAAGTCGGATTCAATCAGACCCGCCAGGATTCCCTCGGCCTGTGGTCCCTGCACGGCCAGCAGTCCAAGGTCGTCGCGCAGCCGCAGATCCGCGTTGAAACCGCAAAGCTGCTGTCGCATCCAGTCCTGGTCGCTGTCCCGATTCGCCGCATTGACCACGCAACGGTAACGGCCTTGCCGCAAACGATAGACGATCAGGTCATCCAGCACCCCGCCGTCTGCGTTCAACATGCAGCTGTACAGCGCCTGGCCGTCTTCCAGTCGGGCCACGTCGTTGGCCAGCAGACGGCGCAGATAGGCCTCGGCGTCGTCGCCGGTCACGTCCACAAGGCCCATATGCGAGACATCGAAGACGCCACAGGCAGAACGCACCGCGGCATGCTCGCGCAACTGCGAGCCGTAGTGCAGCGGCATGTCCCAGCCGGAAAAATCGATCATTCGCGCACCGGCGGCACGATGTCGGGCATTCAGCGGCGTCTGTTGCTGTGGGCTGCTCATGGCCATCACCGTTGGGCGCGTACGTCTGACATCATGATAGAGAGGTAAACCGTCGACGTCTCGTGTCCGCGCTGGAAGCATTCATGCGGGGAGGGCTGGTCGGTCGCGGCGATTCAGGCGTTGCCGAGCCGCGGATCCCGACCCGGCGTCGGTCGGGACCCGCCTCGTGACAGGCGACGCGGTTGTCGGGCAGAACGGCGGACCAGTAAAATCACGGGCAGCAGCCCGACCAGGACCAGAGTGACCGCAGGCAGCGCAGCCCGCTCCCACTCGCCTTCGCTGGTCAGCTCGAAAATGCGCACCGCCAGGGTGTCCCAACCGAAAGGCCGCATCAGCAGCGTGGCCGGCATCTCCTTCATCACATCGACGCAGACCAGCAGGGCGCCGGCAAACAGTCCTGGCCGGAGCATTGGCAGATAGACCTCACGCAGCAAGCGACCCTGACCGGCGCCCAGGCAACGCGCGGCTTCCGGAATACTGGGGCGGATCTGCTCCACGGCGGCGTCCACCGAACTGAAGGCGACGGCCATGAAACGAATACTGTAGGCCAGCAGCAGCGCCACCAGACTGCCGGCGAGCCAGCCGCCTCCGCCGAGGCCGAACAACGACACCATGGCGTTATCCAGCCAGGTGAAAACCAGCATCACGGCGACCGCCAGCACCGAGCCGGGCAAGGCATAGCCCAGGGTGCTCGCCGCCACCGCCCGCCGGGTCAGCCAGTCCGGTTGAATGCGTTTCGCATAGGCCAGCAGCAGTGCCACGCTGACTGTGATGAAGGCCGCAATCAGACCGAGTCCTACGGTGCGCAACAGCAGATTCAGGTAACGGGCGTCGAGGTCACCGATGGAATGGCCGATCACCCACCAGACGAGCTGGAACAGGGGAATCAGGAACGCCACCGCCAGCACCGTCGCGGCAAACCCGGTGGCCAGCCAGCCCCGGGCACCGCGCAGGACGATGCGATGGCCGCTACCGCCGACCTGGAAGTAGCGGGCGCGGCCGCGGGTATAGCGCTCGGTGAACAGGGCGACTGCGACGAACAGCAAAAGGAGCGAGGCAAGCTGGGCCGCCACCTCGATACTGAAAAAGCCATACCAGGCCTTGTAGATGGCGGTGGTGAAGGTGTCGTAATTGAACACCGCGACCGCGCCGAAATCGGCCAGCGCCTCCATCAGGGCCAGTGCGGTGCCTGCAGCAATCGCCGGGCGGGCCATGGGCAGGGCCACACGGAAAAATGCCTGCCAGGGCCCCATGCCGGAGATGCGTGCAGCTTCCATGAGGGTCGGCCCCTGGGCCATGAAAGCAGTTCGCGCCAGCATGTAGACATAGGGATAGAGCACCAGGCCCATCACCAGAACCACGCCGCCAGGCGAGCGAATGGCCGGAAACCAGTCGCTGCTGCCAAACCAGTCACGCAGGCTCCCCTGTACCGGTCCGGAGTAATCGAGAATGCCGATGAAGGTAAAGGCGAGCACGTAGGCGGGCACTGCCAGGGGCAACATCAACGCCCAGTCAAAAACCCGGCGGCCCGGAAACTCACAGACCGCAGTCAACCAGGCCAGCGACACCCCCAGCAGGAGTACCAGGCCGGCAACCCCGATTACCAGAAAGATGGTGTTGCCGATAAGCCGCGTCAAGACAGTCTGCGAGAGGTGCTCCCAGATTGCCTGATCGGGCTGCAGCCAGGACAGAAACGTGATCAGGATCGGGGCCAGGATGACCGCCGCGATCGCCACCGCCAACCAGCGCCAGCCACCGGTGCCACCCGTGCGGGTGGCACCGGTGGCCGAGGTCATCCAGCGGATATCGGCTCCGGGTGTCGCCATGGGTCGCTAACGGTAGCCGACCCGGTCCATCAACATCACCGCATCGACCTGGCGCCGGCCGGCTTCGGAGACATCGATGTCATCGCCATGGAAATCGCCCCAGCTGCGGACGCGCTCGGTCCACTCCGTGTCCGGCCGCACCGGATACTCCATGTTCAGGGCACCGAACATTTCCTGCGCTTCCTGCTCCGACAACCACTCCAGAAGCTGCAGCGCCGCGTCGGGATTGGAGGCATGCCGGGTAATACCGGCGCCGGACACATTGACATGCACCCCTTCGGCATCCTGGTTCGGCCAGAACAGGGCCAGCGGCGTGTCGTCACCGTCGCGTTCCTGCAGCCGGCCGAAGTAATAAGTGTTGACGATGCCGACATCGCACTGGCCGGCGACGATGGCCTCCATGACCGCAGTGTCATTGGAGAATGGCTGCGTTGCCAGATTGTCGACCCAGCCGCCGACGATCTCCTCGGTACGTTCCTCGCCATGGCGCGCGATCATGGTCGCCACCAGTGACTGGTTGTAGACCTTCTTCGAGGTACGCAGGCAGAGTCGCCCCTCCCACTCCGCATCGGCCAGCGCCTCATAGGTCGACAGATCTTCCGGCGCCACCCGTTCGGTGCTGTAGACAATGGTCCGGGCGCGGACCGAGAGGCCGAACCAGCGCCCATCCGCATCGCGCAGGTTGGCGGGAACATTGCGCTCCAGGGTGTCCGACTCGACCGGGGCCAGCACGTCCTGCTCGGCGGCCTGCCAGAGGTTGCCGGCATCCACGGTGATCAGCATGTCCGCCCGGGTATTGCCGCCCTCGGCGCGCAGCCGCTGCAGCAACGGGCCGGCGTCATCGGTGACATAACGGACGCGAATCCCGGTCTGCTCGGTGAAGCGGTCAAACAATGGCTTGATCAGATGTTCCTGACGCGCCGAATAGACGACGATTTCGTCACCCTGGCCGCCTGACTGCTGACTGACCCAGAACGAAACCCCGAGTATGGCGCCGATGACCAACGCGACAATGACGACAAGGCGCATGATGCCGGATTCCTGATGTTGAGAGAGACAATAGGGGCAATGATAATCATTCTTATTAAGGTCTGCAAAAAAAGCTCTTGCGGGTAGATCATTGCTTTACCGGGGAGACGCTCACCTGTTTCCTCGTCTGCTTTGGAGTCCGCATTGATGGCACCACGCCATGTCAGCCGATCAGAAGCGGTCTCGGGCGCGGGAACAAGTCAGCGTTTCCCCAGGGCCAGGCGCGGCAGGTGGGCCCCCGAAGTCAGCGCGAACCGGACGAACAGACGCTTTGCCATCGGCAGGCGGTCGGTGGCCATGAAGCCGAGGTTGCGCGCCAGCCGCCGCGCAGGATCGGCATTACTGAACAGCCAGTGAAAGCCCTCCATGGCCCATTGCACCGGCTGGTTGTCGCTTCGGCGCCAGCGTGCATAGCGGCGAAGCCGTGCATGGCTGCCGGGGTCAACGCCCTCCTCCAGCGCATCTCCCACCACCTCGGCCAGCGCGGCAGCATCGAGCAAGCCCAGGTTCACACCCTGACCGGCCAGCGGATGAATCACGTGGGCGGCATCTCCCACCAGGGCAAAACGCCGCCCGACATAGCGGTCCGCCTGTTGCGCGTATAGCGGGAACAGGCGACGCGGGCCGGTCTCGCGCATGCTCCCGAGCACCTCTCCCGAGGCCTCATCCAGCGCGGCCAGAAAAGCGTCATCGTCCAGGGTCTGCAGACGCTGCGCTTCCGCCTCGGGCAATGACCAGACAATCGAGCACCAGTCATCCTGCAGCGGCAGCAGGGCCAGCGGGCCACCGGGCATGAAACGCTGGCGGGCAATCCGACCATGGGACACCGATGGGCGAACGGCAGCCACCAGCCCCTGCTGTCCGTAACTCCTGCTGCGGACGTCGATCCCCATGCGCTGCCGCAACGCGGACCGGGCCCCATCGGCCGCGACCAGCAACCGCGCCCGCACCGTGGCACCATCGCTCATCCGCAAACGACAGCAGTCCGTGTCCACCAGGACATCGTCGATCCGGCAGTGATAGTGGCGCTGAACACGACCGCTCTGATGCTGCCGCAAGGCGCGGTCGAGCACGGTCTGCAACAGACTGTGCTCAACCAGATAACCCAGCGCTGGCTCATCCACGTCGGCAGCATGAAAGCGAACGGCAGCGCCGGCAGCGTCCCAGGCATGAATCGCCTCGAATGGGGACACCCGTCGCTCGACGATGGCGTCCCAGACGCCGAGTCGCTGCAGCATGCAGCGCGACGCCGGGGTCAGCGACGAGACCCGCATATCCGGCAACTCCGACGACCAGTCAGGTGGCCCGCCGGCCTCGAACACGGCAACCCGGGCGCCTCGCGCAGCCAGTGCCGTCGCCAGCATCAGGCCGACAGGGCCGGCCCCGGAAATCGCCACATCGAGCGGGGCATCAACCATCGGCATCAACGTCCAGCGGCAGACCACGGGCCAGCCGGCCGGCACCACCGTGTCGGCCCATGCCCAGGCTGGCGAAACCGCGGCGCAGGCCAGGCAGGCCGGCCAGGGCCAGGAGACCGGCATTGCGGCCCAGGCGGAGACCGGGGAAGTCGTTGGAAAACAGCCCGACCAGACCATGAGTAAACAGCGTGACGCGCCGTTGGACGCGCTGTTGTGACGTCAACCAGGCAGCCAGGCCCGGGGCGTCGGCAGGATCCACATCATCCCGTGCCGCTGCATGCAGCACCTCGGCCAGCCCGGCAACGTCCCGCAGCGCCAGGTTCAGACCCTGCCCGGCGACCGGATGCAGACTGCAGACGGCATTGCCGACCAACAGCATGCGTCCATGACGCCGGCGCCGAGCGTGTCGCAGGCGTAACGGCCAGGCGCCGCGATCGCCGACCTCGAGCAGTCGCCCGAGCCGATAGCCGAAGGCCTGCTGCAGGGCATGAAGAAAATCACGGTCATCCATTGCCGCCAGGTCATCGGCCTGGGCACTCCGTACCGTCCAGACCAGAGACATCCGGCCGTCGGGCAATGGCAGCAGAGCCAGCGGGCCGTCAGGCGTGAACCTTTCGAAGGCCTCTCCCTGATAGGGCCGACCCGGCCGGACCGTCGCCACCAGGGCGGTCTGCCGATAGTCGATATCCTCGATACTCAGACCAGCTGCCTGGCGCAGGGGCGAGGCGGCGCCATCGGCAGCGAGCAGCAGGCGGGCCGAGACCGACCGACAGGTCTCGTTCTCCAGCAACTGCATGCGAATGTGGTCCGATGCGCTCTCGGGTGTCTGGACCTTCGCCCCGGGCACGATCCGGACCGATCCGGAGGCCTCGGCGAGACGGCGTCGTAGCGCGGCCTCCAGGTCACGGTTCATGACCACATGCCCGAGCGCAGTCAGATCCATCTCTCCCGCGTCCAGCCGAAGCCGACCGAAGCCACCCCGCTCCGAGACCTGAATACGGCGGATCGGTGCCGTCTTCTCGCTGACCAGCGGCCAGACACCGAGCGCCTCGAAGATCCGGCGGGAGCCCGGCGCCAGGGCGACACTGCGTGGGTCGTGGCCTGCCGCCGGACCAGTTGCCGGATCCACCAGCAACAGGCGGAAACCTGCGGTGCGCAGGGCGCAAGCCAGCGTCAGGCCGACCAGGCCACCGCCGGCAATCACCAGATCCGCATCATGCATCGTCATGGCACTCACGAACGCATCAGGGCCTCGATTTCGTCGATTGCCTTCGGCACATCCAGGCTGAGGACCTCGGGACCGTCGCGTCCGACCACCACGTCGTCCTCGATCCGCACACCGATGTTGTGCCAGCGCGGATCAACGTCGGGAACGTTATCCGCGATGTAGAGCCCGGGCTCCACGGTCACCACCATGCCGGGCTCCAGCTCCCGCCAATGGCCGTCGACCTTGTAGTCACCGACGTCGTGAACATCCAGCCCCAGCCAGTGACCGGTTCGGTGCATGTAGAACGGGCGGTAGGCCTCCTGCTCGATCAGGCCGTCGACATCACCCTCGAGCAGCCCCAGGTCAACCAGACCCTGCACCAGCAAGCGAACCGCCTGTTCATGCGGCTGATTCCAGTGATTGCCGACCCGGGTTGCCCCGATCGCCGCCTGCTGGGCGGCAAGCACGATCTCGTAGACTGCGCGTTGCTCGCCGGAGAAGCGTCCGTTGACGGGAAAGGTCCGGGTGATGTCCGACGCATAGCAGCTCAACTCGCAGCCGGCATCGATCAGCAGCAGGTCGCCGTTACGCAGTTCGGCGCGGTTATCGATGTAATGCAGGATGCAGCCATTGCGGCCACCGCCGACGATCGGCGGATAGGCATGCTCGCCACCATGGTCGCGGAACACGGCGTGAAACTCGGCTTCGATCTGGTATTCGAACAGCCCGGGCCGGCAACGCTGCATGGCTCGCCGGTGGGCCTTGGCTGCCACCGCCGCGGCCTCCCGCATCTGTGCCAGTTCAGCCGGACTCTTGAACAGGCGCATCTCGTGCAGCAGGTGCTCCAGGGAGACGAATTCATCCGGTGCCCTCACCCCCAGCCGGGAGCGGGCGCGAATCTGGTTGACCCAGCCGAACAGCATCTGGTCCATCTCCGGATGCTGCCCCAGACTGCCATAGACTTTCTGCCGTCCCTCGAGCAGCCCGGGCAGGATGTCGTCGATGTCGTCAATCGGAAAGGCATCGTCGGCTCCGAACTGGTCGCAGGCACCGTCCTGGCCGGCGCGTGGGCCATCCCAGACCTCTCGATCCGGATCCCGTTCGCGGTTGAACAGGATGAACTCGCCCTGGGCACGCCCCGGTGCCAGCACCAGCACCGCATCGGGCTCGGCGAAGCCGGTGAGGTAATAGAAATCGCTGTCCTGGCGGTAAGGATAATGCACGTCGCGGTTACGAACCTGCTCGGGCGCGGCGGCGAGGACGGCAACCGCCTGCTCGCCCATCATCTCCATCAACTCATCCCGGCGACGGCGGTATTCCTCCTGGGTCACGAAGCAACTCCTCAATTGGCCAAACGGATTGTACGGGTCGGAACGGTTCAATGGATGGTGTCGTCGTCCGGCAGCTGGACCGGCACCGGTCGCTGACGCCGCAGCGGCTGCATCTGCTCATGAATGAGCAGCGCGGCAACACGGACGAATTCTTCCAGCTCGGCGAAGGCTGCTTCGTCCTCCTCGCCGCTGGCATCGGCATCCAGCAGGGCAATCTCGGACAGACTCTGGACCGCCTCGGCAGCCTCGCCGGGCAGGTCGGCGACACGGCCCTGCTGATCCTGGCCCAGACCGTACATGAACCCCTGACACCAGGCCGCCAGTGCCTGGGCCCGCGCAGACAGCGATGCACTCTCCGCCGGCAGCAGCAGTTCGAGACCAAGATCCGGGTCCTGCAGTCCGGTCTGGGTCTGCTGCCAGAGCAAGCTCAACTGCTCCAGGCAATGACGTGCCGGATCGCCTTTGGGTTCCGCGTCCTCGAGCACCCGTGCGATCCATTCTGCAACCCCTGTCTTCGCCGAGGCGCTGAGCATTCCGCACAGCACGCCCTGGCTTTCCGCGGCGCCCATCTGTGCCGAGACAGCGCCAAGGGCTGCCTCTAGCTGCTCATGGCCGCAGGATTGATCCACCATAATTTTCTCCGTGACATCCGTTCGGGCACCGAATACAGGTCTGTGATTGCGGGACAGGCTATCCTACCATTGGGTTCCAGCAGCGCCGGCGGCTTTGCTGCTGACAGAGGATCAGCTCGGATGACGGGGAGCAGGGCACGACACCATGGATAACGCGGAAGCAGGAAAGATTCGCCAGGACCTCCAGCTTCTCGAGCAACGCGTCGACCAGCTGGTGGAGTTGTGTCTGCGCCTGCGCGAGGAGAACCGCGTACTGCGCCAGTCTCAGGAAAGTCTGAACGCGGAACGCGCCGGCTTGCTCGAAAAGAACGAACTCGCGCGCTCGCGTATCGAGGCGATGATCAGCCGACTGAAAGCGATGGAGCAACATTGATGGAACGCTCGGTGGAACCGGTCAAGGTGCATATTCTGGACAAGGAATTTCTTATCGCCTGCCCGGAGGACGAGAAAAACGACCTGATGAAATCCGCCTCCTACCTCGATCAGCGGATGCGGGAGGTGCGCAAGAGCGGCAAGGTCGTCGGTGCGGATCGCATCGCAGTGATGGTGGCGCTGAACATCACCCATGAAATGCTGCAGACCTCGGAAGATGGTGCCGACATCAACCAGTTGGTGCAGGATCGGATCCAGACTATGAGCCAGCGTATCGCCAGCGTCCTGCCGAAAAAGGACTAGTCGGTTCGTCCTGCTTGCACCGCGCTGCTGCTGGCCGCACCATGGGGCTGACATCCCCTGCGGCGTGCGAGATCCGGCATAGCGATTCTTGAGCCTCAACTTCTTCGCCCGGGGAGCCGCGTGCTGGACGTCGGTGTGCATGTCCGCCACGAGCGGAAAGCCTAAGGCCCCAGCCGTCCTCCCCACCTGAACCACAGGGTTCAAGGGGCGACGCCGGGACGGCGCAGGCGGGGGGTGTCTCTTTCCCTGACAACGTGTCCCTGAACCAGACGACTCGACCTTCATGACGGGCTCCCCTGATCGCGCCGCGATTCGTCGCACCATGCGGAAGCGACGCCTGCAACTCTCGCCTGGCGAGCATTCCCGGGCCAGCGCCAGACTGTGCCGGACCATTGCCAACACCCTGGCCTGGAGGAAGGCGCGCCGCCTGGCGCTTTTCCTGCCCCATCGTGGCGAACCGGATTTACGGCCATTGCTGGCCGAGGGATGGCGGCATGACAAGCACCTCGTTCTGCCGGTGCTGAAACCGTTCGGCGAACGCGGTCTTTGGTTCCGGACCATCACGGCAAGCACCTCCTCACGCCCCAATCGCTTCGGTATCCCCGAACCGGGGCCGCGCGCAAGTCGCCTGTCACCGCGCGAACTCGACCTGATTCTGACTCCGTTGCTTGCTTTCGATGCCACCGGTAACCGTCTGGGCATGGGCGCCGGCTACTACGACCGCACTTTCGCCTTCCTGCAACGGCAGCCGGGCTGGCGCCGGCCGCTCCTGCTCGGCGTCGGCTTCGGTTTCCAGGAGGTGCCACGGCTACCGTCGGCCCCCTGGGACGTGCCGCTGCATGGCGTGATCACTGAGCAAGGTATCCGTCATCTGCGTTGATCCGCGCGCCCAGGCTTGGTTTATTGGCCGACTGCCACGTTATCCTGCGGGGTTGACGAACCAGTGCACCGCGGTAAAGACCGGCCCGCCTCGGGAAAGGACGCAAGAAGGCGGGCGTTTCCCCAAGTCACGATAGTTGCGGAGGAGCATGTGCATTATTGGCTGATGAAATCGGAACCGGACGTCTTCGGCATTGACCACCTGGCGGAGCGGCCCCGGCAGACCGAACCCTGGGACGGTGTTCGCAATTACCAGGCCCGCAACATGATGCGAGACCAGATGCAGGTGGGCGATCTGGCGTTCTTCTATCACTCCAACACCAAACCACCGGGTATTGTCGGCATCGTCGAGATCAGCCGCGCGGGATACCCGGATCACACGGCGTTTGATCCTAACGACCCGCATTACGATCCGAAGAGCGATCCGGACAACCCGCGCTGGTTCATGGTGGATGTGACGCTGCAACGGCGGCTCGCACGCAAGATCACCCTGGACGAGCTCAAGACACGCCCCGAACTCGCGGAGATGCGACTGGTGCAAAAGGGCAACCGGCTATCCGTGATGCCGGTGGAACCGGATGAATGGCAGGCAATTCTGGCGCTGGAGAATAAATCAGTGTTTCCTTAATGGAGACACCTTGGGAGCGCTCCGGCCCGCATTGTCACCATCCGTAACAGCTGTGGACGATCTGCAACAGCATGTGTCGCCGCCCGGGAAAAACTTCCCGCGCTCGTTTCATTTAGGTGTCAGGTTCGCGCACCCTGGAGCTGTCGCTTTTTCATCAGGCCCGCCTGGTTTTCAAAATTCCTGTATTCGCAATATCTTGCGTGTGACTCTTGCACTTGAGCAGAGCATTTTTATGGGGTAACTTCCGGCCTTTACGAGAACTGCCTGACAGATGACGCAATTCGGGCGCGCGCGAGCGCGACCAGCACTCGGGGGAGTGTATTTGTTTGGCGGGCCGAACCGATTGCTGGAGGTATGGTGTGCCGGGCACGCGACTGACCGATCTCGATTTCAAGCTTGATGGCCCGCGCTTTGACCAAAGACACCGCCTCCGAAAACGGCTGGCTCCCCTGTTCTACGGCGTCGTTTTGATAGGCCTGGTGATCGGCCTGGCCCGTGCACCACAACCGGCAAGCCTGGTACCCGGCGAAGCAGAAACCGGACACAGCGAGCAAACGCTGGAAATCGCCGCCATCGGCCAGCCGGCCGATGCCGGAAAGCCGGAAAAACCCCTGCCTGACAACCGGGCGGAGAAAACCGGAAGCGCAGAGCAGGACGTCGCCGTCGAGGCCCATGACGCCAATGTGGGCGATTCCAGCAACCAGCCAGGCGGCACGTTCGGTGGGCGCGACTGGCAAACTGGCGCCCTGCTCGACAGCATGCTGCCGATGCCGCGTCTGCATGACATTGCCACCGGCGAACTGCTCGTGTTCAAGCGAATTGTCGAGCTGGCCCCCAATGCCGAGCCGGACTACCAGAGAGTCACCGTGCGTTCCGGCGACAGCCTGTCGGCGATTTTCAGCCGGGCCGGCATCAGCGCCCAGGAATCGCACCGGGTTATCAATGCCGATGATCGCGTCAGGGCCTTGCAGCGAATCTACCCCGGCGACGAGCTTCTGTTCCATGTCGACGACGAGGGCAGGCTGCAGAGTCTGCGCTATGCCATGGACAACGTCCGCACACTCGTCGTTGAACGCCACCCGGAAGACGGCTTCAGTACCCGCATTGTCGAGGAAGTACTCGAGACCCGGGTAGTCGAGGCATCGGGAACGATTGATCGCTCGCTGTTCGTCTCGGCCCGGCGTGCTGGCCTGAGTCAGCGGCAGGTCATGCAGTTCATGAGCATTTTTGAATGGCAGCTGGACTTCAACCGCGACATCCGTCGGGGCGATGCGTTCTCGGTGGTCTACGAGGCGGAGTTCCTGGATGACGAGCAGGTCAGCGATGGGCGAATCCTGGCAGCCAAGTTGATCAATGGCTCACGGCGACATACCGCACTGCGGTTCGAGCAGGAAGACGGCACGGTGGGCTATTACGGGGCCAACGGCGAGAATCTGCGCAAGGCCTTTATCCGGCGTCCAGTCCAGAACGCGCGCATCAGTTCCGGTTTTGATCGCAACCGCATGCATCCCGTGCTGGGTCACCGACGGCCGCATCTCGGCACCGACTTTGCGGCGCCCACCGGAACGCCGATCATGGCATCCGGCGCCGGCCGGGTGGTGCACGTGGGGCGCAAGGGAGGCTATGGTCATACCGTGATCATCCAGCACAACAACCGCTACCGGACGCTCTACGCCCATATGTCGCGCTACGCAGACGGTTTGCGTAACGGCAGTCGGGTGGAACAAGGCGAGGTCATCGGTTATGTCGGCCGCTCCGGCCTGGCCACCGGCCCACACCTGCATTATGAATTCCTGGTGGAAGGCAATCATTACGATCCCATGGCGATTGATCTGCCCACCGGCGATCCCATTCCCTCTTCACAGATGACCGCCTTCCGGCAGCACACCGCCGGCGCCCTCGCCCAGCTACAGGATGGCACGGAGACCCAACTGGCGGCTCGCGACCAGAATTGAAATCGGGAACCGGCGGCACCGGAAAGAGTCTAGGCTGTGAGCAGGTATGCTTTCAGCCACCCGAGTGCCGCCATGACCCGCGCGACTTACCTGACCGGCGTCAAATCCCCCAGACGGCGATGGGGCCTGATAGCTGGCGCCATGCTGCTTCTCGCGACGCTCGGAGGGTGCGCCTCGGCACCCGAGGCCATTGATGTCGACCTGCCAGACGACGCACCCACTCTAGACCAGGCCCGCCATGAACCGGACGCAGTCCGTGGAGCCACCGTGCGCTTCGGCGGCCAGATCGCGGCGGTGGAGAATCGAAGCGATGACACGCTGATTGAAGTCGTGGGCCGGGAGTTGGGTAGAGACGGGCGCCCGGCAGGCGGTTCGGCCAGTCGTGGGAGATTTCTGGCCGTGTTCGACGGATTCCTCGACCCGGCGGTCTACGAACAGGACCGTCAACTCACCGTCGTTGGCGAGCTCGACGGTATCGAGTCGCGCAAGGTCGGCGAGCATGACTACCCCTACCCGCGGGTCAAGGTCCGCAGGTACTATCTCTGGCCTGAGCTGCGGCCTCTGCCGCCACCGTATTACTACGACCCCTGGTATTATCGGGATCCGTTTCTACGCTCGCATTACGACCCCTTTTTCCCGAGTTACCCGAGGCATCGATGGCGATGAAACGGCGCCAGTTTCTACCATGCATCCTGATCATGCTCTGCCTGCCCATACTGCTTGGCGGCTGTGCCTCCGGACCGGCTTATGACCTGGCATCGGTGCGAACGGATCTGACCGCGGAAGCCGTGGCCGCGGGGCAGGACCGCTTCCGCGATGAACCCGTGGTCTGGGGCGGTCGAATCATCCAGACCACACCAAGGGATTCCGGCACCGAGATCGAATTGCTCGCCTACCCGCTGGATAACCGGCAGTTGCCGTCTCACCGGCGTCAGTCTCAGGGGAGGTTTCTGATCGAGAAAGACGGCTTCCTGGAACCCGGTGACTGGGCCACCGGCAGACTGGTAACAGTGCGTGGCCGACTTGGCGCAAACCGGTCCGGTCAGGTTGGTGATGCCGATTACACCTATCCGGTTGTCATCGCAGAGGATCTGCATTTATGGCCGGAAGAGGCTGCACGGGCCGAGCGCCCCCGCGGCGGACCCCGGGTCAACGTCGGGATCGGCGTGATTTTCTCGCGCTAGAGGTCGTGCCACTGCGCTCCGTGAACCATGTCTCATTGCTGCAACAGCGCAAAAATTTCTGTGTTTTTTCTGCAAATCGGGTATATAGTTTCTGCTAATGAATGTAGCCGCCGGGCGGCGCTGGCCGCCCCGGAAAACGAAGGACACGGCCAATGCGTGGCTGCCGGTCCACTGGCTGGCTCGCAGGCGATCCAATGATGGACAGAAAAACAACAAATTGTGGAATCATTTTCGCTGCTCTGCTCGGCGCTGGCGCCTTCGGCAGTGCCAAGGCGCAACAGTATCTGACCCCGGAGTTTGAATCCTTCGGCGGCGATTCGCTATCTGGACCCCATCGCTACAGCAGCGGGTTCGATGATTACCGTAGCGAGCAATTGCGGGATGACGATCACTGGCGGATCAGTGGCGGCCTGCGCGTCAATCCGTTCGTCTCGCTGGAGCTTGGTTACCAGGATCTGGGGGCTCGTGGGGTGCGGCCGCAGGGAGGCGAGGACCTGGCCGGCTGGAGCTTCTCCGGCTTGCTCTCCATGCCGTTCACCAGCGGCATCTCCCCCTACGCGCGAATCGGTCAGATGTTCTGGGACGAAGATGGCGGTAGCCGGAGCAGCGTTTCGGGACGGCGCGAAAGTCGTGAATTGTACTATGGCATCGGTCTACGCTTTGGTCTCGCCGAACAGTTGGACATGCATTTCGAATACGAGCGCTACGAGCTGGACGAAAGCGAACTCGATATCGGCACGATGAACCTCCAGTTCTCGTTCTGATTGCCGGGCTCCTGCCCTTCCGCCACCTCCTGCAGCGCTTCCCCGCAGCGCCTGGCACTCAGCTCAGAAACAATTCGTAAACCGGATTCGCGGTCTCTTCATGATAGCGATAATCCAGCTTGTCCAGAAACGCGAGGAACATGTCGCGCTGGACTGGCGGCACCTGGACGCCCACCAGCACGCGGCCGTAGGCGGCGCCATGATTGCGGTAGTGAAACAGGCTGATATTGAAGCGCTTGCCCAACCGGGTCAGGAACTTGAGTAGCGCACCAGGACGCTCGGGAAACTCGAACCGGTACAGAAGTTCATTCTCCACCATATGACCGTGACCACCGACCATGTGCCGGACATGGGTCTTGGCCAGATCATTGGTGGTGAGATCCAGCACCGGATAACCCTGCTCGATCAGACTGGCGACCAGGGTGTCCCGCTCCTCCAGGCCATCGTTCAGTTGCACGCCGACAAACACATGAGCCTGACTGGGATCGGCAAACCGGTAATTGAACTCGGTGATGCCGCGCTGACCGATGGCCTGGCAGAACCGACGGAAACTGCCGGGTCGCTCCGGAATCGTTACTGCCAGAACCGCCTCGCGATGCTCGCCGACCTCTGACCGTTCGGCAACATGCCCTAGCCGGCTGAAGTTCATGTTGGCGCCGCAGTTGATGGAGATCAGGGTCTGACCGGTAATCCCCTCGCGCTGCGCGTACTTCTTGATACCGGCAACACCCAGTGCTCCCGCCGGCTCGACAATGGAACGCGTGTCATCAAAGATGTCGCGGATACCGGCACAGATTTCATCGGTGTTGACCAGCACCACCTCGTCCACATGCTGACGGCAGATGCGCCAGGGCTCCTTGCCCAGCTGGCGCACGGCCACGCCGTCGGCAAACAGACCGACCTGCTCAAGCTGGACGCGCTTGTTCTGCCGCAGCGACTCATACAACGTCGGCGCATCCTCCGGCTCGACGCCGATCACGCGAATGTCCGGCCGCAGGTGTTTGACGTACGAGGCCACACCCGCCATCAGGCCACCGCCGCCCACGGCAACGAAGATGGCATGGATGGGATCCGGGTGCTGCTGCAGGATCTCCATGGCAACAGTACCCTGACCAGCGATCACATCCGGATCGTCATAGGGAGGTACCCAGCTCATGCCACGCTCTTCCATCAGCTTGTGAGCGTGCGCCGCCGCCTCGTCGTAACCGTCACCGTGCAGCACGACCCGACCGCCAAGGCGCTTTACCGCCTGCACCTTGATCTGCGGCGTGGTCCGCGGCATGACGATCACCGCCTTGATACCCATCTGCCGTGCCGCCAGCGCCACGCCCTGGGCGTGATTACCCGCCGAGGCGCAGATCACCCCGCGGGCTCGCGCCTCTTCGGACAGGCTCGAGATCTTGTTGTAGGCGCCGCGCAGCTTGAACGAGAACACCGGCTGCAGGTCTTCGCGTTTCAGCAGCACACGATTGTTCAGTCGCGTCGACAGGTTCGGTGCGTGATCCAGCGGCGAGTAAATCGCGACATCATAGACGCGGGCCGTGAGAATACGCTCCAGATAGCTTCGGCTCATGGACTCTTGTTCTTTGCGCTGTGTGGGGCGCTCAGTGTAAGGAAACACCAGGCTGGACGCACGCTGCCATCGATTCGCCCAACAACGTATCATCGAGGGCAATCAAATGGAGGAGATAACAATGAACCAGGATGACCTGAAACGCGCTGCGGCAAGGGCCGCACTGGAATATATCCCCCGGGGCGAGGTGGTCGGTGTCGGCACCGGCTCCACGGTAAATTTCTTCATCGAGGAACTGGCCGGGATTCGCGACCAGATTGCAGGCGCCGTCTCGAGCTCCGAGGTCTCCACGGAAAAGATGCAGGCGGCTGGCATCCGGGTCATGTCGCTGAACGAATCCGGCGATCTGCCGGTGTACGTGGATGGCGCCGATGAAACCAACCGCCACCTGGAACTGATCAAGGGCGGCGGTGGCGCGCTGACCCGCGAGAAGATCATTGCCGCCGCCAGCAAGACCTTCGTCTGCATGGTGGACAAAAGCAAGATGGTGGGGACACTCGGTAGCTTCCCGCTGCCGGTGGAGGTGATCCCCATGGCCCGCAGCTATGTCGCGCGGCAGATCGTCAAACTGGGCGGACGCCCGGTGTTGCGCGAGGGTTTTACCACGGACAATGGCAACGTCATTCTCGACGTCCACGACCTGACCATCAGCGAGCCGATGAAGCTGGAACAACAGCTGAACAACCTGCCCGGCGTGGTCACCAATGGCCTGTTCGCGATGCGCGGCGCCGATGTGCTGCTTCTAGCCGAAGCCGATGGCGTCAAGACCCTGAAACGCTAAGCCATGCAGCGGACGCTGATCATTGTGGGCCTGGCCGTCCTGATCATCGGTCTGCTATGGCCGTGGATTTCACGGCTAGGGCTCGGGCGGCTTCCCGGCGACATCATCATTCGCCGGGAGGGCGGCACGTTCTACTTCCCGATCATGACCAGCATCCTGATCAGCCTGCTGCTATCGGTGCTGTTCTGGTTGTTCCGCAAATAAAGACCAGGCGTCCATCCAGCGCGCCCGGTGGTTTTCACGTATCGGCCTGAGACATGCGTTCCCAGATCCGGAACCGCCATCAGAACCGGAACGCCTGGAAGCCGACCCCGGCCGCAAAACCACCACTGCCACCGGACTCCGTTTCCTCGAAGTAGCCGATGTCCAGTTCCACCTGTTCGTCGAACAGTAAAAACCGAACGGCGCCGTGGAGCGTCGGTGCGTCATTGTCGACACCGAACACTTCAGCCGCCAGTTCCACCGGACCGAACAGTGCCAACTCGCTGCCGATCCCCCAGAACGGACTCCAGCGGTTGTCCTCACGGCTGTAGACAAGGCCCGGATTGAGGTGCACCAGCAGACGATCGGCCACGGGCTCCAGCGTCAACATGCCGAACACTTCGCCCTCTTCCCATTTCCGGCTGTCGCTGTCGTAACCGGCGGCGACGAAAAGTCCGAGCCCGTAGCCATCGGTCGCGAGTTCACGACCCAGCGCCTTGCCCTCAAGCCGGTAGGCCTCCCGCTCACTGCCCCGCGGCATCTCCACTTCACCAAGCAACTGCAACGGTGCCGTGCCGCGGCAGGCGAGATTGAGGAAGTTGGCATCCTCGAAATCGCTGTGCCAGAGCTCCATGTCGCAGGAACGCGGATCGGCGATATCCGCGTCCTGCACCACGTACTGACCAGAAGCGTGAACACCGGACGACACCACAACAGCGGCCAGGGCGAGGCCTGCGCACCTACCCCACATTTGCAATTCCTCAAGACAAAGAAAAACCAGCCACGCGGGCCGGACCCCTCGTGGCCATGGAATGGGCAGAGATTATTTGCCCGATGGCGACCGCGAAAATCTCGAAAGACCAGGCAGATGCAACACCAGAATCAGCATGAGGGCTGCTGACGCCAGCCATGGCGAGAGGCTGTATCGCCCGGGCAGCATGGCCGCGCGCTCTGGCGCGGTGAGTTCCCGGACCAGACCTTCCACATCGCGCAGCAGGTGGTAGCGAAACCCTGACGGTTCGGCCAGCTCCTGCAGATGACTCTGATCAAGGCCGGACACCGCCGGCGCACCGGAGGGCAGTGACAGGAAGCCGACCACCTCATCCCGCTGGTCCAGGCGCGGCACGTTGGACGGCTCTTCCGCGCCCGTGCCGACCAGGATCACCTCGCTCGCGAGCTCCGGCGGCGCGGAGCCACTCCAGCCAGATCGCAGCGGGGATGGCGCCTCGTCACCGTCGGTCATGAACACCAGACTGGGTTGCTGCTCCATGCGGCCGATCTGCAGCATGCCGTGCCGCAGGGCGCGCTGGACATTGCTCTGCGGCACCCAGCCCAGGCGCCAGTCCAGATCCTCGACCAGCTGGCCCAGTTCCTGGCGATGGGCACACACCTCCACCGGCTCCAGCAGGATGCCCGTCTGCCAACCGGAAAACAGACCGATGCCGACCCGCGAATCGCAGGGCAGGGCCCGCAGGACCTGCCTCAGGGCCTCACGGGTCAGTTCCAGCCGGCTCACGGGCTCGCCGTTCACCAGGTAGTCGGTCACGGTCATGCTGCGGGTCACATCGACCACGAACAGATACTGATGCACCGCGCGCTCCCCGGAGGCGGTCGGCCCCAGGAACGCCAGCAGGGCCAGGACGCAGGCGGCGAGCAGACCGAACAGCCGCAGGCGACCGCGGATCATGGCATGCCCTCCGGGTAGTCCTGCATCAGCTGCCAGCGGTGGGTGCCGCCCTGCTCCGGATCGGTGACATCATCGGTTGCACCCTCCGTCTCGCCCGGCGCATCCACCCGGGGCAGGCCGATGTACTCCAGGTTGTACTTCGCCGAATACAACGTGCTGTCGCTGCGCAGGGCGCGCATGAAGGCGATCCGCGACTGCTGGATGACCGGCGCCACATTGGTCCGCGGCTGGTCGTAGAGTTCACGAGCGAGGGCAAAGTGGGTGGCGCCAAGGTTGTAGAGCACTTCCGCCTGTTGTCCATCCGGCGCCACTTCCTCGAGCCGCCGATACGCGGTGATCGCCTCGTCGATGCGACCGGCCTGCAACAGACCGTAAGCCTTGACCTGCAGCAACTCCGGCCGCGCGTCCCAGGCGATGGCGTCGGGCTCGTTGGCCACCAGCGCCGCATTATAGGTGCTGGCCTGATGCAGGGCCCGGGCGTAGTGAATGGCGCCGACGGCCAGCGCCAGCACCACCAGGGCCAGCACCATCTGCATTGCCCGAAACCTTACGCCCATCGTTCAAGCTCCATGCTGCGCAGCCCGGCCAGGGCCAACAGGAAGAATGCGGCGAAGCCGTAGAGCGGTCGATCGAGATCACGACGCGCCACCACATGCTGGTAACTCACGGGCCCGCTCTCCAGTGCATCCAGACTCGCCACGAGCGCGTCCATCGCGTCATCGGCATTGGCGGAAATCTCCACCGTCGGCACCTCGAGCGCCGCCAGCACGTCAGGAAACGGGATGCCTGCATCACGCAGGCTCTCCCAGCCGCTGGGACGACCAACCACATCATCCGACGGCGAGGGGAACCGCAGCCAGTGCAGCCGGACGCCGGCATCCCGGGTCCACAGTCGGAGGCGCACCGCATGCTGGCCATCTACCCCGAGCTCGCCATCGGAAACCAGCAGGATCACGCGCTCCGACTCACCGGGCCGGCCGTGAAAACTGTCCAGCGCCTGGACCAGGGGTCCGGCCACCTCGGTCAGCGCCAGCGCCGAGCTGGTCGCCGGACGGACGGCGGCCATCACCGCTTCGCCGCTGCTGGTCGGTTTCAGCGCGCGCAACGGACCGGTGGAGAAGCCGATCACTCCATAAAGAAAATCAGGCCGCCGCTCGACCAGTTCCTGCATCAGTTCCCGAGCCTTGTCACTGCGACTCACGGAAGAGTCGGACTCGAAGTTGTCATTCATGCTTCGGCTGCGATCCAGGACCAGGATGACCTGAACGCCCTCCGTGGTGCGTTCTTCAATCTCCTCCGGCAGATGCAAACCGGTCAGGGCAATGATCAGGGCGGCCATGGCCAGGGCCGCCAGCCCGCGAATCAGCCAGTCGGAGAGGCGCGAAAGTCGATCCACCGGCAGCAGGCCAAGCCAGGGGTAGAGCACGCGATCCTGCCCGGAGCGCAGGAACGGCAACAGCAGGAGCGGCAGCAGCGCTAACGGCCACCACTGATCCAGGCCGAGCTGTGTCACCGTCGCCGCTCCAGCTGCCGGCACCGTCGCAGCAGCTTCTCCAGTTCCTGCAATGTACGCTGCTCATCCGCGGGCCCTGCGCCGTCGCTGTAGAAAGCCTCGGCGGACAGCTCGAAGAATTCCTCCAGTTCCGCCTGCGCCGGACGGAGCCAGGGATGCCGATCCAGCAGGGTCGGCAGGCCACCCAGGAACACGGTCTCGCCAGCGCAGCGGTTCAAGGCGCCATGCACCAGGCGGACGGCCCTCGCCGTGGCATCCGAAGGCTGTTCACGACGCAGCCGCCGAAGATCGCTCAGCGCGCCCACAAAGGCACTGCGTTGGCGACCATGGCGCAGGATGGGCAGCCCCCAGACCAGGAATGCGAGCGCCACGCCGCCACTCGCAGTCAGGACCAGACCGCGCCTGGGGGTCACGGTATCCATCGGCTCCGGCGCGATCGCCGGCAACATCCGTCCCTCGCCCGGCGTCCGGTCAATGGCACCGCCGATCAGCGGCGTGACGACGAAGGGCCACTCCGGAATCGGCACGCCGACTGACTCGCCGCCGTTGCCATCCGTCAGCCGCAATTCGAACTCCGGCACCGTGTGGACCCTGGGCTGTTCCGGCGCATCGAAGATCTGATAGCCAATCCGGATCTCGTAATGCGGTTCCTCGCCACCGGAGTGGGTCAGCACCTGAACGCGCTGGCGCTCCAGGCCGTACGGGAAATTCTGCACCGCCGGTACGCTGCCGGGCTCCAGCTGAACGCCGGCCTCGGGCCGCAGATGAATGCGATGCTCGAAACGATCTCCGACCACCAGGCCGTAGGCGCGATCCGCCTCCAGCGTGACGCCTGCGCCGTCCACCCGCGGTTGCTCGGTCCAGCCCAGCGACACGACCTGGTCAGTGGCGGCGACAGCGGCCGTTGTGGTCGACGCCACTGACAGGCAGGCCAGGACAATCAGGCGTTGCAGCAACATGATTCAGCGTTCCGCGAAGTAGGCATTGAGGCGATCGGGATCGACCTGTTGACCGAGAAACAAGGGTTCCAGACCGAAGCTGCGGAACAGCACGGCCAGGGCGGCACGGCGTTCATCGGCGGCGGCCTTGAGGCGCTTCCTCAAGCCGGGTCGCAGCCAGATGTGGCGCTCGACGCCGCTCTCGGCATCCCGGGTGAGCAGGAATCCACCCCGCCGCTGAGGCAGATCCTCGGCGGGATCCCAGACCACCACCGGCACCACGTCGTGCAGCGTGGTCAGCGAGGCGAGCCCTGCCTCCAGCGACGCATCCGCGCCATGAAAGTCGGAAACCAGAAAGACCATGCCGGGCGCTGCCGGCACCCCTTCCGCCAGTGACAACCAGTCCGGTTCAGTGATCGCCACCGGGGAATGATCACGTAAGGCGGCGATGCAGGCACTGACCAGTGACTCACTGCGGGTGGCGTGGAGCTGCAGGTCGGAATGGGCGGGAACATCGCTGATCACGCCGAATTGATCGCCGGACCGCCAGACCGAGAAGGCCAGGGCCTCGACGAAATCCAGGGTCAGCTGCCACTTCCGCTCCAGCCCCTCGCAGCCCATGGATGCGGTCAGGTCAAGGATCACATGCACCGGAATGCGACTGTGCTGGTTGAACACATGCACGTGCAGTTGGTTGAAGGGATCCTGCACGCTGGATCGCAGGGCGAGACGCCGCGGGTCCGGATGCTCCAGCAGGCTGACCCGATCGCGCAGTTCGTGCCCCGCACCCGCGGCCAGACCCTTGTGTGCACCCGGCATCAGGCCACGGGGCCGAAATCCCGGTCGGTAATCGAATTCCCGGGATGCAGCGGCCGTCCAGCCCGCATCGCTCACGGCGATGGCACCCTCTGCAGGATCGCCTCGCTGAGCTGCGGCCCAAGAACATCACGACGACGCTCATAGGCGGGCGTGAAGAACAGACGATGGGTCATGACTTCCGGGAAAATCTCGCGCACATCGTCCGGCAACACATAGTCACGGCCTGCCAGCCAGGCGGCAACACGAGCCGCCCGGATCAGCAGGCTGACGCCACGAGGACTGGCACCGGCAACCATCAGCCGGTCCATATCGACATTTTCCAGGGCGACACCTGCCGCCGCTGGCTCTCGCGTCGCCTGCCACAGGCGCAAGCCATAGTCCTGCAGCGTGTCACTGACCGATACGGCATCCTGAATCCGTGGCGCGAGCGCGGCCAGCTGATCATAGGGCAGCCGCCCGGTCGGAACCTGCTCGATCAGACGATCCACATCATGGAAGCGGCTGTCGAACATGAGTGCGCGGCGATCCTCGGCAGATTCCGGCGGCCGGATGCTGATCTCCATCAGAAAACGATCCCGGGCCGCGGACGGCAGCTCGAAGGTCTCTTCTTTTTCCACCCGGTTGCGGTCGGCAAAGACCTGCAGGTGCGGAAACCGGTGTTCACGATTGAACGCCGTCAGCGTCCGCTCTTCCATGACCCGCAGCAGCAGCGAGTGCACCTGGGGACGGGCCCGGTTCACCTCGTTGAAGAAGAACACCGCCAGATCCTCGCCATGCCGGAGCAACGGACCCGGATCGACCCGCGGTTGGCCGTTTTCATCCAGATAGGTGTGATAGATCAGATCGTGGGGCAACAGGTCGATGGTGCCTTCGAGACGTTGATAACCGCCACCGATTCCTTTCGACAAAGCCCGCAGCAAAGTGGTCTTGCCCACACCCACATCGCCTTCGAGCAGCACGTGCCCGCGGGCAAACAGGGCGATGAGCAAGAGGCGAATTGGACGAGCCTGGCCGACCACGGTGCCGCGGACATCCGCCTCCAGAGCGAGCGCCGCTTCGCGCCAGCGGTCCAGTTCGGAGAAGGTCCGGTCATCCATAGTCGCCAACCCTGCCAATGCATGAAAGATGACAGGGCCCCGGTGCGGAAACTTTATTGCAACGCACCATCCTGGGGCATCCTGCATGTCTGAAGCTCTCTTATACCATCAGCGGCCATTTCCTTGTCAAATATTAGACAAGGCCGATACAGAGCGGAGGGCACCAGGATTTGGCAGGCTATTTATCGGCCAGGAGCCGAGCGCATGATTTTCAGGCTGAAGCGTTTGTATCCAGTCCGTTCTTGTGAATACGCCCATCTTTCATGATCAGCTTGAGCTGAGTCGCCGGATCATCCAGCCAGTCGAGGCCGGCCTCGGGATCACCGTCAACCACGAGAAGATCCGCGAGGGCTCCCTCCTCCAGGGTACCTAGCCGACCATCGTAGGGTGCGCGCGGGCCGGACATGGCAAGCAACTCTCCTGCCGCCCCGGTTGCCGTACGCAAGGCTTCCAGGGGTGACATGAAGCGGGTGAACTTGCTCAATTGCCTTCCCTGGCTGGCGGCACCCTCCGGGTTGAACAGAATGTCGGTACCGAAGGCCAGTGGCACACCGTGGCGTTGTGCCAGCTCGAAGGCCCGCACCGTGCCCTCGGCAACTTCCTGCTGCTTGGCGCGTTGCCGCGGATCGGTCTTGGGATTGGCATCCTCGTCGGCCAGAAACGGCTGAATCGACCACCAGACGCCCTCATCAGCCATCAATCGAACCGTGTCCTCATCCGCAAGCTGGCCATGCTCAATGGATCGAACGCCGGCAGCGACAGCCCGACGAATGCCATCCGATGTGTAGACATGAGCGCAGACATAGGTGCCCCAATCCGCCGCCGCCGCGACCGCAGCACGCATCTCGCCTTCAGTGAACTGCATGGAATCGAGCGGATCGTAGAGCGAGGACACACCGCCGCCGGCCATCAGCTTGATCTGACTTGCGCCCTTCATGAGTTGTTCGCGGGTCGCTCGAAGCACCGCGTCGGCACCGTCAGCGATCAGCGTCACACCCTGCTGCTCGGCATGGGAAGGAGGCGTCCCGGGCGTGCGCGGCAATTCATGCAGCAGGCGGAAGTCTCCATGCCCGGAGGTCTGGGAGATCATTGCGCCGGATGGAAAGATGCGGGGTCCGAGCACCGCACCGCGGTCTATGGCCAACTTGAGACCGAAAGCCGGCCCACCGACATCGCGCACCGTGGTGAAACCACGCATCAGCGTGGCGCCGGCCTCACGACCGGCCATCAGATGCATGAAACCGACGTCCCCGGTCAGCGCAGCCATCTGGTTGACCGCAACAAGGGTCGAATGCCAATGGGCATCGATCAGCCCGGGAATCACCGACCGACCACCGCAGTCCAGCTTTCTCGCCGTGGCGGGACCGCTCCCCGATGGCGGCAGCGCCCGGATTCGTCCCCCTTCAATCAGGATATCCCGCCCTTGCTGCATCTCCAGCGTCACGCCGTCGAAGAAACGGAGATTGGTCAACAACAGGGGCCCGCCCGGGCTTTCGGCTGAGACATGACGCGGCGCCAGCCCAAAACCGGCAAACATGCCAAGCACCGCGGCCATGCCCCCGATAAACTGTCGGCGTGTGAGGTCAGCTTCGATCCGGGCGCAGATAGCGCGGGTCTGCGGGGCGCCACAAAGACAGGGGTCGATGCCGGCCTGCTGCGCCGCATCCGGATTCCAACAGGCAACACACATACGGCGGTTCTCCATGCTGACGGGGCCGCGAGCCGATACTGCCGTGACAGGAAAAGACAGCGTTCACCCGATTAAAGCATCGTTGCCGGATGGCAGCGAACCAGGGTTGGCAAGCGCTGCTTTCCGTGCCCCTCAGAATCCTTGAGAATCGGACTCCAGAAAAGCGACTACGGCAGTATCGATATGCGCACCATCTACCTGGTGGACAACGGATCGCTTCGTCCGGCAGCCACGTTCAACCTGCGCCGGACGGCGCTGCTGCTCGGCAAGCGCATGGGACTAACCGTGACGCCGGCCTCGCTGCTGCATTCCTACAAGATTCCGGCCGACGATCTCGAGGGAATCCCGGCGCCGACGCTGGCACCCTGCGTCACCCGGGACGCCCGCGCCGGCGCAAGCGAGGTGGTGGTGGTGCCGTTCTTCTTCGGCCCGAGCAAGGCACTGACGGATTATCTGCCCCGTCGACTCGGCCAGATTCAGCAGGAGTGGCCTGACCTGGCGATCCGGGTTGCGGCGCCATTGGTGGACCTCGGTGGCGCAGTCGACCTGCGTCTCGCACGGATCCTGTGCGACGGCGTGAGAGAGTGCCTGGAGGACGACGCGACTGCATCGGTCGCGCTGGTTGATCACGGCAGCCCGATTCCCGAAGTCACCGCAGTGCGCAATGTGCTCGCCGGACAGTTGGGTGCGCTGCTCGGCAACGATGTGGCGCGGCTGATGCCCGCCTCCATGGAGAGGCGTGAAGGGGACAGTTATCGGTTCAACGAGCCACTGCTGGAGGATCTGCTCGACCAGCCCGGCTTCAACGCCGGACGGGTAATCCTGTCCATGCTGTTCCTGTCACCGGGACGCCATGCCGGGGACGAAGGCGATGTCCACGATATCTGCGCGGCAGCCAGACAACGCCACCCCGGCCTGTCGACAAGCATGACCAGGCTTGCCGGCGAAGATCCGCGCGTAGTCGACATCCTCGCCGACCGCCTCGACGACGCCCTGGCCGGCCGCCGCTATCTGCTGGATCTTTCGCCTGATCGGAAGTGATGTCCGTAGCCAAACCGAAGCTATCAACTCCGAGCCAAGCCCGTGCCTGCTGCAACGTACCGGATTCTCCGCACCTGGCCCCGTGCCGCGTGAGGACAAGCTTTTTTCCGTCCTCGCGTCGCTTCGCTCCGAAAGGGCCGGAGAAAAACCTTCTCCTCCCCCGGCACTCTGTGCCAGCCGGCATGGCGTTAGTCCTGCCGAGAATGTCGGCCCCGCGGCCCCAGTTCCGACGAAGCAACTTCACCCGAAGCCTGGTAGGGACAGTGGAAGGTTTTTCTTGGCCCTGTTGGGCCGAAGGCACGTCAGGCCAAGAAAAAGCTTGCACTG
>SKGQ01000138.1 GCA_007117515.1 Ectothiorhodospiraceae bacterium | reverse complement strand
CGCTGCGCAGCGCGCCTTGCCTCGGAAAAAATGCGGACTCCAACGCAGGCGTGCGAATAAATCAGTGTTTCCCTAGGAACGACCCCGTCAGGGACTCTGTTACGCATGCACCCATTTCGTCAGCTTTCCATCCTCGGCCTGTTACTGGGGGCCTTGTTTTTCGCTTTTTCGCTCACCCCAAGTCTGGTGCCACGGCCGTTTCATGTGCAGGGCATCCTTTCCGGATTGTCCTTTGCTGCGGGCTACTGGCTTGGTTTCGTCGGCGCCTGGTTATGGTGTTACCTCGGGCTGCCCCTGCCACGCGCGCGGCTCGAATTCGTACTCAAGCTGACCGCGAGCGCGATCTGCCTGTTCGTGGCAACGGTATTCCTGCGACAGGCCTCGGAATGGCAGAACTCGGTGCGGGTACTGATGGAAATGGACGAAGTAGGCGGTATCCGGACGTTCAGCATCGGTCTGATTGCCCTACTGGTGTTTGTCGTGTTTCTCCTGTTGGCCCGTCTGTTCCGCAAGACCTTCGTCGTCCTTTCGGAGCGCCTTTCCCGACACGTGCCGCACCGGGTGTCCCTGGTTCTGGGAGTGGCGGCGTCGGTGGTGTTGTTCTGGTCGGTGATTGACGGCGTGATCTTCACCCTGGCCCTGCGTGCCGCCGACAATTCCTACCAGCAGCTGGATATCCTGATGCAGGATGAGGTCGAGCCGCCGGATGACCCGACGGTGACCGGTGGTGCCGAGTCCCTGATCAGTTGGGAGGCGCTTGGCAGCCGGGGCCGTCGTTTTGTGACCTCCGGTCCCGACGCCCCGGAATTGAGTGACTTTCTGGGCCAGACCGTGCCGACGCCCTTGCGGGTCTACGTCGGTCTGAATGCCGCCGAAACGCCGGAAGAACGGGCTCAGCTCGCATTGCGAGAATTCAAGCGTGTCGGTGGATTCGAGCGTTCCGTGGTGATCCTGGCGACACCGACCGGCCGCGGCTGGATCGATCCGGCCGCGCTGGATACGGCGGAGTACCTGCATCGCGGGGACATCGCCACGGTGACCATGCAGTACTCCTATCTGCCCAGCCCACTGTCACTGATGGTCGAGGCGGATTACGGCGCCGAGAGCGCCCGGGCCCTGTTCAAGGCGATCTACGGCCATTGGTCCAGCCTGCCTGCCGATGATCGGCCGCGGCTGTATTTGCACGGCCTGAGTCTGGGTGCCCTGAATTCCGACCGCTCGTTTGATGTGTACGACATCATCGATGATCCCTTTGATGGCGTGCTCTGGAGTGGGCCACCGTTTCGCAGCGAAACATGGTCCATGGTGACCCGGGACCGTGATCCCGGGTCTCCTGCATGGTTGCCGCAGTTCCGGGGTGGTGCCGTGGTGCGGTTCATGAACCAGCATCAGAGGCTGGACAACATGGATGGCGCCTGGGGCGATTTCCGGATTGCGTTCCTGCAATACGCCAGCGATCCGGTAACGTTTTTCGAGCCGGCGATGCTCTATCGCGAACCGGCCTGGATGCAGTCCCCACGGGGTCCGGACGTGTCGCCGGAACTGCGCTGGTATCCGGTGGTGACGATGCTGCAACTGGTAGCCGATATTGCGGCCGGTCAGGCACCGACGGGCTATGGCCATGAGATCGCCGCACGGGACTATATCGATGCCTGGCTCGCGCTGACCGAGCCGGCGGACTGGTCGGAAACCGATCTGCAGCGGCTTCGGTCGAGGTTTTCGCATTAAATTTATTCCCGCGCCTGCGCCCGAGAGGAACTATTCTGAAATTGTCAGGAGAACGTTCCGCTTCAGGGAGGCTTCGCAGGATGAAAACCGTTAACCAGACAATCTATCTGATCGGCATATTGGTCGCTGCCGTTGTTCTCTTTGCGCCGATGGGCCTGTCAGCCGATGCCAATGATCTGGGCCAGGCCGTCAGTGAGGCCCGCCTGGAAGGCCAGCTGGCAGCGACCTACGCGCTCAACGAGCACCTTTCCGTGTTTGATATTTCGGTGGATGTGGAGGGCCATACTGCAATTCTCTCCGGCACTGTCAGGGACAGCGCGCAGCGGGATCTGGCCGAACATATCGCCCATGACCTGGATGGTATCGAAGCCGTCGACAACCGTCTCGAAGTGGACGGGACCGCGGGTGATGCCGCGGCAGGGGACGAGCGCCGCGGTGAACGGACCTTTCGTGATCGGGTAGCGGATTCCTCGTTGACCGCGACGGTGAAGTCCAAGTTGCTATGGAACCGCAACACCAGCGGGCTCGATATCAGCGTCATGACCCGGGGCGGTACCGTGACCCTGAGCGGTGATGTGGACTCCGAGACCAGCAAGGACACGGCAGAGCGTTTGGCCCGTGATACCGATGGCGTGCGGTCGGTGGACAACCAGCTGAATGTCCGGGGTGAGGCGCCTGAGGACGACGGCGAGCGCGAGTTTGCCGATACCGTGTCGGACAGCTGGATCACCACCAAGGCGCGATCCACGTTGTCGCTTTCCCGGGATGTGGGGGCGAGCAGTATTTCCATCGAAACCCACGATGGTGTCGTACATCTGAGCGGTGACGTCAGTTCCGAGGAGGAGAAACGGCAGGCTGTTGCACTGGTCCGTGATCTGCGCGGCGTCCGCGCCGTCCAGGCCGATGACCTTGTCGTGCGTTAAGCCTTAATCGACGAGTTCGATCAGTGAATGATCAACTCGTCGATCAGCACGATTTCACAGGCGCCGGCGCCCGTGTCCGTGCGGTTTGTCGAGGTGCGCCAGCGGCCACCGCTGCCATCTGAAACATTTACCAGGTGGCCACGAAGCGTGATTTCGTCATCCTGACGAACGCGTTTCAGGGCACGCAGTGCGTCCTCGTTGCCGGCGATCATGTGCATGTTGCTGCTGTGCCGGTTGATATCGGCCTGGGGGATAGGCAGGGACTTGGCGCGCCAGCTATACCAGCGTCCACTCTGAGAAATACGGATATCCGCCAGCACCTCGTCCTGCGCCATTGGACCCCAGCCAAGCGCCAGATCGCGGGGCGAAACCCGCGACTCCATTCCCAGCCGATAATTGCGTGTGCTCAGCACCCGAGCCCTCAATTCGAAGGTGGCTTGCGGCGAGAACAGGTAATCGGTGCCTTGCGCCGGATACCGCCGGTCTCGGTCATCAAGGTCGACCTGCTGCGGCTCGGTTTCCAGTCTGGGCAGGGGTCGTTCCACGGAGAACGGGTGTTCGGCGGAAATCGACGTCTCCATGACGCCGGCGGGAGGCGCAATAAGGAAGTGAAACGCGGCCCAGCCGACAATGGCGATCAAGGCAAGGCGGAAGTAGGGCATCGGCAATTCGACTCGCCAGCAACATGGTCCGAAGTGAACCACCGATGACCCCGGGTTCGCAACAAAGCCGCCGAGCCGGGCCTCGGGTTGCGGCTGTTGAACCATGAACCCGTTTCCCGGAGCGAATGCGATCCCGGCCGCAGCGATCAGCCGTCAGCAATCGACCCGGAAACGGATGATGCCGAGCAACTGGTCGGACTCGGTTTTCACGCGGACCTGCCAGCGCCCCTGAGGGTTTTCCGGAAAATTCTCCTTGTAGGTCCAGATTCGGTATCCGGCTTCCCGGCCGCCGAATATCTCCACTGGCACCGGTTCCCGCGGAGCTGCGCCTCACAAACGCTCTCGAGTGGATTGCTGACGCTGCGCATCTCCTCATCCAGGGCATCGGTGATGGCGCTATCCGTGAGCCAGAATGTCGCCGGCGGTACGATCGTGCGGCCGAACCATGCGACTGCGCCGAGTGCCAGCACCAGCGCCATTAGGCGCATGACCGCGGCGGCGCTTCGCACCGGCGCCCGAGCCGCCAGGCTTGGGATCGCACAAATCATTGTCAGTGCGGTGGCCACCGCATAGGTCTCGATTGTGCGCAGGTGGAAGATGCTGGGCAGCGTCGTCAGCAGCACCACGAACATGGCCGTACTGTGATAGGCGAAGTAGAGCCAGCGCCGTTTTGCCAGTTGGCCGTAGTGAAAAATCGGGGACATCCACAGATTGTCACGAGGACTGTGACGATCGTTGTTGGGTGGGGAGGCACCGGAACTCAGGCATTGCCCCGCCTCGACCGACACCCGCTGCCGCACAGCGCTCCATGCGGGTTATCCTGTTGGGACATTCCGGGGCCCGTGGTGTGGCCTCCTGATAATGCGGGGAGTCGAAACAAGCATGAGTCATGGAATTCGCG
>SKGQ01000208.1 GCA_007117515.1 Ectothiorhodospiraceae bacterium | reverse complement strand
TGCGGTCAAGCAGCGCAACGCAGCAGTCGGGAAAAATGCGGCCCAAGTCGAAGACCCCGGCCGGTTTTGGCCCCTGGCGGCGTTGCGCCACCGGCCCGGTAGCTCGGGCTACCGAACCGGCGCCGCGCCTTGCCAGATGACCAAAACCGGTCTCGGGCGCAGACGCGGGAATAAATCAGCGTTTCCTTAAACCTAAAACTGCCCCCGCAAGCCATCCCCCATTGACGCCCCACCAGGCCCAGCAGTAATCTCCCGAGCAACACATGCGGACATCCATATATCCATGAACCCAGAACTCTTCTTTCGTGCCCTGTCCGACGGCACGCGACTGCGTTGTCTGCTGCTGATGCTCAGCGAGGAGTCGCTGTGCGTCTGCGAATTCGTGCATGCGCTGGATCTGTCGCAGCCCCGGGTGTCCCGGCATCTGGGGCATCTGCGGGATCTGGGGATCGTGCAGGACGAGCGGCGGGGGCAGTGGGTGCATTACCGCCTGCATCCGGGGCTGCCGGCCTGGGCCCATGAGGTTTTGCAGGCGGTGTTTCTTGCCGAGGGCGTTAGTGATCTGCGCCAGCGGCTTGTGGCCATGCCGAATCGTCCATCCATCAGCTGCGACTGACCTCCGGGGTTTTCATGACACAACGGGTGCTGTTTCTCTGTACCGGTAATTCCTGCCGTTCCCAGATGGCGGAGGGCTATCTGCGATCCCTTGGCCAGGGCCGTGTCGAGGCCTTGTCCGCCGGCATCGAGGCGCATGGCAAGAATCCGCGTGCGATCGCGATCATGGCCGAGGACGGCGTGGATATCTCCGCCCAGGAATCCACCCGCCTTACCGAGGCGATGCTTGCCGATGTGGATCTGGTGGTCACGGTATGCGGCCATGCGGATGAACACTGTCCGGTGCTGCCGCCTTCCACTCGGCGGCTGCACTGGCCGCTGACCGACCCGGCCAGGGCCGAAGGCACCGAGGAAGAGGTCATCGCCCAGTTTCGAGCCGTGCGGGACGAGGTGCGGGCTCGTGTGGAACGCCTGCTGGCGGATGAGCTTGCTGGAGAACCCTCATGAGCCGTGATCAGGCCTCCAGCAATCTGGCCGCGGATCCGGACATCCGCAAGGGCATGGGGTTGTTCGAGCGTTACCTGTCCGTCTGGGTGGCGTTGGCCATCGTGCTTGGCCTGATCGTTGGTCAGTTCCTGCCGGTGGTGCCCGAGACCCTGTCCCGGTTCGAATACGCTCAGGTGTCGATCCCGGTGGCGATCCTGATCTGGGCCATGATCTTCCCGATGATGGTGCAGATCGACTTCAGCTCCATCCTCGGGGTGGGCCGTCAGCCAAAGGGTCTGGTGATTACCACCACCGTCAACTGGTTGATCAAGCCATTCACGATGTTTGCCATTGCCTGGTTCTTCCTGATGGTGCTGTTCGCGCCGCTGATTCCGGAGGGCCTTGCCCGCGAATACCTGGCCGGGGCGATCCTGCTGGGCGCCGCACCCTGTACGGCCATGGTCTTCGTCTGGAGTTACCTGACCCGCGGCGATGCCGCCTACACCCTGGTGCAGGTTTCGCTGAACGACGTCATCATGCTGTTTGCCTTTGCTCCGATCGTCATGCTGCTGCTCGGCTTGTCGGACATCATCGTGCCCTGGAATACCGTCGCACTGTCGGTGGTCCTGTACATCGTGATCCCGCTGGTTGCCGGTTATGCCACCCGGGTTTACCTGATTCGCCGTAACGGCATCGAGTGGTTCGATAACGTCTTCATGAAGCGTATCGCTCCGGTGACGCCGGTGGGCCTGATCCTCACCCTGATTCTGCTGTTCGCGTTCCAGGGCGAGGTGATCCTCAACAACCCGCTGCACATCGTGTTGATCGCGATTCCGCTGATCATTCAGACGGTGCTGATCTTCTTCATCGCCTATGGCTGGGCCAGGGCCTGGCGGGTGCCGCACAACATCGCGGCACCGGGAGCGATGATCGGCGCCAGTAACTTTTTCGAACTGGCGGTGGCCGCAGCCATCGTCCTGTTCGGCCTGCAATCCGGTGCGGCCCTGGCCACCGTGGTCGGCGTATTGGTGGAAGTGCCGCTGATGCTGGCCCTGGTGCGTTATGCCAACCGGACAAGGCACCATTTTCCTGAGGCGCCGACAGTGCAGGCAGGGAGCTAGTACACCGTGATCCGGCTGTCCTCCGAGGCGCGTCGATGGCTTCAGGGTCGGCACGATGCCATTACCTTGCGGGTATCAACACGTCACGGTTGTTGCGGCGGTAGAGCCGGTGTGCCGGTGGCAGAGCCCGGCCGTCCTCGGGACGCCTCGAGCTATCGGCGGGTCGACGTCGACGGGATCAGCGTCTATCTGGATACGGAACTGGATCCGGAGCAGACCTATATAGTTCGCGCGGAGGGATTCATGGGTCTGAAACGGCTTTTTGTTGAGGGTGCTGCCCTCTCCGCCGGCAAGGAATAAGCGATGTTCAAGCATGTTGTGGTTGCGATTGATTTTTCCCCGGCCTGGCCATTGCTGCGTCAGCGGTTGCTGACCCTGCAGGCCTGGGGGGTCGAGCGGGTCACGCTGGTCTATGTGCTCAGCAGTCGTTATCCGGCCACCCCGGAAGAGAGCCATCGGTCTCATTATGAGAAGCGCCTGGCCGAGGAGGCCGCGACACTGAAGTCCGAAGGCTTTGCCGCCGATTGGCGCCTGCGGCTCGGCGAACCCGGCGTTGAAGTGGTGAATGCGGCGGTGGAGGCAGCAGCCGACCTGCTGTTGCTGGGCGATCTGGGTTATAGCCGGTTCCGGCAGTTTTTCGTCGGCAGTACGGCCCTGGATGCGGCGCGCCTGACTCGTTGCCCGTTGTGGCTTGAGCCGGCCCGGGACGAACGCCAGGTGGCGGCGGAAACGGTGTTGCTGGCAACCGACGGCTCCGATGCGGCGACGGCGGCCGAAAACCTGTTCCAGTCGCTGCGCCAGCATTTCCCGCGAGGCGTCGTGGCCATGGCGACTTGCGCCAGCGCTGGCTGTGATCGGGAAACCGCCGACGCCAGGGCGCACCTGGGGCAACTCGAACTGCCCGCAGGCGGCCTCGACCTCCGTGTGCTGGACGGTGATCCACGCCAGGTCATCCCGGCGCTGGCCGAAGAGTTGCCGGCGGATCTGGTGGTGGTTGGCCAGCGTGGCCGCAACGCCATGCAGGAGCTGTTGCTGGGCAGCACTGCCGAGGCGGTCTGTCGCAAGGCTCGCTGTCCGGTGCTGGTGGTGCCGTCGGTCTGACGCTGAATTTCCCTGAACCGAGGAGTGCCCTGTGACGGAAAGCCTGCCCAATGCGGAGACAAGATTTCTGGATAAGCCGACACACGATCGCCTGATTCCCTCCCGGGCTTCAACCCATCCGCCGCGGATCCTGCTGTTGTACGGGTCGCTGCGTCAGCGCTCGTACAGTCGCTTGCTGGCCGAGGAGGCTGCGCGCCTGCTGCGGCATTTCGGTGCCGAAACGCGGATGTTCAATCCGTCCGGTCTGCCGTTGCCCGACGATGCACCAGACGATCACCCCAAGGTGCGGGAGTTGCGTGAGCTCTCGGAATGGTCCGAGGGGCAGGTCTGGTCCAGCCCGGAACGCCACGGCAACATGACAGGTATCATGAAGACCCAGATCGACTGGCTGCCCCTGTCCTACGGCGGTGTGCGCCCGACCCAGGGCCGCACCCTGGCGCTGATGCAGGTCAACGCCGGCTCGCAGTCGTTCAACGCAGTCAACAACATGCGGATCCTCGGCCGCTGGATGCGGATGATCACGATACCCAACCAGTCCTCGGTGCCAAAGGCCTATGAGCAATTCGACGAGGCCGGGCGCATGCTGCCGTCGCCGCTCTACGACCGGGTGGTGGACGTGATGGAAGAGCTGATCAAGTTCACGCTGCTGACCCGCGACTGTTCCGACTATCTGGTGGATCGCTACAGTGAACGCAAATCCGAGGATCGCGCACCAGCCACGCCGGCGGACGCGGCGGGCCTTGCAATCGGGACCAGATCCTAGGGAGACACTGATTTATTCCCGCGTCGGCGCCCGAGATCGCTTTTGGTCATCTGGCAAGGCGCGGTGCCGGTTCGGTAGCCGTCGCTACCGGGCCGGTGACGCAACGCCGCCAGGGGCCAAAACCGGCCGGGCCCTTCGGGTTGGGCCGCATTTTTCCCGACTGCTGCGTTGCGCTGCTTGACCGCAGAAT
>SKGQ01000102.1 GCA_007117515.1 Ectothiorhodospiraceae bacterium | reverse complement strand
TTCCGATCTTTCATTCCTGTCCACCAGCATACCCATCGCGGCCGTGAATTCGCCGTTGCCGTCCGGCAGCAGGCGCACCTGGTCGGCGTTTTGCTGCAAGCCCCATTCCCGCATGACGAAGGCGTCGTTCACCGACAGACAGACAATCTCGTCCACGCCATTGGCGTGAAACACCGGTGCAAGTTCATTGTAACGCGGCAGATGGGTGTCGGAGCAGGTCGGCGTATAGGCGCCAGGCAGTGCGAACAGGACGACGGTCCTGCTGCGAAAGATGTCCTCGCTGCTGACGTCCAGCCAGTCGTTCTCGGTGCGGGTGCGGAACGTCACGTTCGGGACCCGCTGGCCCTCACAGTTGGCGGGCATAACGAAATCCTCCAATCAAAGCGCCAGATTCTGTGGCAGGATCCCCTGATGCTGCGGCATTGTATAGTTGACGATCCAGGCTCAGTAAATAGAAAATCATCTATGTTTCCTCCTGCCATGATTCTCTACAGTTATCGTTTGCCGGCTGGACCTGCTTGCCTGGCGAGCGCACTGCGCTGATGGATGCACTGGGACCCCGCCAACTGGAGCCCGATGCCTGGCACCGCTGGATTACCGAAGCCCTGGCCCTGTTGCTGCGACGCCCCGGCCGCTGGATCCTCTGGACGGTCGGCATTCTGCTGCTTGCCTGGGTTGCCCAGCAGAGCCGATGGGATTGGTTCCGGCAAGGTGCCTTGCTGTTTCTCGCACCCATCAGTCTGACGGTCTTCGTGCGCATCGCGCTGTACGCGGATTATGGCCAACCCGCGCAGAGCGGTGATTTCCTGCCCGATAATCGTGACTGCATGCTGGCTCTCGGGCTGGCGGCCATGGTGTTCGCCCTGCTCGGGCTGTTCGGCTCCAGTTGGCAGCCGGCCATGGTGGCGTTCCAGAACCTGCTCATCGAGTTTGGCCTGTACGAGCCGGTGTCGCCGGAGGGTATGCCGGCGCCGCCACTGCTGGCCCACGCCCTGCTGGGCCCGTTGCTGATCCTGGGTGGCCTGATCGGGTTGGCACTGGTGGCGGTTCTGGGCCTGATGCTGCTGTTCGGCCAATGGTTTCTATTGCCAATGCTGGTGCTCCACCGGCCGCCGGTTGCGCCTGCTTTTGCGGCCAGTATCCAGGGATGCCGCCTGAACCCGGTGCCGGTGAGCGGCATGCTCGGGGTTCTGCTGATCGGCCTGGCTGCCGTGTTGCTGAGTCTCGGCTGGCTGGCGCCGGTAATGCTGCCGTATTTCGGCGCGTTGCTGTATGTCGCATATCGCGACGTTTTCCTTGGTCGTTCGGAGAATCAGTCCGTGCGGGTGGATGAACCCGCGCCGGCCGGCTTTGCCTAGTCGCTGCTCAGCGTCTCCCAGCGAGTAAAGGCAGCGTCCAGTTCCCGTTCCAGCACCGCCAGCCGGTCAGTGGTTTCACTGATGCTGGCCTGATCCTGTTGATAGAACGCGGGGTCGGCCAGCCGCTCGCTCAGCGCAGTCTGCTCGGCCTCGAGGGTCTCGATCCGGTCGGGCAGGGCATCCAGTTCGCGCTGGTCCTTGTAGCTCAACTTGCGCGCACTGCTCCGGCTGGATGATGAAGCGTCCGCTTTCGCCGACGGCCCGGCTTTTTGTCCGCTGCCGGAGCGCGGGCTCGGCCTCGCCCGTTGCCGCAGCCAGTCGCTGTAGCCGCCGACATACTCCCGCAAGCGACCCTGGCCCTCGAAAACCAGCGAGCTGGTAACAACGTTATCGAGAAACTCCCGGTCGTGGCTGACCAGCAGCACGGTGCCGCTGTACTCCACCAGACGGGCCTCCAGCAGTTCCAGCGTCTCCATGTCCAGATCATTGGTTGGTTCATCCAGGACCAGCAGGTTGGCCGGTCGGCAGAAAAGGGCGGCCAGGACCAGACGATTGCGTTCGCCGCCGGACAGGGCCGTGACCGGACCACGGCATTGGGCCGGACTGAACAGGAAATCCTGCAGGTAACTGATGACGTGCCGGCTGGCACCATCCACGGTGACGTTTTCCGAGCCGCCGCTGACGTTATCCATGACACTGAGTGACGGATCCAGCGCGCTGCGCAGCTGATCGGCATAGGCGATTTCCAGCTTCGTGCCGTGTCGTACCTCACCCGTCTGCGGTGCCATCCGCCCCAGCAGGATCCGCAGCAGGGTGGTCTTGCCGCAACCGTTGGGACCGATAACACCGACCTTGTCACCACGCAGGATGACGGTACTGAAATCCTCGAACAGGACGCCGTCGTCATAGCTGTGGCCGATGGCGTTGGCCTCGATCACCAGCCGGCCGCTTCGCGCCGCCGATTGCATGCTGAAGTCGGCACGACCCACGACCTGGCGCCGCTCGCGGTACTCCTCGCGCATGGCCTTGAGGGCGCGCACGCGACCTTCGTTCCGCGTGCGGCGGGCCTTGATACCCTGTCGAATCCAGACCTCTTCCTGTTGCAGCTTCTTGTCGAAACGTGCCTGCTGCTCCGACTCGGCATGCAGGGCCTGCTCCTTGCCCCGCAGGTAGTCGGCGTAATTGCCGGGCCAGCTGGTGAGCTTGCCGCGGTCCAGATCCAGGATCCGGGTCGCCAGTCGCCGGATCAGGGCCCGGTCATGGGTAATGAAAAGCACGGTGCCGGCGTAGCTGGATAAGAAATCTTCGAGCCAGCCGATGGTTTCTATGTCCAGATGGTTGGTGGGTTCATCGAGCAGCAGCAGATCCGGTTCGGTGACCAGGGCCTGGGCCAGCATGACGCGCCGCTTCATGCCGCCGGAGAGGGTGCCGAATTCAAGATCCGGTTCCAGCCCCATGCGCGAGAGCACGGTGTCCACCCGCTGCTGCATGGACCAGCCATCCCGGGCCTCCAGTTCCTGCTGCAGCGTTTCCAGGCGCGACCAGTCCTGCTCTTCGCCCGAGCCCATGGCTGCGGTCAGCGCGTGATAGCGGCTGATCAGAGAACCGATATCGCCCAGGCCATCAGCCACCACATCCAGGATCCGACGACCGCCGGCGTCCGGCACCGCCTGCACCAGTCGCGCCACACGCAGGCCATCCCGGCGCACGATCTGTCCATCGTCCGGCTGCAAGTCTCCGTTCAGCACCTTGAACAGGGTTGATTTGCCGGCACCGTTGCGGCCCACAAGGCAGACCCGCTCGCCGGCTTCGATGGAGAAACCGGCCTGATCGAGGATCGCGTGGCCTCCATAGCTGACGGTGATGCTGTCGCTGCGTAACAAGGCCATGATCAGTAGTGGGGCGGGGGTTCATGGGCATCGCCGTCGGCGACCCCGGTGGCACGTTCCATGTCCTGCAGGCGCTGCAACAGCTGTGTATGCGCGCCTTGCAGAACCTCGAAGGCCCGGTCCCGCTCCAGCAGTAAACGGCTGATTTCGTCGAGGCCAGACTCCAGATGGGTCAGGCGGATTTCAAGTTCGGTCAAGCGGTCCTCGGTGTTCATGTGTCGTCTCTCGCCTGTTCCAGTTGCTGCATGCGCTCCATCCAGTCTTCCTCGAGCTGCTCCAGACGTTGCTGAATCTTGCCCTGCTGTTGCAGCAGCGCCTGCAACTCGTCGCCGCGCCCGGCATCATACAGCTCCGGGTCGGCAAGGCGGGTGTTCAGTGTCTTCTGTTCCTCGCTCAGGGTCTGTTGCTCGCGCTCGAGTTTCTGCACCGCCTGCCGCAGTGGTGCCAGTTCCTTGCGCCGCTGGGCCGCCTGCTTTCGTCGATGACGCCGCTCGCCTGCGCTGGCCGCGGCCGGCATCCTGGCCGTGTCGGTATTGCCATTCGCCGAACTGCCGCGCCGCGCGTCCGCCAGCCAGCGGGCGTAGTCATCCAGGTCGCCATCGAACTCGGTCAGCCGACCGCTGCTGACCAGCATCAGGCGGTCCGTGGTTGTCCGCAGCAGGTGGCGGTCATGGGCGATGACCACCAGAGCACCCTCGAAATCCTGCAGTGCGACGCTGAGCGCCTGACGCATGTCGAGATCCAGATGGTTGGTCGGTTCGTCGAGTAACAACAGATTGGGTCGCTGATAGACCAGCAGGGCGAGCACCAGGCGCGCTTTCTCGCCACCGGAGAACGGCGCGCAGGCGGCGGTCGCCATATCGCCCTGAAAGCCGAAGCCGCCCAGGTAATTGCGCAGCTCCTGCTCGCGGGCCCGGGGGTCCAGGCGCTGCAGGTGCAGGAGTGGACTGGCCGCCGGATCAAGCTGCTCCACCTGATGCTGGGCGAAATAGCC
>SKGQ01000182.1 GCA_007117515.1 Ectothiorhodospiraceae bacterium | reverse complement strand
TCCCACTTCACCTGCCAGATGCCCAGGCGATTGGCCAGCGGCGCGTAGATGTCCGCCGCCTCGTGGGCCACCCGCTGCCGCACCGGTTCGGGCAGGGTCTTCAGGGTACGCAGATCATGCAGCCGTTCGGCCAGCTTGATGAACACCACCCGGATGTCCTGGGCCATGGCCAGCAGCAGCTTGCGCAGCGCTTCGGACTGGCCCTCGCGGTCATTGCCCGGTGTTTCGTGCAGCGTGCTGATCAGATCCATCCGCGAGACGCCGTCGATCATCACCAGCGCCTCGGCATCGCAGCGCTCGCGCTGGGCATACCAGACCTCCGGATTGACCGCTGGCGCATCGTGCAGCAGACCAGCCACCAGGGTATGCACATCGAGCTTGAGGCCGGCCAGGATCGTGGCCACCGACAGGCCATGCTCGAAATAGCTCTCGCCGGAGGCACGGCAGACGCTGCCATAGCTGGTCTGGGCAAGCTCCCAGGCATCCGCCACCAGACTGCGCTCATCCGCCGACGCCTGCGGCAGGATCGTGTCCAGCCAGCGGTCGAGGGTCAGTTCGCCGCGAGCGAACAACTCGCTGAGGTCATCGGTGACGCTAACCATGCTGCTCCTGATGCACGCGGTGCCGGACCGCACCGGCGGATGGGCGGAATCGCTTCCGACGATAATCGCGGGACTGGTTCGACTGAATGGCCGGCATTCTACGCCGCCCGGACAAAACAAAAACACTATTGCTGTACAAAAAAACACTGTCTATAGTAACAGTCATACCGTTTCCGCATCCCTCCGATGGAGATCGCCCATGCAATCGCTGACGACCCGCCAGCAGGAAATACTCGACCTGATCCGGCGTTTCATCACCGAAACCGGTTATCCGCCGACCCGAGCGGATATCAACCGGGCACTGGGGTTCCGTTCACCGAACGCAGCGGAGAGCCATCTGCGCGCCCTGGAACGCAAGGGCGCGCTACAGCTCACGCCCGGCTCTTCCCGCGGCATCCGCCTGCTGGACGAGGAACCGGCATCACCCCGTGGCCTTCCCATTATCGGTCAGGTCGCGGCCGGCAGCCCGGTAATGGCCGAAGAGCATGTGCGCGGGCACTGCCATGCCGCCGCCGAAATGTTCTCACCCCAGGCGGATTACCTGCTCGCGGTGCGCGGTATGAGCATGCGGGACGCCGGCATTCTCGACGGCGACCTGCTGGCGGTACATCGCACCAGTGAAGCCCGCAACGGCCAGATCGTGGTCGCCCGGCTACAGGACGAAGTCACCGTGAAACGCTTCCGCCGCGATGGACACAGGGTCTGGCTACAGGCGGAAAACCCGGATTTCAGCACTCTGGAACTGGATCTGCGCCGAGACCCGCTCGACATCGAGGGACTGGGTGTCGGCCTGATCCGCAACGGTTCGCCGTTGTAATTCCTCCTGATACGCAAGAACAACACGACGAGATCGCCATGACTGATGCCCTGCACGAACTGCTTCGCGAACCCCGCATCTGGCGCGCCACCTCGGCGCCGGTCACGACCGCTGCCACCGCCACCGGCTTTGCCGAACTGGATGCACGCCTGCCTGGAGGCGGCTGGCCCCAGGCGGCGCTGACCGAGGTCATCCACGCACAACAGGGTATTGGCGAACTGCAACTGCTGATGCCGGCGCTGGCCCGCCTCAGTCGGGCCAGCCGCTGGATTGCTCTCATTGCACCACCGCACATTCCCTATGCGCCGGCACTGGCAGCATGCGGCATTGATCTGTCGAGGATCCTGCTGGTCCGACCACAACGCCATGTGGACACCCTCTGGGCCGTGGAACAGGCCTTGCGGGCAGGCACCTGCGCCGCCGTGATCTGCTGGCCGGGACAGGCGGACGCCAGCGCCCTGCGCCGCCTGCAACTGGCGGCCGAAACCGGCGACTGCGCGGGCTTTCTGTTCCGCAGCGAAACCGATGCGGCGCAGCCCTCGCCGGCCACCTTGCGGGTGCGGCTGCGGCGCGACACCGAGGGGGTCAGCCAGTTGGACCTGATCAAGTGCCGCGGCAATGTCGGCCCGCAATCGCTGCAACTCAAGCTGGATACACCCCGGGTACAGGCCCTGCCGGTTTCATGGCCGCCGCATGGCGGACGTGGTCGAGAACGAATGGCAGAGACGGCGCCAGCCCGGCCAGCCATCGTGCGGCCGCTGTATCCGAAGCCCCGCAGCGAACAAGCTCGCGTGCCGCAACTGCAATTACCGCTGGATGGCGAGCGGCAACTCGATCGCATGCATTGATCGGGTTTCACCGTTTCCCGCGTCATGTCCTTGCTCTGGCAGGCACTGCGTTTTCCCGAGTTGCCGCTGGATGTCTTCCGCCGCGGCTGTGATGACGAACCGCTGATGGCGGTGGTCGATGCGCAGCGGCTGCTGACCGTCAGTCGCACGGCTGCCGCCGATGGCGTAAGTCCCGGCATGCGGCCGGCCCAGGCACGCAGCCTGAGTCCGGACCTACAACTGGTGCAGCGCCGCCCTGATCTGGAACAGGACAGTCTGCGACGACTGGCCGACGGACTGTTGCAGTTCAGCGGCTGGGTCAGCCGTCAGCCGCCGTTCGAACTGGTCCTGGAGATCGGCGGCAGCCAGCGACTGTTCGGTGGCATGGCCGGCCTGCAACAGCAACTGAACCGGCACCTGCAACAACTCGGGCTGCACTGGCAATCCGCGGTTGCCCCCACGGCGGCGGCGGCCTGCCTGTTCTGCCGGGTCGGCGGCGACACCCTGTTCACGGAACGCGAAGCGCTGGCGGCACGGCTGGCCGCACTACCGATTCATGCAATGGAACTGACACCTGCACAGACACGGGCATTGTCAGGACTGGGGCTGCTGACCCTGGGTGACTGCCTGCGGCTGCCGGCCGCGGAACTGGGGCGGCGGCTGGGCGACACGCTCAGCGAACAACTACAGCGCGCTCTTGGCGAACGTCCGGATCCGCGACCGAACCACCGGCCCCGCCCGGTTTTCCACGGCGAACTGGCCTTGCCGGCGGCGGCCCATGACAGTGCCGCGGTGCTGTTTGCCCTGCAACGACTGCTGCGGGATCTGCAGGCACTGCTGACCGGATTGCAGGCTGGCGTGCAGCGGGTTCGGCTACGACTGCTGCACGAGGACCATGCAGCGACACCCCTGCTGCTGGGCCTGCAGGGCCTCAGCCGCGATGGCGAACGCCTGCTTGTCGTGGCCCGGGAGCGTCTGCAGCGCACCCCCCTGAAAGCGCCGGTCACCGGCCTGATCCTGGAGGCCCGACATCTGCTGCCACTGACCGCAAGCCCCACGGATCTGCTGCGTCATGGACAGACAGCCCGGATGTCCTGGCAGCAACTGACTGAACGTCTGGGTGCCCGCCTGGGCGAGGCCGCGATCAGCGGCCTCGGCACGGTAGCAGACCATCGGCCGGAACGGGCCTGGCACATGCCTGCACCCGCCAGCGACAGGCAGCAGACCGCCAGCCCGCACCGGCCACTCTGGCTATTGCCCGAACCGCAACAACTGGCATGCCGCAACGGCCTGCCCGAACACCATGGCCAACTGCAACTCTGCCAGGGGCCGGAACGCATTGAATCCGGCTGGTGGGACGGACAGGACATCAGCCGTGACTATTACCAGGCACGGGCTGCGGACGGCAGTCGTCTGTGGGTCTTCCAGGACCGACGGCAACCCGGCCGCTGGTTTCTGCATGGCTACTTTGGCTGAGCCCGCAAATTGCCCGCCGCACAAGGCTCCAACGATCACAAGGGAAACACTGACCTGCTGGCGGCTCAGCCAAGGCCTATCAATCCTCACCCATTTGACAGCACCAGCAGGCCTCACCACGATAAAAACTCGATATCGCTCAACCCGCCCGATCCGACCGCAACCTTCGAGGTCACCATGCGCCCTTGTCTGATCGTGACTGTCCTGTTTCTGGCGATGCTTGCCGCGCCGGCCCAGGCGGAACGCCTGACCATCGCCATTCCGTCCTCCTTCGTGCCGTTCATGTTCGAGCAGGACGGCGAGCGCACCGGCTTCGAGGTCGAACTCTGGGAGGCCATCGCCGCCGAGAATGACTGGGACTTCGACTACAACACCATGAACTTCTCCGGCATCCTCACCGCCCTGCAGACCGGCCGGGCCGACGGGGCGATTGCCGCCATCACGGTAACCGATGCGCGCAAGGAAGCCATGGACTTCTCCGAGCCCTACTACGACAGCGGCTTGATGCTGATGGTCCGCACCGACAATGACCAGATTGAGAGGATAGAAGATCTCACCGGCCGCAGGCTGGCCGTGACCACCGGCACGACCAGCGACCAGTATGCCAGCGAGCATCTGGACGGGGTTGAACTGACCCGCTTCTCACGCGCCGAGCAGGCCTACCTGGAAGTCCGCTCCGGCCGGGTCGATGCCGCGCTGCACGACACGCCCAACGTGCTCTATTACATCGACACCGCCGGTGACGGCGAGGTCAAGGCGGTGGGCGATAACCTGGAGGCCCAGAGCTATGCCATGGCCTTCCCCCAGGGCAGTCCACTACCCGAGCCCTTCAACGCCACACTGCAGGCGATGAAGGATGATGGTCGCTACGCCGAACTCTACGAGCGGTGGTTCGGCGAACCACCCGAGTGAGGCACACCAGGGCACGCTGAACCATGGATTTTCGCTGGCAAGTCGTCTGGGACGCGATCCCACAGATGGTGGAAGGGGCCCAGCTCACGGCCTGGATAACCTTGCTGGGGATAGGCGGCGGGCTGCTGATAGGTACCATCTGCGGTCTGATCCTGGCGTTCCGCCTGCCGCTGATGCACTGGCTGGTCTTTGTTTACGTGTCGGTGATCCGGGGCACGCCCATCGTGGTCCAGGCCATGTTCATCTATTTCGCGCTGCCACTGGCACTGGACATCACCCTGTCGGGTTTTGCCGCAGCCTCGCTGTGCCTGGCGCTGAACGCCGGTGCCTACATCAGCGAAATTGCCCGGGGCAGCGTGCTATCGGTGGATCCGGGTTTGACCGATGCAGGCCTGGCCCTGGGCCTGAGCTATCCCCAGGTGCTACTGCATGTGGTCGGCCCGCTGGCACTGCGCCGCTCCATTCCGCCCCTGGGCAACCAGTTCATCATCAGTCTCAAGGACTCGGCGCTGTTCCTGGTAATAGGGGTGGCAGAATTGGCGCAGAAGGGCGAGCAGTTGACTGCCCAGACCGGCCGGGCACTGGAAATCTGGACGGCAGTGGCCGTGTTCTACCTGCTGATGACCTTCAGTCTGGCGATGCTGATGCGGTTGCTGGAACGGAGACTGACCATCCTGTGAGCCTGATTCGCTGCGACAAGCTGTGCAAGTCCTTTGCAGGCACGCCGGTGCTGAAGGACGTGGACCTTTGCGTGCAGGGCGGCGAAATCGTGGTCCTCACCGGCCGATCAGGATCCGGCAAGTCCACCCTGCTGCGTTGCCTGAATGCGCTGGACGTTCCCGACAGCGGCACACTGGAGATCGCCGGCCATAAGCTTGGCCGCGGCCAGCGCAGTCGGCAGGCGCTGCGCCGGGAAACCGGCATGGTGTTCCAGCAATTCAAGCTGTTCCCGCAGATGACCGCGCGCGACAATGTCATGCTCGGCCCGCGCAAGGTGCTTGGCCTGTCACGCAAGGAGTCACAGGCCGTGGCCGACCGGCTGCTGCGGCGGGTCGGGCTGGAGACGGAGTCAGGCAAATTGCCAGCCGAACTGTCCGGCGGCCAGCAGCAGCGCGTCGCCATAGCCCGTGCGCTGGCGGTGAACCCGCGCATCATGCTGTTCGACGAGCCAACGTCGGCGCTGGATCCGGAACTGCGCGGCGAGGTGTTGCGGGTGATGCAGGATCTGGCGGAAGACGGCATGACCATGCTCGTGGTCACCCATGAACTGCGCTTCGCCGAGAAGGTGGGAACGCGCCTGCTGTTTCTGGATCAGGGCCGGATTCTGCATGATGGCGAACCGAGCCGCCTGCTGCGCGAACCGCCTTCCGAGCGGCTGCGCAGCTTCATCGGCAGCATCTACAGCGACTGAACTCAGTCGCTGCGCTCGGTGACTTCCAGCAGGTGATACCCGAACTGGGTCTTCACCGGACCCTGAACTTCGTTGATTGGCGCCGAGAACACGACCTCGTCGAATTCCCGCACCATCTGCCCCGGACCAAAACTACCCAGATCACCGCCACCGCGGCCCGACGGACAGCTGGAGTATTCCTGGGCCAGGGTCGAAAAGCCCTCGCCATTCTGGATACGTGTCTTCAACTCCTGGCACAGGCCCTCATCGGCCACCAGGATATGTCGTGCGCTTGCCTTGGCCATGTCATGTCCTCGCTGCTGTCTCAAAAACACGGGAGTTTACCCGGACGCTCGGGCAAAACGTAACCCGATGCTTCAGGCTTCCGCCCCCATTTCCCGGGCGCGACGGCCGGTCGCCGCCTCATCGCGGACACCTCGCGTGCGTAGTCCGGTTTCCGGCCAGCCCTGGGCATGATCCAGAATCAGATTGGTCAGCATGTCTAGGTGATCCTCGCGATCGTTCAGTGCCGGGATATAGCGCAGTTCTCCACCCCCGGCCTCCTCGAAGTATTCCCGGTTTTCGCCTTCGATCTCCTCGATGGTCTCCAGACAGTCCGCGGAAAAACCGGGGCAGATCACATCCAGGGTCTTCAATCCCTGCTTGCCCAGCGCCATCACGGTCTCATCGGTGTAGGGCTGCAGCCATACCTCGCGACCGAAACGCGACTGGAACGTCAGTTGCCAGCTATCCGGAGCGAGTTCCAGCTTTTCGGCGACCAACCGTGCGGTCTTGTGGCACTGGCAATGGTAGGGGTCTCCATTCAGCAGGTAGCGGCGCGGGGTGCCATGGAACGAGAACAGCAGTCTTTCGCCACGACCATGCTTTTCCCAATGCTCTCGAATGGAACTGGCAAGAGCTGCGATGTATGCCTCGTCATCCCCGTACTGGTTGATGATCCGCAACTCGGGCACCCATCGCCAGCGCTTCAGCGTGTCGGCCAGGGCGTCGAACGTCGAAGCGGTGGTGGAGCCGGAATACTGTGGGTAGAGCGGCAACATGATCAGGCGCTCAGCGCCCTTATCACGCAGTGACTGCAGTGCCGACGGGATGGAAGGGTTGCCATAGCGCATCCCCAGCTCGACCACGATCGGACCGCTGACCCGTTTTTGCAGCCGCTCCGCAATGCCACGGGTCTGTGCCTTGGCGATCTGCAGCAGCGGCGAGCCGTCCTCGGTCCAGACTTCCTGATAGGCCTTGGCCGATTTCGCTGGCCGCGTGCGCAGGACAATGCCGTGCAATATGACCCGCCACAGGATCCGCGGCACCTCGACCACCCGTGGGTCGGCAAGGAACTCACCAAGATAACGGCGCAACGCCTTCGGCGTGGGCGCATCCGGCGTGCCCAGGTTCGCGATCAGCACGCCAAGGCGAGGCGTATCCTCATGCGTGAATCCTTGTTTGGCGGAATACCGCATAGCAATGACACTCCTTTTGGGGAAACGCTGTTTTATTCCCGCGCCAGTGTCCTACCGGTTCCGGTCGCTGGACAAGGCGCGCTGCCCCTCCCGAGACAGCAGGACGGGGATCGGGTTCCGGCCCGACACTGGCCAGCAGCAGACGGGCCCTTGGGGCGAGTGCAGGCCGCGATTATGCCGACACAGCATATCCATACAATTACATATTCCTTTTTCCGGGCCTTTTAACCCGTATCCTTCCAGGCCTGAGAAAAAATCTGGTGAAGCAGAGTAATGACGCAAAGCACATTGCAGAAAGTGGCCGAGGAGGCCGAGCCGGTGAGCAACTCCGCCGGACTCAGCGCCCAGTCCATCGCCGAACTCAACGAGGAATACGCGGCGCTGGATTTCGAGGCGCGCATCCGGCGTGTCTATCAGGACTTCAATCCGGAAAAGATTCTCGTGACCTCGTCGTTCGCGGCCACCTCCGCCTACTTCCTGCACATCATCTCGCGGATTCGACCGGAACAGGTGATCCACTTCATCAATACCGGTTTTCATTTCCGCGAGACCCTGGAATACCGGGACTACCTGGCGAAGCTGTTCGGCCTGACCGTCGAGGACATTCGCCCGGATTCACATCATTTCCGCTTCGCCAAGGAGCAGAAGCTGTATGAATCCGATCCGGACCTGTGCTGCTCGGTCAACAAGGTCCAGCCACTGGAAGAGGTCAAGGGCGATTATCATGTCTGGGTTTCCAGCCTGATGCGCTGGCAGACCGACCATCGGGCGGACCTGGATGTGTTCGAGGAACGCCGGGGGATCATCAAGTTCAACCCGATGATCGACGTGACCCGGGAGGAACGGGACGCCTATATCCGCGAGCATGACCTGCCGTTCCATCCGCTGGTGGCGGAAGGCTATCACTCCATAGGCTGCTCCCACTGCACGGTCAAGGGTGAAGGCCGCAGCGGCCGCTGGCAGGGCAAGCCGAAAACCGAGTGCGGCCTGCACCTCTGAGCAAGCCTTTCCTTTAAGGAAACGCTGACTTATTCCCCGGAACTCGTCACCGGTATGGCGTTAAGGGCCTGCGTCGTCGGTCCCGGGTTGGGGACGGGAATCTGCTGAACGGCCCTCGTCCAGCCGGTGGATCGCGGCCTGACCCTCCCGGGCCATGGCATCCATCCGCTGGATCTGCTGCGCCAGCACCGGTAGCGCCTCCTCGCGGTAGCGCGACACGTCTTCGATGGCCTCCAGCACATCCTGAAACGACTGCTCCAGTTGCGCCATGTCCAGCGTCGCGCTGCTGGCCCGGTTCTGGATATCGGCACCCTGCTGTTTCAGCGCGGAGGCGGTACCGGCGATCAGATCCGACGTGGTCCGATTGACCGCGTCCACGCGCTCCAGCACCAGTCGCTGATTGGCCAATGCCAGCGCCACCGTGACGGCGACATTCAGCGCCGAGGTCGTGACATTGATTGCCCGGTCGACGCCGCGGACCAACTCCCGGTTGTTGCGAATCAACACTTCCAGCGCCAGCACGCCCTGCTGGGTCACGGCCAGTTGCTGCTGCAGATCGGTAATCCGCTGGCGCAACGGAAACAGCAATTCCTCGCGAATGAAGCGCTTTCGCTCCGGCGCAAGCGTGTCGTCCTCGGACGCCGCCACCAGTTGAGCATCAATCAGACGGCCCAGCCGGACCTGTTCCCCGAGTTCCGCACCGATACCGCGAAAGGCCTGCTGATCGTCAGCCAGCGTCAGATTGTCCCGCTGCAGGCGTTCGGCGCCGGACTCGAGCTCCCGAATCACTGCATCCAGCGCATCCTGGGCCGTCTCGAAACGCCGGAAATAACGCTGTAACGGACTGGGAATACCGGGGATGCGGGCCAGCAGGCGGGCCAGCAAACCACCCTGCGGCCCGTGCCGTGCGGGGTCCAGCCGCGTCATCTGCTGGCGCAGCATGCCCAGCCCTTCGGCCACCGGCGCCTGATCACCACCCTGGCCGGAGAGTTGCCGCAACGGCGCCCGCAGCATGTCACTGCGGTAGGCCGCCTGGCGCTGCACCTCGATGCCCATGCCATCGATCCGCTGACGGGCAGTGGCGTGGGCATCGATACCGCGCAGGATCTCATCGACAAATTCTCGTGCCCGCGCCTCCAGTTCCGGATCGCTGATGGCCTCCTCGACCGCAACGCCGGTTTCCGCCACATCGGGCACATCCAGCGCCAGGCGTCGCTCATCCTGACGCTTTTCCCCCCGATCCTCTTTCATCGTTTCTGCCCCTCCGCACGGCGCGCGGAATGCGTGTAGTCAATGGTCCGATCCTGAAATCGCTGCAGTTCCACCAGGGCGCGCTCCGTCGATACCGCGTGCCGCGGCTTTGAGGTGTCCAGACGCGATAGCGCCATGGCCAGTTCATCCAGTGCGGTCAGGGCCGTCTCGTTCTCGGAGACCATCTGCTCGAGCCGTGCGCGGGTCTCGGCGATCAGTTCGAGACGCCGTCTCAGGGCCTTTGCCTCGGTGGGATCGATCTCCGCACCGTCCAGGCGACGCCGTGCATAGCCTTCATCCAGACTGGCCAGGCCGTCGGCCTGCGTGGCGATCGCCTGCAATCGCTCGGTGGCCGCGGCCACAACCTCCCGGACAACGGCATGTCCTCGCTGGCTCGCCAGTTCACCCTCGCCGAAACGTCGATCCAGCAATCCCCGCAGTCGCTGGTAACGACTGTAAAGGCGGTCCGCCTGGCCGGCGTGCTGATCGCATCCGGCCCGCAGCAATATTCCCTTGGCGACACATTGCACCTTGACCAGCTCGTCTGCGTCAGCCGGCGGCGACTCCGGGTCCAGCTGCGCGACACCACGTTCCCGCTCTGCCCGCGCCGCCGCGGCCGCGGCGGCCTGCCCTTGGCGATCCGCCCGTTTCGCCCGCCAGCGATGCCACCAGCGCTCCACCGGCAAGGCCACGGCTACCGCCGCGAGGCCGGCAATCCAGCCACCGAGAGAGGGGCCGAAACCACCCCAGAGCGAGGTCAACCAGATCAGGAAAGAAGCGCCGGGCAACACCAACCAATAGCGCAGCACCACCTGCCAGCGCGAGGGCTGCAACGTCGGCACGGCAAGCCTCGGGTTCAACAGACCAACGATGAACCAGGGTATGCAGGACAGGAACAGCCCATAGGAAAATCCCTGCAGAAAATTCAGCATCGCGTCATGGCCACATGTAACCCGTGTTTCGGTACTCCCAGACACGATACGATAAACGATCAACCAGTCACGCGTAGCATCACGATGCCATTTCGAATGCTTTGCCTCTTACTGTCAGTGGGCCTGTTGCTGCTCGGCCCACAAGCCATGGCCACCTCGGTCTATGTCTGGACCGACAACCAGGGCAATCGGCATTACAGCGACGAGCGACCGCCGGACGGTGTATCGTTCCGCACGCTCGAGATGCCCGAGTCCGCGGTCAGTCGGCGCCCGGCCCCTTCGGAGCGCGTGCGCGATATCCGTTGCCGCGACTTCCAGGGGGCATTGGCGCAGTTACTGGAACTGGACGACATCGATGGCAACGACGATGACTGGCGTGCCGCGAAAGAGCAGGCGCGCAACGGAATCAGCGAGTGGTGCAGGAGTTAGATCCTGCTGCCAAGGCAGCGACCCATTTTATCCAGACAGGCTCTAGCCCATGAAAAAGCGAACCTATTCAGGCATTCATCAGGATCAGAGCGGCGGCATGACCATGCTGGGCCAGATCATCAAGGATGCATGGATTTTCGAATTGATCCCGGAGACCGAGACTGGCGAAGGCTGGGATCTGGATCGCCTCAATGCGCTGCAGGAGCAGATCCACGAAAAATGGCGAGAATACGGTTTCCGGGTCAACAACCTCCCGGAACCGATTCGGGAACGGCATGAACGGATCCATCGCGAGGCCATCGAACGGGCAAAGGCGGCCGGCTGGGACCCCAGCCTCGGCGATGATGACTGAACTTCCACCTGCGTCCGCCACGCCCCGCAATCCGGGGCCACGTCAAGACAAGGAGTGACTGAACGATGGAACTGATCATCATACTGGTCGTGCTGATCGGGCTGGGCGCCTTCGTCGCCATGCTCTACAACCGACTGGTGCGCCTGCGCAATGCCTACAAGAACGCCTTCGCCCAGATCGATGTGCAGCTCAAGCGGCGTCATGACCTGATTCCCAACCTGGTGGAGTCGGTGCGCGGCTACATGACTCACGAACGCGAGACACTGACGGCAGTGATCGAGGCCCGCAACCAGGCGGAAAGCGCGCGCCAGCAAGCCAGCGGGCAGGCGGGCGAAGCCGGTGCCATGGCCGAATTATCACGGGCCGAGGGCAGCCTCGGTGGGGTGCTGGGTCGGCTGTTCGCGCTGTCCGAGGCTTATCCGGATCTCAAGGCCAGCGAAAATTTCCAGAGCCTGCAGGAGGAACTGACCTCCACCGAGAACCGGGTCGCCTATGCGCGGCAGGCTTACAATGACGGAGCCCTGAACTACAACAACGCCGTGCAGACAGTACCGTCGAACCTGATCGCCGGCATGTTCGGCTTCCAGCCGGCAACCATGCTCGAATTCGAGGATCGTGAGGCGATTCAGCAAGCACCGGAGGTCAGTTTCTGACAGCCATGAATCGACCTGCCAGCTTCAACTTTGCAGAGCACCAGCGGCGCGCCCGGCGACAGACCATGCTGCTGGTTGCAGCCTTTCTGGCCATTACCCTGGTGATCGCAGCCGCCATCGGCCTGCTGGCCGGGGTCATGCTGGCTGCCGGCGACCAGGCCGGTGCAACGCAGCAGCAGACGACCGCCCCCGGTCCTGAATCGATGTCGCCGGCCAGTCTTCTGCAGGCCATGGATTACGAAGTCGCGGTCATCGCCGGCTTACTGGTGCTCGGCGTCATCCTGCTCGCAGCCGGCATACGCAGCCTGATGCTGGGTTCTGATGGTGCCAACGTGGCAAAATCGCTGGGCGGCAAGGAGGTAACCCGGGACAGTACCAATCCGAGCCATCGACGCTATTTCAACGTGGTCGAGGAGATCGCGATCGCGGCCAACCAACCCATGCCGCGGGTATTCGTCATCAAGCACGAGCAGGGAATCAACGCCTTTGCCGCGGGACTGCGCCCGGAAACCGCCGCCATCGGCATGACCCACGGTGCCCTGGCCTCGCTGGACCGGGATGAACTGACCGGCGTGGTCGCCCACGAGTTCGCGCACATCTCCAACGGCGACATGCGTTTGAACCTGCGCCTGATGGCGATGATCTTCGGTCTGGTGGCCCTGTATGTGGCCGGACGCATGGCCATGCGGGCAACGCTGCTGCGGGGTAATCGCGACCAGCGGGCGGCCATGGCCGGCATGGCCATCGGGCTGGCGCTGATCGTACTCGGTGGCCTGGGCATGTTCGCGGGACGCCTGCTGCAGGCCGGCGTTTCCCGGCGGCGGGAATACCTGGCCGATGCCACCGGCGCGCAGTTCACCCGCAACCCCGAGGCGCTGGCCCGCGCGCTGAAGAAAATCGGAGCCCTGCAACGTGGCGAGCGACTGGGCAATCCGCACGGCGAGGAAGTCCGGCACATGCTGTTCGCCGACGGCCTTTCGCTAAATGCCGCCGGCCTCACCGCCACGCACCCACCGCTGGTGCGCCGCATCCAGGCCCTCGACCCGGCCTTCGATCCGGAGACGGACCCGGTCTGGAGCATGTCCCAACGCGACATGATGAAACAGGCCCGCGTCGGATTGCCCCGCTAGGCAAAAACCGTCTCCAAGCACAGGCGGGGAGTGACAGGCAGGATCGCATCAGGCACCTAAGCCCGATGGGTGACCACTGGTGCAGCTCAGCGAGCGTTTGGGCCAGTGCAAGCTTTTCCTTGGCCTGACGTCCCGCTGGTCCAACAGGGCCAAGGAAAAACTTCCACTGTCCTTACCTGGCTGCACGCGGTGTGCTTTCTTCTGGCCATGGCCGCTTGGTCGGAGGCTGAGCGGACGACCACCGCCATGCCGGTTGGCACTGAGTGCCGGGGGAATTGCTCAGTGTTTCCTCAAGCGACGCGAGGACGGAAAAAAGCTTGTCCTCACACGGGGCTTGGTGCGGGTCCCAGAGCTTCCACTGGCCCTACCACGCTGCTAGCCCCGCCAGGCCGCGAGACATGCCCTCTCTTTCCCAAAGGAACTCGTGCGACAACCCGTAGTCGAGATCACGACATGATTAGCCAACAACGGAGGTTGCCGATGTCACGCAAGATCCTGTTTGCCCTGCTGCTGAGTCTGCCGCTGCTGGCTCACGCCGAAGCCGACGCCGAAACAAAGTTGGCGACGGTCGAGGAAGCCCTGGAAGACCGTGACGTGCTGGCGCGCCTTACCCCGCTGGAAGCCCAGGAAGTCCGCACGCTGCAGATGCAGGCCGAACAACACCTGGCCAGTGACAATCCGCGTGATGCCGAGCGGGACCTGGCTCGCGCGCTGGAGACCCTCGGCAAGGACTGAGGAAACGCTGATTGATCCCCCGTCTGCGCCCAGGTCTGCGGTAACCGAACTGACCGCAGGCCCGGCTTGCGCTATGCTCGCGACTTTCCTGATTCCGGAGTTTTTCAATCATGCCTGTACGCTTTCCGCTCGTCCTGCTGCTGACCGCCAGCCTGTTGGCCCTTGCTGCCTGCGCCGGAGACGATCCCGCCGATGGCGAAGTCAGCCTGTCTTCCGATGAAGATCGGGCCCTGTACAGCCTGGGCCAGATTCTCGGCCGGCAATTGGCCGAACTGGAACTCAGCGACACGGAGATGGAGGTCGTGCTGGCCGGGGCACGGGATCAGGTCAGCGGCGCCGAGCCGCGGGTCGATGCCGACGCCCAGCAACAGCTGATCAGCGCCTTCGTGCAGGAACGGCAGGCCGCAGCGGGCGCCGAAAGCTCCGCCCGGCAGGAAGAACAGGAAGCTTACATCGAGGCCTACATCGCCGACGGCGGTGAGGTCACGGACAGCGGACTCGCCTATCGCATTCTTGAAGAGGGGGAAGGTGACAAGCCCGGTTCGCGGGACACCGTGGAGGTGCACTACGAAGGCCGCCTGATCAACGGCGATGTGTTCGACTCCTCCCATCAGCGTGGCGAAACCGCAACATTCCCGTTGAACCGGGTAATTCCTGGCTGGACCGAAGGCCTGCAGTTGATCGCTCCCGGTGGCCGCATCGAACTGGTGATTCCAGCCGAACTGGGCTATGGCTCTCGTGGTGCAGCGCCGAACATTCCTGGCGGTGCCACGCTGATCTTCGAAGTCGAGCTGATCGACGTGAAATAGGGTTTACCCGCCAGCGAAACGCTGAGCCATTCCCGGCTCAGTGCTTCCTAGGGAGACACTGATTTATTCCCGCGTCTGCGTTGGAGTCCGCATTTTTTCCGAGGCAAGGCGCGCTGCGCAGTGCCGCAGTCATTCTGCGGTCAAGCAGCGCAACGCAGCAATCGGGAAAAATGCGGCCCAACCAGAGGCAAGCATGCGCCGTCTCACGCCGCAGCGTGAG
>SKGQ01000049.1 GCA_007117515.1 Ectothiorhodospiraceae bacterium | reverse complement strand
GGACCGCGTTCGGTGCCGGTCTGGCGGCCATGCATCGGCAGACAGCGGATGCCCACGGCTGGCATCGCGACAACACCATCGGCTCGACGCCGCAGCCCAACCGCCAGGATTCAGACTGGTGCCGTTTCTTCGCCGCACAGAGACTGGGCTTTCAGTTGGATCTGGCCGAGACCGGCGGCGGCGGCCAACTCATCGATGCCGGCCGGCGCCTTCAGCGGCACCTACCGGGGCTGTTCGGTGGTTACCAGCCCGCGCCCTCCCTGCTGCACGGCGATCTCTGGTCCGGCAATGTTGCCTTCGACTCGAGTGGTAATGGCGTGCTCTACGACCCCGCCACCCACTTCGGCGACCGCGAATGCGACCTGGCGATGAGCGAACTCTTCGGCCGCTTCCCCGAACCCTTCTACCAGGCCTACGACGCCGCCTGGCCCATCGACCCCGGCTACCCTGTCCGCCGCGACCTCTACCAGCTCTACCATGTGTTGAATCACGGGAACCTGTTTGGAGGCGGGTACTTTCGGCAGGCGGAGGGGGTTATTTCCCGGCTCATGTCGGAAATTGGGTAAAGCGGTTTACGCTAACGTTTTACGTTTTACGTTTAAGGTTTAACGACAGAGCGCCGTACGCTGTTCACGTAAAACGTAAAACGTAAAACCCGGGCCCGGAACGGCCGAGCTACCAATCCTCCAACTCATCAAACGGATCCACTTCCGGCGGGTTGCCCTCGAAGATCACGTTGTTGCGGTAGCTGCGGTAGGCGCCACGGGTGAAGACGTATTCGTCCAGCGCCGCCTCGCTGCGGAAGCGGGCCGCGGTATCCAGGCGGGCGCGGGTGTTTACCGCATCCAGCACATAGAGCGGCAGCACCACGGTCCACCCGCCCAGGTAGATGGTTAGATTGGTTACCGCGCTGACCGGGATGTCGTGGACATCGCGGGTGTTGCTGGGCCCCAGCGCCGGGATCTCCAGATGCGCGCCTTCGGACACACCCCAGCCAGCAAGGGTCTTGCCGAAGTCCTCCTCGTTACGCTCCAGGCCCACATGCTGTGCGACATCGAACAGGCCGAGCAGGCCGGCGGTGCTGTTGATCAGGAAGCGGCCGGTATCGCGGCCGCTCTGGCTCCATTTGCCCTGGAAGGCGCCGTTGACGATTGTTCCCGGATAGCGCGCATTACGGAAAAAATTGGTGACGCCGTCGCGCATGAATTCCGGTGTAACCCGCACATAGCCCCGGGCCAGCGGCGCAGCGACATAACGGTCCAGGCGCTGGTTGAAGGCATAGACACTGCGATTCATCGGTTCCAGTGGGTCGTAAACCTGTTTCTTCGGTGTCGGAGGTGTGCTGGCGCATGCGGTCATCAGCGACAGGGCCATGACAGCAAGTAGCAGACGGAGAGCGGTCGAGGCCGGACCGATAGAGCTCATTCGTGGTTCTCCCCGGCTCGCAGACGGCCGATTTCCTGTTCTTCAACCTGGGGCAGTCCGCGACTACCCGCCTGAAATGCCAGTCGCAACAGCCTATCGCTGCTGGCGGACAGATTGCACGTTGCCACGATGAGCCGCAGACGTCGGCGGGAGATCTTGACCTGTTCACCAGCCGTGTAGCCGCAATTCCCGGCAATGTTGCGCAGCGTGTAAAGTGCCATGCCGATGGCCCAACTGCAGAAGCGCCGGATGCCGACCTCCGCCGCCGGAACGCGTAGCGTGTAGTCCCTGGCCTGCTGCAGGTGGTGGAAAGCCACGGCAACCAGGAAGCGGATACCGTCCTGATAAGCCTCCTGCGCATGCCAGTGGTCAGTCCGTTCCAGATCGAGACCGCGAGCCATGAATACGTCGCGGGGCAGCCAGCAGATGCCGCGCCTACGATCATCCCAGACATCCTTCAGGATGTTGGTCATCTGCAGGCCCTGACCGAAGGCCACGGCGAGTTCACGCAGTTCCTCGCGCTGCGAGGCCAGTCGCGGGTTCGCATCGACGAACAGCTCGGTCAGCATCTCGCCAACGCAGCCGGCAACCACGTAGCAGTAATCGCGTAGCAGTCCGCGGTCGGCGAGACCGCCTGGATTCTTCTCTCGCTCGAACCGGGCCATGCCCTGGCACATGGTGTGGACACAGGTCCGAAGTGCGTGTCGCTGGGATTCCGGCAACTGGCGAAAAGCGGACAGCACGCCTTCAGTTTCAACAATCAGTTCGCGTTCCAGGGGATCGCGGATCGTGCCTGTGGCAAGCAGGCGTTCCACGAAATCCTTTGCCGCGCGTTCATCGTCCAGGGCAGCGAGCAGGCGCTGATAATGACGATCCTTGTCGTCGGGGGCCAGCTCCGCGCTGTCCTCGACGGTATCGGCAATGCGACACAGCAGGTAGGCGTTGGTGATGGCAGGCCGCAGGCCCTGCGGCAGTTGTGGGATGGTCAGCGCGAAGGTGCGCGAGACGCCGGGTAGCAGCCGGTCCTGGAGAGCAAGCGAATCCGGCGTCATGCGGGGGGCTCGCCATCCAGGGCGTGCTCGAAGGAATCGCTGAACAGTCGCTCCGGGTCCAGGCCGTGGTCCTGAAAATCGCGACGGGCCGCTTCGATCATGCCCGGCGGGCCCGCCATGTAGACATCGTAATCGGCCAGGTTCGGGTAATCCGCCAGCAGCATGTTGTGCACCAGACCGATGCGGCCATCCCAGTGATCGCCCGGTGCAGGCTCTGACAGGCATGGCGTATAGGAGAAATTCGGGTGCTCGACCTGCCACCGGCCCGGCAGGTCCGGCAGGTACAGATCCTGGCGCGTACGTGCGCCCCAATAAAGGTGGAGCGGACGCGACAGGTTCGCCGCAAAGGCATGCTCGAGAATGCCCTTGATGGGCGCAAAGCCGGTACCACCGGCGACGAACAGCACGGGACGGTCCGAATCCTCGCGCAGGAAAAAGTTGCCGAATGGACCCTCCAGCCGCAGCAGGGCCTTCTCCTGCATTCCGCCAAAGACCTGGCCGCTGAATACGCCGTTGTCGACATTGCGCACATGCAGTTCCAGCAGCGCATCGTCATGGGGGGCATTGGCCAGCGAGTAGCTGCGCCGGCGACCATCGCGGAGCAGGATGTCCACGTACTGCCCCGCCAGGAACTGCAGACGGTCCTGATCGGGCAGCTTCAGCAGCAGGCGCATCACATCGTGGTTGAGTTGCGTCATGTCAACTACACGGCAGGGCAGTTTGCGCGGCGCGATGTCTGCCGTGTCGCGCACCTCACGCACTTCAATGACAAGGTTGCTGGTCGGCTCGGCAAGGCAGAAAAGGGCCTGACCGACGGCGTCCTCCTTTTCATCCAGGGCTTCGGGCAGGTCGCCGCCGGGATAATGGATGTCACCCTCGACAACCTTGCCCATGCAGGTGGTGCAGGTGCCGCCGCGGCAGCTATAGGGAATGGCCAGGCCGTGGCGCAGCGCCGCCGCCAGGACCGACTCCCCCGCTTCGGCAAGGAAGGTATGACCACTGGGTTCAATCTTGATGCGATAGCTCATGTCGGGATTGTCGCTGATTTCCGCGATGGGTTTAAGGAAACTCTGAGTAATCGCGCGTCCTGGTTCGAGAGCGGTCGTCTCTACACCAGGCCCCGTGCCGCGTGCGGACAAGCTTTTTTCCGTCCTCGCGTCGCTTCGCTCCGAAGGGTCCGGAGAAAAACCTTCTCCTCCCCCGGCACTCAGTGCAAGCCGAAGGCTTGCACTGGCCCCGATCTCGTCGGATCAGTGCCAACCCCCGTGCAGATCGCTATGGCACTGACGACCATGCTGTCGAGATCCCTCGCTGCTGGTGCCACGGCTAGGGCGACCCGGCCGGTTTGGCCGGCAGTCGGGCCATGGCCCAGCGTCGCTGGCCGTCGGAGTCGCGTTCGGTCCAGAAAATCTGCACGCCGTGCCGGGTCGCCGTCAGCAGCGGGTGGCTGGCGCGCCTGCCGTCGGTGCTGACAATGGCCTCTTCCCAGGTTCCGTTGCGGTCGGTGGCGACACGGATGCGATTGTCTTCATCCCAGGCGGCCATCAAGTCACCGTCCGGGGTGGCGATCAGGGCCGGGTTGCCGGCGCCGGTTCCGCCCAGACGGCGGGGGCTGGACCAGGCTGCGGTATTGTCGACCGGTGCGCGCAGGTGGTGGACGCCGGTGGCCTGCTCCTCGCCGGTCCAGACCAGGGCGTGCAGGCGTGGTGCCGCGCCGTTGACCAGCGCCAGATCTCCGCCGACATGGGGGCAGGCGTCAACATCCCAGTCGAAACCGCCGACCACGCCATCCAG
>SKGQ01000143.1 GCA_007117515.1 Ectothiorhodospiraceae bacterium | reverse complement strand
TCACCCAGCTGCTTCAGCCCCAGCGACACGCGATTGCGCTCGCGGTCGAACTTGAGCACCTTGACCTCGATTTCCTGGCCGACTTCCACAACTTCGGACGGATGCTTGACGCGGCGCCAGGCCATGTCGGTGATGTGCAGCAGACCGTCGATGCCACCGAGATCGACGAAGGCACCGTAATCGGTGAGATTCTTGACAATGCCCTTGAGCTGCTGACCTTCCTGCAGACGCTCCAGCAGGGCCTCGCGCTCGGCACTGTATTCTTCTTCAACCACCGCGCGGCGGGACACGACGACGTTGTTGCGACGCTCGTCCAGCTTGATGACCTTGAACTCGAGATCGCGCCCTTCCAGGTACGTGGTGTCACGCACCGGCCGGATATCCACCAGCGAACCCGGGAGAAAGGCCCGGATGTGCTTGAGGTCGACGGTGAAACCGCCCTTGACCTTGCCGCTGATGATCCCGGTGACAGTGTCGCTGGCCTCGTAGGCTTTTTCCAGGAACTTCCAGGCGTGCGCGCGTTTGGCCTTTTCACGAGACAGGCGGGTCTCGCCGAAGCCGTCCTCGACCGCGTCGAGCGCAACCTCCACGTCGTCACCGACGGCGACTTCCAGCTCTCCGGAGTCTCCGTAGAATTCGTTGACGGGAATGACCGCCTCGGATTTCAGACCGGCGTTGACCACCACATGGTCACCCTGAATGGCGACGACGTGGCCGATGACAATGGAGCCGGGACGCATATCGGTCTGGGCCAGGCTCTGTTCAAAAAGTTCTGCAAAGCTTTCGCTCATGGGTCAATCGTTCCTGGACAGCAGCGGAATGCCGCTATCGGTGGTTGATGGTTGAAACAAACAGCAAGGCCGCCCCGCGAAGGCGGGCCGGCATGCCACGTGGACCGGGTCCCGATCACTCCGATACCTGGTCACTGCGTCGTCGAAGCAGACCCGTAGTGGCTGAGCAACTCACGAAGTCTCTCCAACACCTGGTTCACGGTCAGGCCAGTAGTATCAATCACCACTGCATCCTGAGCCGGAACAAGTGGAGCCACTGCACGCCCCTGATCGCGGGCATCGCGCGCAGTGATCTCCTCTAAAAGGGCAGTGAGGCTACCACTGACCCCCTGTTCCTTCAACTGTTTATGACGTCTCCGGGCACGTTCCTCGGCACTCGCCGTCAGGAATACCTTGAGCGCGGCATCAGGAAACACAACGGTCCCCATATCGCGACCGTCAGCCACCAGGCCGGGCTCCTGGCGAAAATCCCGCTGCCGCTGCAACAAGGCAGCGCGGACCTCGGGGATGGCAGCAAGCCTGGATGCCTGTTCGCCGGTGGTCTCCTGCCGTAGTTCGGCGGTGACATCGACGCCGTCCAGGCGCACGATGACATCGGATTCGGGATCCGCCTGCGCATCGAAAACAAGATCCAGAGCCGCCGCTACCGGAGTCAGCGCGGCGCCGTCGCCGGCATCGATCCCACGCCGGGCGGCAGCGATCGCCGTTGCCCGGTAAATCGCGCCGCTGTCCAGCAAGTGCCACCCCAGTTCCCGGGCAAGCAGTCGACAGACCGTGCCCTTGCCGGATCCACCGGGGCCATCCACCGCGAGCACGGGAACGCTGGAGTCTCCCATCAGGCGCGCTCCGCACGAATCGCCAGACCATGTGCCGCGGCCAGTTCGGCAAAGCCGGGAAACGAGGTTTCCACATTCGCGCAACGGGCAATCTCGATGCGCCCACTGGCGCACAGTCCAGCCATGGCGAAACACATGGCGATGCGGTGATCACCATGGCTGTCGACCCAGCCGCCAGCCAGTGCACCACCGGTGATCACCATGCCGTCCGGCGTCGGTTGGGCATCGATTCCCAGGGCCTGCAGGCCCTCCGCCATCACCGCGATACGGTCACTTTCCTTGACCCGCAGTTCCTCTGCACCGGTCAGGACCGTGGTACCCCTGGCGCAGGCGGCGGCAACGAAAATGGCCGGAAACTCGTCAATGGCCAATGGCACCAGATGCTCGGGAATCCTGATGCCGTGTAACTGCGCGGCCCGAACCCTGATATCGGCGACCGGCTCACCGCCAACCTCGCGTCGGTGCCGCAGTTCGATGTCTGCCCCCATCAGGCTGAGGATATCGATGACGCCGGTCCGGGTCGGGTTGATGCCCACATGCTCAAGCACCACTTCGGAACCTGCCGCGATGCTGGCACCGAGCAGGAAGAAGGTGGCCGAGGAGATGTCCGCCGGCACGTCGATATCGCCACCGCGCAAGCAACCGCCGCCGGCAACACCAACCCAGCCCTGGTCGCGCAGTACCGGATAACCGAAACCCTCGAGCATGCGTTCGGTGTGGTCGCGGGTTGGCGCCGGCTCGCGCACCCAGGTCTCGCCCTCGGCGAACAGGCCGGCCAGCAGCAGGCAGGATTTCACCTGCGCACTGGCAACGGGCATGTCATAGCGGAAGCCGGTTAAGGGGTGCCCGCCGCGGATGGTCAATGGCGCGGTTCCACCCTCCGCCGTGTCAATCTGCGCCCCCATCTTCGCCAACGGCTCGGTGACGCGTTTCATCGGCCGCCGCGAGAGTGACGCATCGCCCTCGAGCACCGATTCGAATGGCTGTCCGGCCAGCAGGCCGCACAGCAGCCGCATCGAGGTACCCGAATTACCCAGATACAGCGGTGCCGAGGGCTGTCGCAGGCCATGCAGGCCAACTCCACTGACCCGAAGGCGACCATGATCGGGCTCGGAAATGGAGACGCCCATGGCGCGAAAGCTGGCCAGGGTGGCGAGCGCATCGGCACCTTCCAGAAAGCCGCTGACCCGGGTCTCGCCCTCCGCCAGCGAGCCCAGCATGATCGCGCGGTGGGAGATCGATTTATCGCCGGGCACCCTCAGGCGACCGTGCAGCATGCCACCGGGTCCGATCACGAAATTCCGCTCATCCATGACTGCCTGAGTCACCATATCTCCTTCAGATTTCCAGCATGGCCAGGAAACGCTCCCGCGCGTCGCGGGCATTGCGGAACGCATGCTCCAGCGCATCTCCGTCCCGTTGCCGCACCGCCTCGGTCATCCGCATCAGATCGTCGGTATAGCGTTCCAGCGCCGCCACCACCGACTCGTGATTGGCGAGACAGATATCGCGCCACATCAGCGGGTCACTGGAGGCGATTCGGGTGAAATCCCGAAAGCCGCCGGCGGCGTAGGCGAAAATCTCGTCACGATCGCCCCAGCGCGACAGCGTATCGACCAGGGCGAAGGCCAGCACATGGGGCATATGTGAGGTGGCCGCCAGCACTTCGTCGTGATGCGCCACGCTCATGCAGGACACCCGGGCTCCGCAGGCCTCCCACATGGTCCGCACCGAGGCCAGGGCCTCGGGATCAGTCTCTTCCAGCGGGGTCAGAATGACTTTTCGACCCCGGTAGAGATCCGGAAAGGAGGCCTCGACTCCGCTGTTCTCGGTGCCGGCAATCGGATGGCCGGGCACGAAACGCGGCAACGCTGACCCCAGCTGCGACCGCGCCGCGTACTCGACGCTGGCCTTGGCGCTGCCGCCATCGGTCACGATGCATTCCGGCTCAAGGGCAGGCGCAATCGCCGCCATGATCTGCTCCATGGCACCGAGGGGAACCGCCAACAGCACCATGGTCGCGCCGACCACGGCCTGCGCCGGATCGGTCTCGAAGCGGTCGATGACACCAAGTTCCACCGCCCGTTCCAGGTTCGCCAGGCCGCGCCCGCAGCCAATCACCTCGTCCACCTGACCGGCCTGCCGCAGCGCCCGCGCCAGCGAACCGCCAATCAGACCGACGCCGATGATGCAGAGGCGTCGAAGGGGTGCCACAGGGGCAATCAAGCCTGCAACTCCGACTTCAGGGCCTCGACAAAGCGCGCATTCTCGGCCGGCAGACCCACCGTGACCCGCAGAAAACCGGGCAAGGCGTAATTTGCCACCGGGCGCAGGATCACACCGCGCCGCAACAGACCCTCGTAAACCGCGTCCGCCTGCTCACCGACGCGAAAACACAGGAAATTGCCTGCCGACGGCAGGACCTGCAGGCCGAGGGCCTGCAATTCATGGCACAGCCAGTCCCGCTGTTCACGGTTCAGGGCGACGGACTGGGCGATGTAGTCCTGATCGCCCAGCGAGGCCAGCGCCGCCGCCTGCGCCACACTGCTGACATTGAACGGCTGCCGCACGCGATTCAGCAGATCGGCCACTGCTGGATGCGACAGCCCGTAACCAACCCGGAATGCGGCCAGGCCATGGGCCTTGGAAAACGTGCGGGTCACCACCAGGTTCGGGAAGTCCTGCAGCCAGCGCGAGGCGTCCGGATACTCGGGATCATCGGCGTATTCGAAATAGGCTTCGTCGACCACCGCAATCACCTCTGGCGCCAAGCCCTCCAGAAACGCACGCAATGGTTCCGCCTGCAGCCAGGTGCCCGTAGGGTTGTTCGGATTGGCGACGAAAACAACGCGCGTGCGCTCGGTCACGGCCGCCGCCATCGCCGCCAGATCATGGCCAAAGGGCATCGGATGACTGGCATCATTGGCTGGCACCACTACGGCGCTGGCGCCAGCGGCCTGGGTAACGATGGGGTAGACAGCAAACGCATGCGCCGAAAACACCGCCTCGCGGCCCGGTTCCAGGAAGGCGTTGGCGACCAGCGACAGCACATCATTGGAGCCGTTGCCCAGGGTCACCTGCAGCGGATCGACCCCATGCTGCTTGGCCAGGGCATGGCGCAGGACGAAAGCGGCGCCATCCGGATAACGATGGGCGCCGCCCAGCTCAGCGCTGGCGGCCTCAACGGCCCGCGCACCAGGACCCATGGGATTCTCATTGGACGCCAGCTTGATGACGTCATCGAGGCCGTATTCCCGTTTCAGGTCAGATTCCGGCTTGCCCGGCTGGTAGGGCTGCAGTGCACGGACCCCGGCCACGGCAAGCTCAGTGAAATCGACGGTTCGGTCCAACATGGTTGCTCTGCTCCCTAGGATAAAATGCGGACTCCAACGCAGGCGTGGGAATAACTCAGCATTTCCCTACCGCGCGACCCGGGGGTAGGAACCCAGCACACGCAGCAGCGAAGACTCCTCGCGCATCTCCTGCAGGGCCTCCCGGACCGGCGATTCCTCGGCATGGCCGAGAAAATCGATGAAAAATGCGTATTCCCAGACACCCTGACGGGACGGCCGCGCATCCAGCCGGGTCATGTTGATGCCGTGACGACCCAGCGGTTCGAGCAACCGACAGAGACCACCCGGCTGGTCGTTACGCGAGATCAGCAGCGAGGTCTTGTCGTCGCCGGTGGGCGGCGGTGATTGCTGACCGATGACCAGAAACCGGGTGGTGTTGCCGGAGATGTCCTCGATGCTCTCTGCGAGGGGCCGCAGGCCGTACATCTCGGCCGCGGCACTGCTGGCAATGGCGGCGGAACCGGGTTCGGCGGTGGCCAGCCGGGCCGCCTCGGCGGTGCTGCTGACCGTGATTCGTTCGATATCCCGCAGATGGCCATCGAGCCAGCCACGGCATTGGGCCAGCCCCTGCTGATGCGAGTACACGCGGCGCACGGCGGCGATATCTGTCTCGCGGCTGACCAGATTGTGCTGGATGCGCAGTTCGACTTCACCGACGATCTGCAGCGGCGAACTCATGAAGCAGTCCAGTGTGTGGTTCACCACACCCTCGGTGGAATTCTCCACCGGCACCACGCCGTAGTGCATCTCGCCAGACTCCACGGCCCGGAAAATGGCGTCGATGGAACTGGCCGGTCGCAGCCTGGCGTCATGACCAAACTGGGTCAGGGCCGCCGCCTGGGTGAATGTCCCCTCCGGACCGAGGTAGGCCACGGTTAACGGCATCTGCAGGGCCAGACAGGCAGACATGATCTCGCGGTACAGCCGACTGATGGCATCGTCCGGCAGAGGCCCAGGGTTCTCCTGCAGCATGCGGCGCAGGATCTGCTGCTCGCGCTCGGGACGATAGAAATCGCAGGTCTCGCCGGCCTCGCGCTTTATCCGCGCCACTTCGCCAGCCAGCCGTCCGCGCTCACTGACCAGGCGCAGGATCTCGCTGTCCAGCGCATCGATCCGGGCACGCACGTCCCTGAGCTTGTCCTTGTCTACCATGCTGTTGCTCTCCGGCCCCCCACCGTGCCCGGCATCATGCCCCGGCGAACCACGTCCATCAACGAATCACGCGGACCCGCAGCACACCCGCCATCGCTGCCAGTTCGGCAACGACCGCATCACCGATGGCGCCCTCCACATCGACCAGGGTGTAGGCCACGTCACCGCGCGACTTGTTGTACATGTCGTCGATGTTCAGACCGGCATTGGCGAGCGTGGTGGAGATCTGGCCGAGCATGTTCGGCACATTGGCATTGATTACCGAAATCCGATCCCCCTTGTCGCCGCGCGGCATGCTGATCGCCGGGAAATTCACCGAATTGCTGATGTTGCCGTTCTCCAGGTAATCCCGAAGCTGCTCAGCGACCATCACCGCGCAATTCTCTTCGGCCTCCACCGTGGACGCCCCCAGGTGCGGCAGGGTTACGCAGCGCCCATGCCGGCGGGTCAGATTGCTTGGGAAGTCGTTGATGTAGGCGCTGAGGTGGCCTGCATCCAGGGCCTCGATTACGGCGGCATCGTCGACAATGCCGGCCCGCGAGAAATTCAGCAGCACACCGCCTGGACGCATCAGCTTCAGCCGTGCGGCATTGATCGTGTTCGCGGTGCTGTCGGTGAACGGCACATGCAGGGTGATTGCATCAGCACGACTGACCACTTCCTCGATGCTGTGCGCCTGGCGGACACCGGATTCCAGTTCCCAGGCACGGTTGACGGTGATGCCCGGATCAAACCCCACCACGTTCATGCCCAGGGCCCGGGCCGCATTGGCGACCTTGACCCCAATGGCGCCCAGACCGATCACACCGAGGGTTCGGCCCGGCAGTTCGCCACCGACAAAGTGCTTCTTGCCCGCCTCCACCTGGCGATTGATCTCTGCGTCGTCACCCTCGAGTCCGCGGGCGAAATCCCAGCCCTGGATGATGTTCCGCATGCCCAGAAACAGACCTGCCAGCACCAGTTCCTTGACTGCGTTGGCATTGGCACCGGGGGCATTGAACACGACCACACCCTGCTCGCTGCACTCCTCCACCGGGATGTTGTTGACACCGGCACCCGCACGACCGATTGCCAGCACCGTTTCCGGCAGTTTCATGCCGTGCATTTTATGGGAGCGCAGCATGATGGCGTCGGGATGCCCGATTTCCGAGGCAACTTCATAGCGGTCGCGGGGCAGCCGGTCCAGGCCCTTGGCAGAAATATTGTTCAGGGTCAGAATCTTGAACATCATGTTCTCCTTAATACTCAACCGTACCGGCGCTCGAAATCCTGCATGAAGGACACCAGCGCATCGACCCCGTCCTGCGGCATCGCGTTGTAGATCGAGGCGCGCATGCCACCAACGGAACGGTGACCGGCGAGAGTGTGTAGCCCGGCCTCAGCCGCCTCGCTGAGGAAGGTCTTGTCCAGGTCCGCATTGGCCAGGATGAAAGGCACGTTCATCCAAGAACGGCAGTCCGGATCCACCGGGTTGCGGTAGAAGTCGGACGTATCAATCGCCCGGTACAGCGTGTCCGCCTTGCGCCGATTGCGCTCGCCCATGGCCTGCAGGCCGCCATTGTCCCGAATCCATTCGAACACCAGGCCAGCGATATACCAGGCATAGGTCGGCGGCGTATTGAGCATGGAATCCGCCTCGGCCTGAGCCTTGAAGTCCCAGACCGCCGGCGTCTGCGGCAGCGCATTACCAATCAGATCGTCGCGCACGATGACCACGGTGATGCCCGCCGGGCCGATGTTCTTCTGAGCTCCGGCGTAGATCAGACCGTAATCGGATACGTTGATCGGCCGCGACAGGATGGTGGAGGACATGTCCACCACCAAAGGCGCATCAACCTGCGGGACCCAATGGAATTCAACGCCGCTGATGGTCTCGTTGGGCGTGTAATGCAGGTAGGCGGCGTCATCGGACAGCTGCCATCCGGCCTGCGCCGGAATGGTCAGTTCGCCCTGCGGGCTGGCCGCCGCCACATTCACGTCGCAATACTTTTTCGCTTCGGCGATGGCCTTTTTCGACCAGGCACCGGTGTTCACGTAGTCCGCCCGCGAGGCGCCGCGCAGCAGGTTCATCGGCGCCGCCGAGAACATGCCACTGGCGCCACCCTGCAGGAACAGGACGCGATAGTTGTCGGGTACCTGCAGCAGCTCACGCAGGGTCTGCTCGGCGCCGCTGGCAATCTCTACGAACTGCTTGCCACGATGGCTCATTTCCATCACCGACATGCCGCTGCCGTGCCAGTCCAGCATCTCCTCTGCGGCGCGCTGCAACACCGGTTCCGGCAACGCCGCCGGACCTGCACTGAAATTAAGAACACGTGCCATGCCTTGCACTCCCGGAATAAACGAAGGGGTTCGAACTTGCGACCGGGCCGCCGCGACGCCCCGGTCAGTCAGGATCAGGTTTCGGTTTCAGGATCCGACGGCGAGGTGTCGTCGTCTCCGTCATCGTCACCATCGAGCTGCTCCAGGCGCTGCAGACCGACCAGCGGCTGCTTGTCATCCAGAGCTATCAGCTTCACGCCCTGGGTCGCCCGACTCATGCTGGAGATACCCTCCACAGGCGTCCGTATCAGGGTTCCACCGCGTGTGATCAACATGACCTCATCGGATTCCTGAACCTGCACGGCGCCGACCACGTCACCGTTGCGCCCACCGGTGCGTATCGCGATCACGCCCATGCCGCCACGTCCGCGCAGCGGATAGTCATCCAGCGGCGTGCGCTTGCCATAACCGTTTTCGGTGGCCGTCAGGATATCGCCCTCGCCAAGGATCAGCAGCGCTATGACATGCTGATCGCCTTCCAGCCGCATGCCTCGGACACCCGCAGAGACCCGACCCATGGCCCGCACATCGGACTCACTGAAACGGATCGCCTTGCCGGCATTGCTGAGCAGCATCACGTCCCGCTGGCCATCGGTGATGCCGACATTGACCAGATAATCCTCGCCACGCAGGTCGACCGCGATGATGCCGTTGCTGCGCGGCCGCGAGAAATGCGACAGGGGCGTTTTCTTGACCGTGCCAGCGCGGGTGGCCATGAACACGAATTGCTGGTCATCAAACTCCCGCACCGGCAGCACCGCATTGATGCGCTCGTCGTCTTCCAGCGGCAGCAGATTGACGATGGGCTTGCCGCGCGCAGCACGGCTGCCCTGGGGCAGGTTGTAGACCTTTAGCCAGTAACACTTGCCGTTGCTGGAGAAGCACAGCAGCGTGTCATGGGTGTTGGCGACCCACAGCTGATCGACGAAATCCTCGTCCTTCATGCTGGTGGCGCTCTTGCCGCGACCGCCGCGACGCTGCGCCTGATAGGTGTCCAGCGGCTGGTACTTGGCGTAGCCGTGATGGGACAGCGTGACCACCACGTCCTGCGGCGTGATCAGGTCTTCCATGGTCAGATCGATCTGATCCTGCACGATCTCCGAGCGGCGCGCATCGGCGAACTGCTCGCGAATCCTGATCAACTCGTCGCGGATCACCTGCATCAGCCGCTCGGTGCTGTCCAGGATATCCATCAGGTCGATGATCCGGTCCAGCAGTTCGCGGAACTCGCCAAGGATCTTGTCCTGCTCAAGGCCGGTCAGACGGTGCAAGCGCAGATCCAGAATCGCCTGCGCCTGGGCCTCGCTCAGGCGATAAACGCCATCCACCAGACCCAGCGCCGGGTCCAGGCCCTGCACCCGGGAAGCATCGGAACCGGCCCGTTCCAGCATCTCGCTGACGGCACCCGGTTCCCAGGCCTTCGCCAGCAGCGCTGCCTTGGCCTCTGCCGGTCCCGGCGACGCCTTGATCAGCGCAATCACCTCGTCGATGTTGGCCAGGGCCACCGCCAGACCTTCCAGCACATGAGCCCTCTCGCGAGCCTTGCGCAGTTCGTAGACGGTGCGGCGGGTGACCACCTCGCGCCGGTGGCGAATGAAGGCATCGAGAATCTGGCGCAGGTTCAGCAGCCGCGGCTGCCCGTCCACCAGCGCCACCATGTTGATGCCGAACACGGTCTGCAACTGAGTGTGCTGGAACAGGTTATTGAGGACCACCTCCGCCACTTCCCCGCGGCGCAGCTCAACCACCATGCGCATGCCGTCCTTGTCGGACTCGTCGCGCAACTCGGTGATGCCGTCGATGCGTTTTTCCTTGACCAGCTCGGCGATCTTCTCCAGCAGCCGGGCCTTGTTCACCTGGTACGGCAGCTCGGTCACGACAATGCTCTGCTTGCCGTTGCGCTCGTCATCTTCGATATGGCTGCGGGCGCGCATCAGCAGGCGACCGCGCCCGGTGCGATAGGCCTCGTGAATACCAGTGGTGCCATTGATGATGCCGGCTGTGGGAAGGTCGGGCCCGGGCACGAACTCGATCAGATCCTCAACGCTCAGGCTGTCGTCATCGATCAATGCGATACAGGCGTCGACCACCTCGCCCAGATTATGCGGCGGGATGTTGGTGGCCATGCCCACGGCAATGCCGGAGCCGCCGTTCACCAGCAGGTTCGGGAATCGGGCGGGCAGCACCGAGGGCTCGGTTTCGGAGCCGTCGTAGTTGTCGACGAAGTCGACGGTTTCCTTGTCGATGTCCGCCAGCAACTCGGCAGCAATCTTGGCCATGCGCACTTCGGTGTAGCGCATGGCCGCGGCCGCGTCGCCATCCACCGAGCCGAAGTTGCCCTGGCCGTCCACCAGCATGTAGCGCAGCGAGAACGACTGGGCCATGCGGACGATGGTGTCGTAGACGGCGGAGTCCCCGTGCGGGTGGTACTTACCGATCACGTCACCGACCACGCGGGCCGATTTCTTGTAAGGACGGTTCCAGTCGTTGCCGAGCTCGCGCATGGCGTGCAGCACCCGACGGTGGACCGGCTTGAGGCCGTCGCGCACGTCCGGCAGGGCCCGTCCGACGATCACGCTCATGGCGTAATCGAGGTAGGACTGCCGCATTTCGTCTTCGAGATTAACCGGAAGGATTTCTTTCGCGACGTTTGCCATCAAGCATTCCCGAATAGCCGTTGATTACGCCGCGTGTAACCGTCTTCGCGGTTTCTCGCAGCGCTGCCTGGAAAAGTTCGGGAGGATAGCACAGCCGGACCCGAACGGTCCGGCTATGAAACCTGCCTGCACGCCCTGGACCGGGCGCGCTCAGGCGGTCGCCATTACTTCCGCCGCGCCTGCTGCACGATGACCGGCTCCTGCGGCACGTCCTGGTGCATGCCATGGTTACCGGTAGCGACCCTGGCGATCTGGTCGACTACATCCATGCCATCGACCACGCGGGCAAACACGGCATATCCGAAGTCGCGGCTACCATGGTCAAGGAAGGCATTGTCATTGAGGTTGATGAAAAATTGCGAGGTGGCACTGTCCACCTGCTGCGTGCGCGCCATGGACAGACTGCCCCGCGTATTCTTTACGCCGTTATCCGCCTCGTTCTTGATCGGCTCACGGGTCTGCTTCTGCTCCATGGCCTCATTGAATCCGCCGCCCTGAATCACGAAGCCTGGCACCACCCGGTGAAAGATCGTGCCATCGTAAAATCCGTCATCCACATACTGCAGGAAGTTCTCCACCGTTATCGGCGCCTCCTCGGGCATCAACTCCAGCGTGATATCACCAAAATTCGTCTCGAAAACCACCATGGGTGCGTCCTCTCCCGTCGTTTCACCCGCTGGCAATCCCGTTGCCAGCATCAAAATGCACAGACCGGCTGCAAGCCGCCATCCGAATCGCGTCAACAACTGCATCAAGTCACCCCTGATCTGTCCCTTGAATGTCGCAGAGCCCCCGGCTGCGAAACTGCCGTTCACCACAACATGTCAGTCGACAAGTCCGGGGTCCAGGGGTTCGTAAGCTTCCATCTCGACGCGGGTCGGGCGACGCGGAAACACTGTCACTGATCCCTTGTAACGGCGGTCGCCACGGGTCGCGAACTCAAAGCGGTAGCGGCGCTCCAGGGCTGGCACACCGCCCGGAGGCCGCTGCAGACGGATCCGCCGCAGCACCACACTGTCGTCCAGAAACTGCACGCCAGCCTGGCGACAGGCGCGCTTGCCGGCCTCCCGGGCGCGCTCCAGGGATGCCATCGACGAACGCCAGACCAGTGCCACCAGGCCCAGCAGCAGGGCTGCAATCACAATCGAATTGTCGATTACCATGACCCGTTCACCGCCCTGCCCCGTCACCGAAAAGCGTTCTCATGGCCGCGGAATCCGGCTGGTCGAGCACACCGCGCTCGGTTACCAGGGCATCCACCAGACGCGCCGGAGTCACATCGAACACGGGGTTCCAGGCTCTGGCGCCGGCCGCAGCGATCCGCTGGCCACCGATGGACAGCAGTTCCTCGCCATCGCGATGTTCTATGGGAATGGCATCACCATCAGGCAACGACATGTCCACGGTCGAGGACGGCGCCACGACCATGAACCGGGCACCGTGCGACCGGGCATGCAGGGCCAGGCTGTAGGTCCCGATCTTGTTCGCCACGTCGCCATTCGCGGCAATTCGATCAGCGCCAACGATGACCCAGTCCACCAAGCCGCTGGACATCAACAAGGCGGTGGCGCCGTCTGCCACCAGCGTTACCGGCATACCGTCCCGACCGAGTTCCCAGGCGGTCAGCCGGGCGCCCTGTAACCAGGGACGTGTCTCGCTGGCGTAGATCTCGGTGATGTGCTGCTGCCTCCAGGCCTCGCGAATCACGCCCAGGGCCGTGCCGAATCCGGAGGTCGCGAGCGAGCCGGTATTGCAATGGGTCAGCACCCGGCTGCCGGGCTCCAGCAGCGCCGCGCCCAACCCGCCCATGCGCCGATTCGCTGCCAGGTCCTCGTCGTGGATTGCCTCGGCCTCGCGCAGCAGCCGCGCCACCGGTTGCGCGCCTTCAGACAGACAATCGCGCATGCGGCCCAGGGCCCAGCCAAGATTCACCGCGGTGGGCCGCGCATCGGCCAGCAGCACAAGTGCGCCCTCCAGTTGCTCGACTTCGATATGCTCCGGATCGGGCTGCGCCATGGCCGCCAGCACCACACCATAGGCCGCCGTGACCCCGATCGCCGGTGCACCACGCACCACCATGTCGCGGATCGCCTGTGCCACCGCCTTATGATCGGTGCAGCGAATCCAGTGTTCACGGCCCGGCAGCAGACGCTGGTCCAGCAGTTCGAGACCGCCTTCCTGCCAGCGTAACGGCCTGACCTGATCGAATTCGGGCATGCACGCTCCAGTCTTCAATCGCAATGGAGCCGTATTGTTGCACAGCCGCCCGCCGCCACAAGGCTTGCCTGCGCGCGGTATACTCGGCCGCCAATCATCTTGGGAGGGACCATGGAGCGCATTGACACGCTGATTCACGGCCGCTGGGTGATCCCGGTGGAACCGGACGAAACGGTGCTGGAACATCACAGCATCGCGGTGAGCAACGGCCGCATCCTGGATATCCTGCCCAGTGACCGGGCACGCCGGCGTTACCAGGCGGACACGGTGCTGGAGCGCAGCGCACATGTCCTGCTGCCCGGGCTGATCAATGCCCATACCCACGCAGCAATGAATCTGATGCGCGGGCTTGCCGACGACCTGCCGTTGATGACCTGGCTGCAGGAGCACATCTGGCCGGCCGAGCAGACCCACGTCGGTCCGGAATTCGTGCATGATGGCAGCCTCTCGGCCTGCGCCGAAATGCTGCTAGGCGGGGTAACCTGCTTCAACGACATGTATTTTTTCCCCGAAGTCACTGCACGTGTCGCAAGCCAGGCCGGCATGCGTGCTTCGTTGGGCATGATCGTCATCGATTTCCCCAGCGCCTATGCCGACAACCCCCGGGAGTACCTGGACAAGGGGCTGGCGCTGCGCGATGAACGCCGCAGCGACCCGCTGATCAGTACCGTGTTCGCGCCGCACGCACCCTATACGGTGGGCGACGAGGCCCTGCAACGCATCGCAACACTGACCGGGGAACTGGATGCGCCGGTGCACATGCACATCCACGAAACCGCGTTCGAGGTTGCCGACGCGGAAAAGCAGCATGGCAAGCGCCCCCTGGCGCGACTGAAGGACCATGGTCTGCTCGGGCCGTCGCTGATGGCGGTGCACATGACTCAACTGCTGGATGAGGAGATCGCCCTGCTGGCGGAGTCAAACAGCAGCGTCATCCACTGTCCGGAATCGAATCTGAAACTGGCCAGTGGCTTCTGCCCGGTGCAAAAGCTGCTGGACGCGGGCATCAATGTCGCCCTGGGCACCGACGGTGCCGCCAGCAATAACGATCTGGACATGTTCGGCGAGATGCGCACCGCCGCGCTGCTGGCCAAGGGCGTAGCTGGCGATGCCGCCGCCCTGCCTGCTCACCAGGCTTTGCGGATGGCCACCCTGAATGGCGCCCGGGCCCTCGGCCTGGAGCGTGAGACAGGCTCGCTGGAGGTGGGAAAATTCGCCGATATCATTGCCGTGGATCTTGCCGGCATCGATACTGAGCCGCTGTATCATCCGCTGTCGCAACTCGTCTACGCAGTCAGCCGGGATCGGGTGACCGATGTCTGGGTTGCCGGCCGCCATCTGGTTCGGGAACGCGCACTGACCACGATCAATCCTGATGATGTTCTGGATCGAGCACGGGCATGGCAACAGCGCCTCCAGGCGCAGGCCTGAAGCCGTCCACACACGGTATCGAGAACCATTGCGAGGAACCATGAGCGAGTCGGAGCGTGTCAACGCCAGCCAGGAGGAAATCGATAAATTCGATGCCTCCGCCAGTCGCTGGTGGGATCTGGAGGGCGACTTCAAACCGCTGCACCAGATCAATCCCCTGCGTCTGGCCTTCATCGAGGAGCAACTGTCCCTGCCCGACAGCCGGGTGCTGGACGTGGGCTGTGGCGGCGGCATCCTCAGCGAGAGCCTGGCGCGGCAGGGTGCGCGCACCACTGCCATCGACCTGAGTCCCGGCGCGATCGAGGTAGCGCGATTGCACGCACTGGAATCAGGACTGGAAATCGACTATCAGCAGCGCAGTGTCGAATCCCTTGTCGCAGAACAGGCTGGCCACTACGACCTGGTGAGCTGCATGGAATTGCTGGAACACGTACCGGACCCGGCTTCCGTGGTCAGCGCCTGCGCCCAGCTTGTCCGGCCCGGTGGCAATGTGGTGTTCTCGACGCTGAACCGCAATCCGAAGTCCTTTCTGCTGGCGATCGTCGCCGCCGAATATGTCCTGGGCATGCTGCCCCGCGGCACCCACAGTTACACCAGGTTCATCCGCCCGTCTGAACTCGCCCGTTGGGCACGCGGAGCAGGGCTGCACCAGGGTCAGCTTCGCGGCATCCGGTTCGACCCGTTGACCCGCAGGTTCCGAACCAGCCGCGATGTCTCGGTCAATTACATGGTGGCCTTCCATCGCTCCGAGGATGTCGATGCGCTCTGATACCGGTCCCGTGCGTGCCGTGCTGCTGGACCTGGACGGCACCCTGCTGGATACAGCCCGCGACCTGATCGCCTGTGCCAATCAGATGCTGCGCGAGCATGGTCTGGCGGAAAGACCTCCGGGCAGCTACGGTCACAGCCCCTCTCTGGGCAGTGCCGGGCTGCTGCAGCGCGCGTTCCATTTGCCGCCAGGACACCCAGACATGGCGCCGCTGAATGAGCGCTTCCTGAGCCTGTACCGGGAGCAGATCAGCACCCGGACACGCCCCTACCCCGGGATGCTCGAGGTACTGGATGCGCTGGAAGCGCGGGGCATTGCCTGGGCAGTGGCCACCAACAAGCCCCTGGCGCTGAGTGCGCCGGCACTGTCCGCGTTTGACCTGCTGGAACGGGCTGACGGCATGCTCTGCGGCGATCAGGTACAGCGGCCGAAGCCACACCCGGACATGCTGCTGCAACTCTGCACGATGCTGGATGTGGCGCCTGCCCAAGCCGTCATGGTCGGCGACGCGAAGCGGGACATCATTGCCGGGCATGCAGCCGGAATGCGGACTCTGGGTTGCCTGTTCGGCTATCTCTGCGCCGAGGATCGGCCGACCCGATGGGGTGCGGACGCCCTGCTGCAGGAGCCGCTGGACCTGCTGCGCTGGCTGGACCATATGGAACGAAGGGAGGCAGCATGAGCGACCCCGGCATGCAGGCCTGGCTGATCATTGCCCTGCTGCTGGCCGGTGGCGGCGTCGGCGGGTTGATCGGCGCTGTGATCATGCACCAGCGCCGGCAAAGGATCATTGCAGCACTGGAACAGGACAACGCCCGGCTGGAGGGCCGTCTGCTGGCCGAGGAACGCATCGCCGAGGAGCGTCAGGCCGCCTTCGCGGAGGCCCGCGATCAACTTGCGGAACGCTTCTCGGCGCTGTCCGGCGAGGCCCTGCGCAAGAACAACGAACAGTTCCTGCAACTGGCCCGGGAACGCCTGCAACAGCAACAGGCCCAGGCCAGTGCCGACCTGGGTCAACGCGAGAAAGCTGTTGAGGCCCTGGTCAAGCCGATTGGGGAGGCGCTGAAACGTACCGAGGAGCAGATCCGCCAGGTCGAGAAGGAACGACAGAAGGCCTACGGTGACCTGGATCGGCACCTGACCAGCATGGCCCAGCATCAGGCAACGTTGCAGACCGAAACGCGTAATCTGGTCAAGGCCCTGCGCCGGCCGGAAGTCCGCGGGCGTTGGGGCGAGATGACCTTGCGTCGACTGGCAGAGCTGGCCGGCATGGTCGAACACTGTGATTTCGAGGAACAAACCAGTCTGCGCGGTGAGGATGGACTGCAGCGGCCGGACATGGTGGTCCGCATGCCCAACGGCAGGCAGGTCGTGATCGACGCGAAAACGCCACTGGATGCGTACATTGAAGCGGTGGAGGCGGTGGATGACGCCGCCCGAAGCCAGGCCCTCGGCCGGCATGCACGCAAGGTCCGGGAACGGGTCCGGGAACTGGCGGGCAAGGCCTACTGGCAGCAGTTCGCCAACTCGCCGGATTTCGTGGTCCTGTTCCTGCCCGGCGAGCAGTTCCTGGCCGCGGCACAGGACCAGGATCGGAGCCTGATGGAGGATGCCCTGGCCCAGCGCGTGGTGATCGCCACACCAACCACGCTGGTGGCCCTGCTGCGTGCCGTGGCCTTTGGCTGGCAGCAGGATCTGGTGGCGGAAAACGCCGAGAAGATCCGCGAACTCGGGGAAACCCTGTATAACCGCGTGGTCACCTTCACCGCGCATCTGGACAAGCTGGGCCGCAGCATGAACAGCAGCGTCGACCACTTCAACAAGGCGGTGGGGTCCCTGGAACGGCAGGTTATCCCCGGGGCGCGCAAATTCACCGAGCTGGGATTGCGACCACGCAAGGAACTGCCGTCACTGGAACCGGTGGAACGCAGCGCACGCCAGAGCACGGCGGGACGCGATGCGGACAATGAATTGCCCGCCGGGAACGAGACACCGGAAAAGCGGACCGAGACGGATGACTGAAGCCGTCGATGCAAGCGCACGGCAGCTGGCGCCGCCCGGTTCGGGGCTTTACTATGCGCTGCGTTTTGCGCCGCGGGAGCACCGGGCCGGACTGCTTGCCGTGCATGCCTTTGCCGATGAAATCCTGTCCGTGCCGTGGACGGTGTCCGACCCCGGTGTGGGCGAGGTCAAGCTGGACTGGTGGGGGACAGAGCTCGAACGCATTGTCGCCGGCGAGGGCAGGCATCCGCTGGCGGCGCCGCTGGCCGACGCGATCACGACCCATGCGCTGCCCCGGACCGCATTCCGGCAACTGATCGATGGCGCGCGCATGGATCTCCGTTACGGCAGCTACCCGGATGGCAACGCCCTCGCCAGCTACCTGCATAACACCGGGATCCCGCTGGCTGCGCTGGAACTCCAGATCGGCCATGCCGACCGCGACGACAACGAAATCGCTGCCCACCATGCGGGTATGGGCCTGCGGCTGACCGAGCTGCTGCAACGGCTGCGCCCGGCGCTGGACCGGGGCCGCTGCTATTTGCCGGAGACGGAACTGGAGAGCGTTGGCCTGACCCCCGGGGAACTGCCAACCGCGCCGGGATCGGAGGCCGCGCGTCGGGCACTTGCGGGCCAGGTCGACAACGCCAGATCCCTGCTCGACAAGGCCCGGGAGGCCCTGAATCAACCGCAATCTCCGGGTTACCGTTTCACCCGCATACGGGTAAGTCTGGCTTCGGCGATCCTCGGCGAGATGCAGCACGCCAACTACCCGATGCTGGACACGGACATCCGACTGACGCCATTGCGACGCCTCTGGCTTGCTTGGCGCACCGCATAAGTCAAAGAGAGCATTAATGACTGAACCACTGACGATTGCCGACGATTTCCGGGCCGCACCAGACAGCCTGGCCGGGCGGGTCATACTGATCAGCGGTGCTGCCGGGGGCATCGGTAGTGCCGTCGCCCGCCATTGTGCAGCCGCCGGCGCGGAATTGATCCTGCTGGACAAGGCCCTGAAGAAGCTCGAGGCACTGTCCGACGAGTTGAACAGGGATGGCTTGCAGCCGCCGATCATCCACGCCATGAACCTGGAAGGCGTTGGACCGGCCGACTACCTGGAACTGGCCACCGCCATCGATCAGCAGTTCGGTCGCCTGGATGGTCTGGTGCACTGCGCCGCAATGCTTGGCGAACTCTCGCCGCTGTCGCAGTACGATCCCGAACTCTGGGCCAGAACGCTGCACGTCAATCTGAACGCGCCGTTTCTGCTGAATCAGGTCTGCCTGCCACTGCTCGAGCGATCCGCCGACGGCCGCATCATCCATACGGCGGATCGCAGTGGTCGACAGGGGCTGGCCTACTGGGGCGCCTTCGGCGTGTCCCATGCCGGCCTCCAGATCATGATGCAGACCCTGGCCGCCGAAGTCGCGCGCAAGGGCCGTCTGCGGGTCGTCAGTCTCGACCCCGGCGCCGTGAATTCACCAATGCGGCAACAGGCCTACCCGGCGGAACACGGTTCCGGCCTGGGCTCGGTGAACGATGCCGCGCAGGCCTATGTGTACCTGCTGTCGGCCGAAGGAAACCGCTACCATGGCGTAAGCCTGGTGCGCACGCCGGCAGTGACGTAAATTTGACGCCAGGTGCACGTTGAGCGGGCGCCGACAGGCCAAACTGACGCATGCGGGAAAAGTGGCATGAGATGAACGACACCTTGCCATCGCTATCTATACTGCAGTATGAAGTGTCGTAATCTGAACGGATCCAGGAGAGACAGGGTCATGAGTGGCAGCTTCAACCTGAGTCGGGTTATTGATTCGGAGTACCGCATCGCGGCCCTTGAGACCAAGGCGCCGGATCGGATTCTGGACGTGTTCAAACGCCTGACGCTCACCAGCGGCAGAGCCATTTACGGCTGGTCACCGGACAACGGACTGTACCGGCTCGGGTCAGAGCGGATTTTCATTCCGCAGACACGCAGCGTCGGTGATGCGATCAACTACATAGCGGCCAGCCGGCACTACGGAATCTATGTGCTCAAGGACATGGACCGGGCGTTGCAGAACAGCAGCGTACAACGGGGACTTGAGCGGCTGCTGCAGCGGGATGACGGCATCCGCAGGTTGCTGGTGATGATGGATACTCAGATCAACCTCCCGGAGAAGCTCGCCGGCAAGGTGGTGCGTATCCGCCATCAGGCCTCCGACAAGGCTCCACCCACTGCTGCGGTGAGCTGAATCTCCGGTCTCTTCAGCCCTCCGCCTGCGGGCATTCCTCGGCCAGCGGACATCGATCGCAACGCGGGGTCGGCCGGCATACGGAATTACCGAGAACAACAATTTGCGCGTGAAAATCCTGGAACAGATCCAGGTCCGCCCTCAACTGTTGTTCGAACCAGGAAGCAAGCTGGTGGTAGGACTCCTTTCCGGAAATCAGGCCGAGACGGGTGAAAATGCGGCGCGTGTAGGCATCGATCACGAATACCGGCCGTTCAAGCGCGTAGAGCAGAATTGAATCGGCTGTCTCCTCGCCAACACCCTTCACCGCCAGCAGCCGACGGCGCAACGCCGCCGTTTCACGCTTCCGCCAGCCGGCCAGGCCACCATCCTCACGCATGACCGCAAGCAGTGCCCGAAGACGGGCCGCCTTGATGTTGTAGTAACCCGAAGAGCGAATCAGAGCGGCCAATTCCGCTTCCGGCAAGGCCAGTAGGGCCTCCAGTGACAGGGCTTGCCGATCACGCAGGCAGGCCAGCGCCTTCTCGACGTTGGTCCATGCGGTGTTCTGGGTCAGCACCGCGCCGACGATGATCTCGAAGGGATCATCCGCCGGCCACCAGTCACGATGGCCGAAATGCCGCCGCAGCCGCTGATAAACGGTGGTGGCAACGGCCTCACCGGGCTCCGCCATCATTACTCCCGTCGCCGACGCGGTGAACTCGGTTGCGGACGTCGGCGAACCGCTTTCGGCGGTGGTTTCCGCACAGCTGTCGGCTCAAGCCCGACCGCCGCGGCCAGAGCATTGACCGCATCTTCCGGCAGAAAGCGCCACTTGCCGCGCGGCAGATCCCGGGGCAACCGCACCGGTCCGTAACGCACCCGCATCAGACGACTGACCTGCACGCCCTGGGATTCCCAGAGGCGCCGTACTTCGCGCTTCCGTCCTTCACGAATCGTGACGTGAAACCACTGATTACCGCCCTCGCCACCGCGGGCCTCGACCTGCTCGAAGGCAGCCGGGCCATCGTCGAGTTCCACGCCCTGCTGCAGCCGGCGGATCATGGCCTCGTCCACTTCGCCGAAGACGCGCACCGCGTATTCCCGCTCCTGGGCATGGGACGGGTGCATCAGGCGATTGGCGAGTTCACCGTCATTGGTGAACAGCAGCAAGCCAAGTGTATTCAGATCAAGTCGACCGATACTGATCCAGCGTCCCGAGCCCAGTTTGGGCAGAGCCGTAAAGACCGTCGGCCGGCCTTCGGGATCGTCCCGGGTACAAACCTCGCCGACGGGCTTGTGATACATCAAGACCTTGCGGCTGCTCGGCTGCAGCTTTTCCCGCGGCACCAGTCTGCCGTTGCAGCGAATCCGTTCCTCGCCGGTGACCCGGTCGCCGAGCCTGGCCGGCTCGCCATTGACCTGCACCCGTCCATCGGCGATAAGCGCCTCGATCTCCCGGCGTGAGCCATAACCTGCCCGCGCCAACACCTTCTGCAATTTCTCATCCATCAGTCGATTCCCGTGCCGGCGAGTCCGGCCCTGCGGCGTCAGCGGTATCCGGGAACCCGAGGTCGAGTTCCGGATGCAGTTCATTGAGATCACGCAGTTCACCGAGAGACGGCAACTGGTCCAGGCTTTTCAGATTGAAATGATCCAGAAACGCGCGAGTCGTGCCGAACATCGCCGGCCGACCGGGGACATCGCGGTGGCCAATGACCCGGACCCAGCCACGGTCCTGGAGCGTGCGCATGATCGTCGTGCTGATACTCACGCCACGAACCTCCTCGATCTCACCGCGGGTCACCGGCTGCCGATAGGCGATCACCGCCAGCGTCTCAAGCAGGGCGCGGGAGTAACGCACCGGCTTCTCCTCCCACAGCCTGGAGAGCCAGGGCACCATGCCGCTGGCTACCTGAATCCGCCAGCCGCTGGCCACTTCCACCACGTCCAGCCCGCGATCAAGGTAATCCTGCTGCAACTCCAGCAAGGCGGCGCGCAGGCGGGGCTTGTCCGGCCGATCGGTATCCGGGAACAGGGACTGCATGTGCTCCAGCGACAGGGCATCACCCGCTGCCAGCAACGCGGCCTCAAGGATATGTTTCAGCGGTGGCATGGTCATTCCGTTCCGTCTCCCGACAGTTGTTTCCAGCACCCGGGGGCCGCCGACCAAGCCTGCTGCGGGGTCCGGAACCGAGCTTGCGGCCTCCAGGGGCGGCTCCGGTACCACTCCCGCCCGAACATGGCAAAAGCTCAGGCCCTGGCGCGCACGTAGATGGGCGCGAAGGGCTCCGCCTGCACCAGTTCCAGCAGCGACTCCCGGATCAGCTCCAGGATCGCGAGGAAGCCGACCACGACGCCGCGTCTGCCCTCCTCCGGCCGCAGCAGGCTACTGAACGCCGTGAAATGCTCGCTGTTCAGCTGCTGCAGGGTCCAGCTCATGCGCTCACGCACCGACAGCACCTCGCGCTGCACATGATGGTGACTGAACATCTCGGCCCGCGCCATGACATCCGCCAGGGCCATCAGCAAATCGTCAAGACTGACATCCGGCGCCGGCGACTCCCGCGGAACCTCGGGCACGATCGCCGTGGCCGGGTGCAGATCGCGCCCCAGCCTAGGCAGGCTGTCCAGGTCCTCGGCCGCGTTCTTGTAACGTTCGTATTCCTGCAGCCTACGGACCAGCTCGGCCCGCGGATCCGATTCCTCGTCCTCCACCTGCGGCGGTCGCGGCAGCAGCATGCGTGATTTTATCTCGGCCAGTACCGCAGCCATCACCAGATACTCCGCCGCCAGCTCCAGGCGCAGTTCTTTCATGACCTCTACATACCCCATGTACTGCCGGGTGATGGCAGCGATCGGGATATCCAGGATGTCCAGGTTCTGCCGCCGGATCAGATACAGCAGCAGATCCAGTGGCCCCTCGAAGGTCTCGAGGAACACCTCCAGGGCATCAGGCGGAATGTAGAGATCCCGGGGCAACTCGCGCAGCGGCTCCTTGCCGACGCGCACGCCGGGCACTGTTGCCGGGAGTTCCTCCCCTGGCACGGCCTCCTCCGGCCTGGCCTCGCCCTGCTCGACGGTCAACGGTAATCCAGCCCCATCACGCGACGTACCTCTTCCATGGTGTCGCGGGCGGCATCCCGCGCCGCCTCTATCCCTTCATCGACGACCGCGCGCACTGCATCCCGGTCCTGCTCCAACTCCCGCCCGCGTTCGCGGATCGGCGCAAGCTCGGCCTGCACAGCGTCGATCACCGGCTTCTTGCAGTCGAGGCAGCCAATTCCGGCCGAGCGACAGCCCTGCTGCACCCAATCCCGAGTCGATTCGTCCGAATACACCTGATGGAAGGACCAGACCGGGCATTTCTCCGGCTCACCGGGATCAGTGCGCCGAACGCGGGCGGGATCGGTGGGCATGGTGCGGATCTTGCGGTCGACCTCGTCCGGCTCGTCGCGCAGGGCAATGGTGTTGCCGTAGGACTTGGACATCTTCTGGCCATCCAGCCCGGGCATTTTCGATGCCGGCGTCAGCATCGCCTGGGGCTCCGGCAGGATCACCACACCAGTGCCATCAAGGTAGCCATACAGCCGTTCGCGGTCCGCCAGAGTGATGTTCTGCTGACCCTGAACCAGAGCGCGGGCCACTTCCAGCGCTTCCTGGTCGCCCTGCTCCTGGTACTTGCGCCGTAACTGCTGATAGAGCTTGTTGTTCTTCTTGCCCATGCGCTTCGAGGCTTCCATCGCCTTGTCCTCGAAACCCGGCTCCTGGCCAAACATGTGATTGAAACGGCGCGCAACCTCACGGGTGATCTCCACATGCACCACCTGATCCTCGCCTACCGGTACACCACTGGCGCGATAGATCAGGATGTCTGCCGACTGCAGCAGGGGATAACCGAGGAAACCATAGGTGGCGAGATCCTTCTCCCGCAGTTTTTCCTGCTGGTCCTTGTAGGTGGGCACGCGCTCGAGCCATCCCAGCGGCGTGATCATCGACAGCAGCAAATGCAGTTCGGCATGTTCCGGCACACGCGACTGGATGAATATCCGGGCGAGGCTCGGATTGATGCCGCAGGCAAGCCAGTCGATCAACATTTCCCAGACGTGGTCGGCAATCAGCTCACGCTCATCGTAATGCGTGGTCAACGCATGCCAGTCGGCAACGAAGAAGAAGCATTCATGCTCCTGCTGCAGCTTGAGCCAGTTCTTGAGTACGCCATGGTAGTGGCCGAGGTGAAGCTTGCCAGTCGGACGCATGCCCGACAGCACGCGATTCTGCGATGTCCCTAACGAACTCAAGTCGGACTCCTTTAACTTGCCTGCCAAACGCTGCACGCATCATACCCGATGCGCATGCGGCTACGATTCCTCGCCGAACACACTCACGTCCCCGCATCCCGCGCGCAGCACCTCGGGCACGCCCGAGGACAGATCGACCACGGTCGACGGTTCCATGCCACAGGCACCGCCATCGATGACCAGATCGACCTGCTTGCCGATGGCTTCGGCAATGTCCGCGGCGTCGGTCATCGGGATATCCTCGCCGGGCAACAGGAGACTGGCGGTCATCAGCGGTTCGCCGAGCTCTTCCAGCAAGGCGCGGGTGATTGCATGATCCGGCACACGGATGCCGATGGTTTTTTTCTTCGCATGCTGCAGCCTTCTCGGAACTTCCGAGGTGGCCCGCAACACGAAGGTGTAGGGGCCTGGGGTGAAAGCCTTGAGCAAGCGATAGGCGGTCTTCTCGACCTTGGCGTAAACCCCGATGTCGGACAAGTCACGACAGGCGAGCGTGAAATTGTGGCGCGCATCAAGATTGCGCAACTGCCGGATGCGATCGAGGGCATCCTTCTCGCCGAGACCGCAGCCCAATGCATAGGTCGTATCGGTGGGGTAGACCACCAGTGCTCCGGAACGGATCATGCGGGCGGCCTGCCGCACCAGGCGCAGTTGCGGGGTCTCCGGATGAATCTCGAAAATCTGCGTCATGACGCTCCCATGGGCTTTGAACACTGCACTGAAGGGTAAGTCACCGGTGAAACTGGCTGGGCTGGAACGGCCCTGTGATAAGCTCCGGCGCAGTTCGACACGACGCGGAAGTGTCTCACAAGAGGACCGATAGCCACCATGTACTACGTGATTATCTCCGAGGATGTTGCCGACAGTCTGCCGCTGCGCAAGGACGCCCGTCCGGCGCATCTGAAGCGCCTGGAAGAACTGAAGGCGGAAGGCCGGCTGCTACTCGCCGGACCGATGCCGGCCATCGATGCAGAGGATCCTGGTAACGCGGGTTTCGTCGGCAGCGTGGTCATCGCCGAGTTCGGCAGCCTGGCCGAAGCCGAACAATGGGCGAATGCGGACCCTTATGTGGATGCCGGTGTCTATTCTTCTGTGCTCGTAAAACCGTTTCGCAAGGTACTGCCGTGACAGCCGAACGCATGCAACGCATCGAACAGCGGGTGCGGGACGCGCTGCCCGTTTCACATCTCGAAGTCGAGGACGAGAGCCACCTGCATGCCGGCCACGCCGGGGCACGCGACGGGCGCGGCCACTTCAACCTGCTGGTGGTGAGTGAGGCCTTCGCCGACAAGTCTCCGCTGCAGCGGCACCGCCTGGTCAACGAAGCCGTCGGCGACATGTTCGAGACGGATATCCACGCCCTGAGCATTCGCGCGCAGACCGCAGCGGAGCGGGCCGGCAACACGCAGGACGCCTGACAGTATGCGAATCACTCTCTTCAGTCTTGTTATCGGCGGAAGCCTGCTGCTCGCGGGCTGCAACGAGCCGGTGGATGATCTCAACAGCGATGCCTCGACAGCCGGCGACGACGTGGTTGCCACCGTCAACGATGTGCCGATAACGAAAGACATGCTGGAGCTGCATATCCAGCGGCGGGCTGGCCCGCGCGCAGCCCGGTTGTCCGAGGACGACCGCGAGACCCTGCTGCTCGAGCTGGTGGAGATGGAACTCATTGCTCAGGATGCCCGGGACCACGGCATGGATAGTCACCGGCGGGTCAAGGCCCAGGTGGAAAACATGCAGCGCGCGGTGCTCGCCCACGAACGCATCGAACATCTGCATCGCGAGCCATTTGACGACGAAATGCTGCAATCGCTCTACGGCGAACGCTTTGCCGATCGGCCACATCGCGAGTACCGCATCCGTCAGATTCTGCTCGAATCCGAGGAAGATGCAGAGGCCATCCTGGCCGAGCTGTCCGATGGGGGTGATTTCGCCGAACTTGCGCAGCGCTATTCAGCAGGTCCTGGTGCCAGCGACGGCGGTGACCCCGGCTGGATGGCTTCGGATCAGATGGCGGAAGCGGTTGCCGAACGGGTCATGCAGCTGTCGCCGGGTGAATACAGCGATGAGCCGGTGGAAACCAGCCATGGCTGGTATGTGGTCAAGCTACAGAACGTTCGCACCGCCCGGCCGCCGGAATTCGATGCGGTACGCGGAATCCTGCAGGCCATGCTGGTGGATCAGCGGATAAAGGCTTACTTGCGGGACCTCCGCGATGCGGGGGACGTCATGCTCTACCGCACGCAGGATGACGAGTGAGGCACACCATCAGTCCGACGCCAGCAAACGCTCCAGCCCGGCCTGGTCGAGGACGGTAACCCCCAGCTTCCGCGCCTTGGCCAGTTTCGACCCGGCGGCCTCACCAGCCACCAGGTAATCCGTTTTCCCGGAGACACTGCCCGTCACCTTGCCGCCGCGCTGCTCGATCAGCACCGCGGCCTCGTCCCGGGTCATGCCCTCCAACGCACCGGTAAGCACAAAGGTCCTGCCCGCCAGCGGCTGCGTCAGCCGTTCATCCTGGTGCCGTACCGGCAGGGGGCCAGAGCGGTCCCGCCAGTGCAGATTAAAGCGACGCAAACAGTCATCCACGGCGGCGAGCTCGTGCCGCTGCGCCCGGAACACCTGTTGTAACCGTGCTGCGTCTGCCGACGGCAGCGGATAGCGCTGCGGCGGCATGTCCGCAAGATCCGTCAGGCTCTCCAGCTTGGCTGCAAGCTGCGCCGCCCGTTTCGGACCCAGACCGCGAAAACCGAACGCCGTCAGCAGCGCCGCAGGTTGCAGCCGTGCGACGTAGTCCGGCGCGAAGCCGTCCAGTCCCTCCAGTGTCAGCGATGCAAGCAGCCGATCAAGGCTTTCCCGGTTCGCACGATCGGTGAAGAAATGGCGGATTTCATCGGCCATGGTGCGACCGATGGCCGGCATCAGCGAAAACAGCAGCGCCGGCGCCTGACGCAGGAATTCCATATTGCCGGTCTGCTCCGCCAGCAGGCGCGCGGTTTCCTCGCCAACACCGGGAATACCGATGGCGTAAAGCAACCGCGCCAGGTGAATCCGGCGCCGCTCGCCAATGCCGTCCAGAAGGTTACCCGCAGAGATCTCGGCAAAGCCTTCCAGCGTCAGCAGCTCCTGCTTTTGCAGATTGAAGAGGTCCGCCGGCTCCCTGACCAGTCCGGCCTCGACCAGCTGTTCGGCGACCCGCTCGCCCAGACCCTCGATATCAAAGGCCTTGCGTGAGGCGAAATGCCGGATGCTTTCCTTCAACTGTGCCGGGCAACGCAGGCTGCCAATGCAGCGATAATCCACCTCGCCCTCGATGTGCATCACATCCGAAGCACAGACCGGGCAACGGTCCGGCATCTGCCAGGGCATCGCATCCTCCGGCCTGGCATCGAGGATCACGCTGGTGATCTCGGGAATCACGTCGCCAGCGCGCCGCACCATGACCGTATCGCCGACGCGGACATCCTTGCGCCGCAGTTCATCCAGATTATGCAAGGTCGCGCGGCTCACGGTAACACCACCGACCGCGACCGGCTCCAGATCAGCCACCGGGGTGATCACACCGGTCCGCCCCACCGAGGCAATGATATCGCGCACCCGTGTCGTCGCCTCGCGCGCTGGCAGCTTGTAGGCGATGGCCCAGCGGGGGGCACGGGCCGTGAAGCCAAGACGTTGCCGGTCCGCCAGTGCATCGAGCTTGAACACCACGCCGTCGATTTCGTAATCCAGACTGTCGCGGTCATGCAGCAGGGTTTCGGCATAGTCGAGGCAGGCGTCGATATCTTTCAGCGGCCGGATGCGGTCGTTGACCCGGAAGCCCCAGCGGCCCAGGGCTTCAAGCACCGCCTGATGCGTGTCCTGGGCAAGCTCGGCACCCTCGGCAACACCGAAAGTGAAAAAGGTCAGCGGCCGTCGCGCCGTTTCACGCGGATCCAGCTGGCGCAGGCTGCCGGCCGCCGCATTACGCGGATTGGCGAACGGCCGCTGGCCGCGGGCCAGGCGCTGTGCGTTGAGACTGTCGAAATCACGCCGTCGGATGACCACCTCGCCGCGGACATCGAGCACCGCCGGCCAGTCACGACCCAGCAGTCGCAGCGGCACGCTGCGAATGGTCCGCACATTGGCGGTGATGTCCTCGCCGGTGCGGCCGTCACCCCGCGTCCCGGCCCTGATCAGGGCACCATTCTCGTAATGCAGGCTGACCGACAGACCATCCAGTTTCGGCTCGCCCACGTAGGCCACCCGATCGGTCTCCAGACGATCCCGCAGGCGACGGTCGAAAGCGCGCAGATCGTCGGCGTCGAAGGCATTGTCCAGCGACAGCATGGGGACCGCGTGCGCAATCTCGGAGAAGCCAGAGGCAGGTCGGCCACCGACCCGCTGGGTCGGCGAAGCGGGGTCGATCAGCTCCGGCCAGGCCGCCTCGATGGCCTGCAGCTCGCGCAGCAGGGCATCATAATCGGCATCGGAGATGGTGGGGTCGTCCAGCACATAGTAGCGGTAATCATGCTGTTCCAGTTGCTCGCGCAGGGCGCCGACGCGTTCACGGGCGGCGGCTTCCGAGGCCGGCAGGCGCGGTGTCTCGCTCATCCCGGCACGCCTCCGCTTCGATCAGCGACGCTGACCGCCGGCGAGCCGCGCACGACGCCGGTATTCGCGCAATTCCTCGCGCAGATGCTCCACCGCCTGGCCGGTCAGGTCGCAGCGCTGGCGGTCGAGGAGCTGACCACCGAGCTGATCCTCGAGCCGGCGCGCGGTTTCGAGCATCTTCTCGAAGGCAGTGAGGCCGTCGAACGGGCCCGGTAACTGCAGGAACAGCACCACGCCGGGTGTTTCCAGCTGGTCCACGGTTCGCAGGTCGAATGTCCCGGGTTCGAGCATGTTGGCAACGCTGAACAAGGGTGTCGGACCGCTGTGGGCATCGATCATGTGGTGAAAGATATCGTGCATGCCATGCTGCAGACCGACCCGCTCCAGTGCATCCATCAGCGGCGGCCCGGTGAACACATAGCCCTGCCCCGCAGTGACATGCAGCACGATCAGCTTCTCGCCGGCATCCTGCCAGGCCGGATCCTGCTCCAGTGATTGACTGCTGCCGGACGCAGGGGCCGCCGCTGACCCGGACTCCTCGCGGGCTCTCTGCCCTGTCACTGGGCGCACCCGCGGCGCGGACACCGTGTTGTCCGGATCATCCCAGTCCACCGTGAACGGGCCATCGTCCGGCGTGATCTCCAGATCCATGTCCGGCTCGGATTCCGAGTCCGGATCATCGATCACCAGATCGTCCAGTTCGCGCAGCGCCACATCCACATCGCGCTCCGAGCGGCGGCTACGCGCCGGCTTGTTGCCCTTCCGGCTCTTCCGGGTAGGCAGGTTCAGCGTCAAGCGACCCTCCTTCCAGCGAAAGTAGGCGTACAGACCGGCAATCACCACCAGCCCAACAATCAGCAGTATCCAGCGCAGCGCATCCATATAGCCTGCCGTTCCCCCGAAATTCCGGTCGTTATCTCTCCGGCACGGCACAAGACCGAACCGGCATTCAGCGGCGGTGACGCAGGATCAGGCCTCGACCATGTCAACGGCCTCATCCACGTCCACCGCCACCAGCCGCGACACCCCTGGTTCATGCATGGTCACACCCATCAGATGCGAGGCAATCTCCATGGTGCTCTTGTTGTGGGTAATGAACACGAACTGTACCCGTTTCGACATCTCCTGCACCAGTTGGCAGAAGCGGCCGACGTTCGCCTCGTCCAGCGGCGCATCAACCTCATCCAGCATGCAGAATGGCGCCGGATTTAGCGCGAAGATGGCGAAGATCATCGCCACCGCGGTCATTGCCTTCTCGCCGCCGGACAGCAGATGAATCGTGCTGATCCGTTTGCCCGGCGGGCGCGCAAGAATGCTGACGCCGGTATCCAGCAAATCGTCCCCGGTCAGTTCCAGATACGCCTCGCCACCACCGAACAGCCGCGGATACATGTCGCGTAACCCCGCATTGACCCGATCGAAGGTGTCACGGAAGCGTAGCCGGGTTTCGCGATCGATGCGCCGCATGGCGCTTTCCAGCGTCTCCAGCGCCTCATGCAGATCCGCGTGTTGCTGCTCAAGATAGGAACTGCGCTCGTCCAGAGCCGCATGTTCCTCGATGGCAGCCAGATTGATGCTGCCAAGCCGGCTGATCCGGTTCTCGGTTTCCGACAGCCTTTTCAGCCAGGCCTCCTCACTGGCTTCGTCGGGCAACCCCGCCTGCACGGCTTCCAGGTCACGCTCCGTTTCCTCGAATTGCTCCAGCAGTGTCTGCCGCCGGGTCCGCTGCTCCTGGTGTCGCAACCGCGCCGACTCCAGGCTAGCGCGCAGCTCCTCGGCACGGGCTTCGGCGGCCAGCCGCTGCTGGTCGAGTTCCCGCAGCCGCGCATCCACTTCGCCGAGTTGCTGACGCTGCGCCGCGAGCATGGTCTCGGCCTCGCTGCGCTCTCGCAGCAGGCCCTGGCGCCGGGCTTCGAGTTCCGCCGTGGGGTCACCATCGTCGGCCATGGCCTGATCCAGTTCCGCGGCGCGCCCTCTCAGACGCTGCTGCTGACTGCGCAGTCGCGCAATCTGTTCGCCCAGCGAGGTGGTCACCGTGCCCGCCTCGCGCAGCTTGAGCGCAAGCTCATGGTGCCTGTCGCGACAATCCTGATGACGCGCCGTGGCGAGCTCCAGAGCCTCTCTGGCCAGAGTGCGCTCACCCTCGAGTCTCTCCCGCTCGTGATCCAGACCCTCACCCTGATCCAGAGCGTCCTGCAGCCGGCCGCGGGCCGCGTCGAGCCGCCGTCGAGCCTCTTCCTGCTGCTCGGCAATGTCATCCCGCTCACCATCCAGCCGCTCCAGACGCTGCTGCATGTCGGCCAATCGCTGACTCACCGCCTGTCGGCGACCCTGCACCTGCGACAGGGCCTCGGCCGCCTCCGCCTGGGCCTGACGCGACTGCCGTAACGCCCCCTCTGCGACATCGCGCTGGTCATGCAGGTCCTGCAACTGCTGTTTACCCGCACTGACCCGCGATTCCAGCTCGGACAGGGTCTGCTGCAGGGCATCCAGTTCGCGCTGCCTCGCAAGCGCCCCATCGCGGGCATCGCTTGCCGCCGTCCAGCGCATCCAGCGCGGACCAATCCAGTGACCGTCGGCACAGATCAGGGATTCACCGGGTGCCAGTTTTCCGCGCAGGCGCATCGCCTGCTCCACCGAGTCGGCACAATAGACATGCGCCAGCAATTCGGCAGCCGGCCAGCGCGCATGAACCCGCGAAGCGAGATCGGGCAGATCCAGACGATGCTCGATCGGCAGGGGCGCCCTGTCGGTATCGATCAGCGTCAAACTGCCATGCTCGAGCCCCGTCAGCAGGCCGGGGGCATCGTCACCCAGAACACCGCAGACCGCCTGCAGCCGGTCCTCCAGGACCCGTTCCACGGCATGTTCCCAACCCGATTCCACCCGGATTTCCCGGGCCAGGCGGGCGCCGGGTTCCAGCCCGAGTCGGTCGAGGACCTGCCGGACTGCGGCATCGCTGTCACCCAGCGCATCCTGCTGCAGGGTTTCCAGCGACTGACGTCGCGCCAGCGCCTGCTGCAACTCACCCTGAGCCAACTGCAGCGCCTCGCCAGCGGCCTGTTCCTCAGCACGTAACCCTTCCAGTGCCGTTTCCTGCCGTTCCACCGCTGTCGCCTGGTCGTCCCGTTCTTGCAGATGCTCCGCTTCCGCTCGCTTCAGCGCCGTCAGTTCCTCCTGCAACGGTGCCGGGTCCAGGGTCTCCTGCTCCTGCGCCAGACGCTCAAGGCGCCGGCGCAGTTGATCCTCCTGTTCCTCGAGCTGCTCGATCCGGGTCCGCTCGATCTCGGCCTGGCGTACGGATTCGGCAACCCGCGCATTGAATTGCTCCCAGGCTTTCTGCCAGGCGTCCAGATCACTGCGGCAGGCCTGCACCGATGCAGCCGCCTGCTGCTCCTCACCAACCGCTTTCTCGGTCTCGGGCTCCAGGGTCCGCAGCCGTTGCTGCAACGCAGCCTGCTTCTCCAGGTCCTGCTTGAGATTCCTGTCCAGCTCGTCCAGCGCACGCTGGTTGGTCTCCCGTTCCTCGTTTCGGCGGCGCTGCAAATCACGATGATGGCTGATCTGCTGCTCGACGCGGGCGATGTCACTGCCGAGCTGATAATAACGGCCCTGAGCCGCATTCAGTGCCTCGCTGCGCTCGGCCTGCTGCTCCCGCACGAGCGTGATATCCCGTTCCGCCGCTCGCTGGCCGCCAATGGCCGACTCCAGCGTATTCTGGCCCTGCAGCAGCTCCTGCTCGCCTCTGACTACAAGCTCGCTCATGCCCCGCAGCCTCAGCGCGAGCAACTCCGCGCGCAACCGGCGCTCGTCGGCCTTCAGCTCACGATAGCGCTCGGCGGTCTTCGCCTGCCGGCTGAGTTTCTCCAGCTGCCGACCGACCTCGTCGCGGACGTCATTCAACCGATCCATGTTCTCGCGGGTGTCGCGGATCCGACGCTCGGTCTCCCGACGGCGCTCCTTGTAAAGCGAGATGCCGGCCGCCTCCTCCAGGTAGACCCGCAGCTCTTCGGGCTTGGCCTCGATAATCCGCGAGATCATGCCCTGCTCGATGATCGCGTAGCTGCGAGGCCCCAGTCCGGTGCCGAGAAACACGTCGGTGACGTCGCGGCGGCGGCAGCGTGCGCCATTCAGAAAATACTGTGACTGGGCCTCGCGATTGACCTGCCGCTTGACCGAAATCTCGGCATAGGCGGCGTACTTGCCACCCAGTGCCCCGTCACCATTGTCGAACACAAGCTCGATGGAAGCCTGACCCACCGGCTTCCGACTGCCGGAGCCATTGAAGATCACGTCGGTCATGGACTCGCCGCGCAGGTGGCGCGCCGAACTCTCGCCCATGACCCAGCGGACGGCATCAATGACGTTGGACTTGCCGCAACCGTTGGGGCCGACAATGCCCACCAGTTGACCGGGCAGGTGCACCGAGGTGGGATCAACGAAGGACTTGAACCCGGCGAGTCGGATTGTCTTCAGCCGCATGCTGCGTCACCGGTACCCAGGAAGAGTGCAGGAATGCCGGACAGTCAATCCGGCGGATGCGTCATTATCCTGACCACTCCGTCGCATGCAAAGGTGCATGCGATACTGGCGCGCAACCCTGCAAGCGCAGAAGCATGAAGGCCCTGAAAGGATGGATGAAACCGAAACACCGGCTGCACCCTACTGCGGTCGCTTCGCGCCAAGCCCAACCGGCCCCCTGCATGCAGGTTCGCTGCTCAGTGCCATCTGCAGCTATCTCGAGGCCCGCCGTCACACCGGCCGCTGGCTGGTGCGAATCGACGACATCGATCCGCCCCGGCAACTGCCGGGCGCCAGCGACGCGATCCTGCGCAGTCTCGACGCCCACGGACTGCAGCCGGACGCTGCCGTCACCTTCCAGAGTAGTCGACGCGAACAGCACCTGGCCGCGCTGGCCGAATTGCAGGCCGAGGGACACCTGTTCGACTGCGGTTGCAGCCGGAGCGACCTGCGTGCCCATGGCCGCCCAGGCCCCAACGGTCCCTTATACCCTGGAACCTGCCGCAACGGCCTGCCGCCGGGACGCCAACCCCGCACCCTGCGGTTGCGCGTCAATCAGGAAAGCGACAGCTTCGACGATCAGTTCCAGGGTCCGATCCGGACCTGCCTGGCGGAGACCATCGGCGACTTCATCGTCAGACGCACGGACGGTCTGCCGTCCTACCATCTGGCCGCGGCCGTGGACGACGGCGCCGGGGACATCAGTCATGTGGTGCGCGGCCATGACCTGCTCTGGTGCACCCCTCCGCAACGCCTGATCCAACGCCATCTTGGACTGACTTCCCCGCTCTACGCACACCTGCCGGTGCTGGTTGACACCAGGGGCTACAAACTGAGCAAGCAACAAGGCGCAGCGCCGCTGGATGACCGACAGCCGGGTGAAAACCTGTGGCTGGCCCTGCAGCGGCTGCAGCAATCACCACCGGCGGATCTCCGGCGGGCATCGGTGGATACCCTCTGGCAATGGGCCAAGACCCACTGGCAGCCCGAACGGCTTCGTGGCCTGGCACGGGTGACGGAAACGGACGGTCCGGCATGACTGGCCAGAAACGGCCACGGATGCTACCTTTAGTAACAAACAATCAAGATGCGGAAACACGCATCGAACGATTCAGGAAACACGGCACCGCGCCTTGCCAAATGACCAAAACCGGTCCCGGGCGCAGACGCGGGAATGGAGCAGTGTTTCCTTAGGTCGCCTTGGAAGGAGCGAATACCGATGGCGCAGCCCACTGAGCAAGGGCCGGGAGCGGCCAGCGTGCTGCTTTTCCTGTTCTCGCTGTTCCTGCTGGCGTCCCCGTTCGCCGGCTGGTGGATGCAACTGCCCGCCCCCTGGTACGTGGTCTACCTGCTATGGCTGCTGATCATCGGTCTGTCCGCCTGGCTCGCCGGGCGGGCACGACGCCATGCAAATTGATCTGACAACGCTGTCGATCAGCGCGATCCTGTACCTGCTGCTGCTGTTCCTGATTGCCCATGCTGCGGAGAAACGCTGGCTGCCAGGCAAGCTGGTCCGGCATCCCGCAGTCTACGTCCTGTCCCTGGGTGTCTACGCAACTTCATGGAGCTATTACGGCAGTGTCGGTTTTGCCGAACAGCAGGGGCTGCTGTTCCTCACGATCTACCTGGGGGTAACCCTTGCGTTCGTGCTGACGCCGGTCCTGCTCATGCCGATCCTGCGCCTGACGCGTACCTACCAGCTATCCTCGGTCGCCGACCTGTTCGCCTTCCGCTTCAACAGTCAGCCGGTGGGCGTCCTGGTCACCCTGCTCATGCTGGCCGGCGTTCTGCCCTACATCGCCTTGCAGATCCGCGCGGTGACCGAATCCACGGTGGTTTTGAGTCAGGATTCCTCACCCCAGGTGCTGGCCCTCTGGTTCGTCCTTATCGTCAGTTTGTTCGCGATTATCTTCGGCGCCCGTCACGTCACGCCGCGCGAGAAACACGAGGGCATGGTGGTGGCAATCGCCTTCGAATCGGTGATGAAGCTGTTTGCCCTCATGCTCGTGGCCGGCGTCGCCATCTACCAGGCCTTCGGTGGTCCTGCCGGCCTGCAGCAACATCTGGCGGAGAACCCGCAACTGATCGAGGACCTGTATGGTCCGGCGCAGGGAGGAGCCTGGCCCAGTTTTCTGGTTCTGGCCTTTGCCGCCGGTTTTCTGCTGCCCCGGCAATTCCATATGCTGTTCACCGAGAACATCCGCTCGAGGCATCTGTACACGGCGAGCTGGGCTTTCCCGCTCTACATGCTGGCGCTGACCCTGGTGATCCCGCCGATTCTCTGGTCGGCTCAGGTGCTGCAACCAGAAACCTCTCCCGACTACCATGTACTCGGCCTGAGCCTGGCCAGCGGCTCGCCGACCCTGGCCATCATCGCCTACCTGGGCGGAATCTCGGCGGCCAGTGCCATGATCGTGGTGTCGACCCTGGCCATTTCCTCCATGGCGATGAATCACCTGCTGCTGCCCCTTGCCGGCGTGCAGCCACGGCACGATCTTTACGGCGCCCTGCGTTGGACCCGGCGGGCCCTGATCGTCGCGGTCATCACTGCTGGCTACATCTTCTATCTGCTCATGGAGGTCGGCACCGGCCTGGTGGGTTGGGGACTGATCTCATTTCTCGCCATGGCCCAGCTCCTGCCCGGTATTCTCGGCCTGCTGTTCTGGCCCCGCGCCACCGCCAACGGCTTCATCGCCGGTCTGGTGGCCGGCGCCACGGTCTGGGTGCTGACCGCGCTGCTGCCACCATTGACCGGTCACAGCGTACTGAGCTGGTTCAGCCTGACCTCGGAGGCCGCCGTCGGTTCGCCGGAGATGTACCAGTCGGCCACCTTCTGGTCGCTGAGCATCAACGCAATCCTGTTCGTGCTGGTTTCCCTCCTCGGCCGCCAGAACGATGCGGAGCGGGATACTGCCTCGACCTGCCGGGAACTCACCCCCTCCTTTCCCGCCGGTGATCTGCGCGCCGCATCGCCGGCCCAGTTCGTCGAGCGCCTGGCCTCGGTCATGGGTCGCAATACCGCCTCGGCCGAGGTGGAACGGGCTCTACGGGATCTGGCCATGGACTGGAAGGAGGACCGGCCCGGCGCGCTGCATGATCTGCGGATCCGCATCCAGCGCAATCTGTCGGGAATGATGGGACCGGTGCTGGCGCGGATGATTGTCGACCACCGACTGGAACTGGAACAGGAGGACCCGGCGACCCGAGCCCAGAACGTTCGCCTGATCGAGGATCGGCTGGAAACCTCCCGCACGCGCCTGCGCGGACTGGCCGCGGAACTCGACCGCCTGCGCCGCTATCACCGGCAGATCATCGAGGACCTCCCGGTCGGTGTCTGCGCGCTGGCCCATGGCAACCGTCTGGTGCGCTGGAATCCGGCCATTGCAAAGCTGACCGGAATCGCCTTGTCCGATGTCATCGGCCGGCGTCTTGACGAACTGCCACCGCCCTGGGGCAACCTGCTCAGCGAATTCCTGAACGACAGCGAAACCCATTGGCACCGGCAGCAAGTCCAGGAATCCGGCCAGACGCGCTGGTACAGCCTGCATAAGGCCAGCATCGAGGAACCCGGACGTGATCGCAGCGGCGATACGGTGTTGCTGATCGAGGATTTCACCGACCTGCAGGTACTGGAGAAGGAGCTTGCACACAGTGAGCGGCTGGCATCGATCGGTCGGCTGGCGGCCGGCGTAGCCCATGAGATCGGCAACCCGGTTACCGGCATCACCTGTCTGGCCCAGGAGTTGCGCGACGAGCCCGACCCGGCAAAGGTCCAGGACTGTGCGGACGATATCCTGCATCAGGCGCAACGCATCAATAACATCGTCCAGAGCCTGGTGCGCTACGCGCACGGTGGCAGCCCGCTTTCGGCAGGTTCACTGGAAGCCGTCAATCTGCATGAGACGGTGGCGGAGGCCACACGATTGACGATGCTCAGTAGACGCGCGCGCAATCTGCGCTTCGATAACCGCGTGCCGGTGGACCTGCAGGTAGAGGCGAAGTCTCAGCCGCTGGTGCAGGTGTTCGTCAATCTGTTCACCAATGCGGCCGACGCCTGCCACGATCGCGCTGACGGTCGGGTCAGGGTTACCGCCCGGATCCTGGAGCGGCAAGTGCTTATTCGGGTGCGCGACAATGGCTGCGGCATCGAGAAACACTCCATCGCCCGCGTGCTGGAACCCTTTTACACCACCAAGCAGCCGGGCCAGGGAACCGGCCTCGGTCTGCCACTGGTGTACAACATCATTCGCGATTGCGGTGGCGCGCTGGATATAGACAGCGACGCCGCTGGCACGGCCGTGACCTTGACGCTGAACACGGCGTCCGCGCAGCAAACCGAGGAGGCCTGACACCATGGCAAGGATTCTGCTGATCGAGGACGAGGAAATCATCCGTCGATCGCTGCGCCGCCTGCTGGAGCGCCAACAGCACCAGGTCAGCGATTCTGCGTCGGTGGAGGATGCTGAATCACGTTGGAACCTGGACGGATTCGATCTGATCATTGCTGACCTGCGTCTGCCCGGGAGACCCGGTACCGACGTTCTGCAGCTGGCACCTGAGGTGCCCAGCATCATCATGACCAGCTACGCCAGCGTCCGCTCGGCGGTGGAGGCGATGAAACAGGGCGCGGTGGATTACGTGGCGAAGCCATTCGACAACGACGAGCTGCTGCTGACGGTCGAGCGGGCGCTGAAGGAAAACCGCCTGGAACGGCAGAATGCGGCCCTGCAGGCGGATATCGAGCGCAGCTACCCGGTTGCGGGGATTGTCGGCAACTGCATCCCCATGCAGGAGGTGTTCGAACGCATCGGCAAGGTCGCGCCGACGGATACCACGGTTTTGATCCTCGGTGAATCCGGCACCGGCAAGGAACTGGTCGCGCGCGCCCTGCACGCCAACAGTCGGCGGGCCGACGCGCCGCTGATTGCGGTCAACTGTGCCGCAATTCCGGAATCCCTGATCGAGGCAGAACTGTTCGGTCACGAGAAAGGCGCCTTTACCGGCGCCGTCGGTGTGCGTCAGGGGCTGGTCGAGGCAGCCAATGGCGGCACGCTGTTTCTGGATGAAATCGGTGAGCTGCCACCGGCGGCCCAGGCCCGCCTGCTGCGGGTGCTGCAGGAAGGCGAAATTCGTCGCGTCGGATCGGCAGCCTCCCGCCAGGTGGACGTCCGCCTGGTGGCGGCAACGCACAGGGACCTGGCCCGACTGTCACAGAGCGGCGAATTTCGTGAGGATCTTTACTTCCGGATCAATGTCATGGAAATCCGTCTGCCGCCGCTGCGCGAACGCGGCGAAGACGTGGTGGATCTGGCCCGTTTTCTTCTCGAGCGCGGCTGCAAGCGCCTGAACCAGCCACCAATGCGCTTTTCAAACGATGCGCTGGAGGCAATTCGCACATACAGCTGGCCAGGCAACGTGCGTGAACTGGAGAATGCCATCGAACGGGCCGTTATCCTGAGTGACAGCACGGTGCTGACACCGGACCTGCTGGGCATGAGTGACCGACCCCAGGGCTACCAGCGGCCGGGAGGCACACCCGATCTGTCACTGGAGGATTATTTTTGCCAATACGTGCGCGAGCACGAAGACGTGCTGACGGAGACCGAGTTGGCCCGCCGACTCGGCATCAGCCGCAAGGCACTATGGGAGAAAAGGCAGCGACTCGGCATCCCGCGGGCTCGCCGCAGACAACAACGACCGTGAACCGCACACGGTGCCGATCCATCCACTGCACCATGTTTGGCGTCACCATCCGTAACATTGTATCGTCTGTGACCCGGTTCACGTTCGGGCAGCTTGACGCAAGCCCCGGACCGACAAAGACTTTGTTCTTTACGGCATGGGGATTGCTTTCTGCTGCGGCCCGTGATCTGGCGCCTGCCGGGGCACGATCACGGGCTGTATCGGATGAGCCTGAAAGGCTGGGGAGCAAGAACACGGCAAGAAAAGATTGCCGCCACCGCGCTGGCAGCAAGCCGGCCTGCTAGGCTAGCAGCAAGCGCCATCAGGCGCGGAATACGATAACGATTTCGGCGAGGCGCTACCGTTGTTGGTAATCCGGCGACCTTACCTTTTTCAGAGAGGAGGAAAGACATCATGGCAGAGAAGACCTATCCGGTTCCGGAGGCAGTTGCCAAAGCGGCCCATATTGATCGGGCCGGCTACGAGGAGATGTATCGCCGGTCCATAGACGACAAGGATAATTTCTGGGCCGAACAGGCCGAGCGCCTGCGCTGGATGAAGCGCTGGGACAAGGTCGACAACTCCGATCTAACAGAGGGAAGGATCAGCTGGTTCGAAGGCGGCAAGCTCAACGTCGCCGACAACTGTGTCGATCGGCATCTGGAGACCCACGGTGACCGCACCGCCATCATCTGGGAACCGGATGATCCGAAAACCACCGAAGCACAGCACATCACCTACCGCGATCTGCACGAGCGAGTCAGCCGCTTCGCCAACGCACTGAAGGAGCGCGGCGTCAAGAAGGGAGACCGCGTCTGCATCTATCTGCCGATGATCCCCGAAGCGGCGGTAGCCATGCTGGCCTGCGCCCGGATCGGCGCGATCCATTCCATTGTCTTTGGCGGCTTCTCGCCGCAGGCGCTGCAGGACCGGATGATCAACTCCGACTGTCAGGTGCTGATTACCGCCGACGAGAGCGCCCGCGGTGGCCGCTACTTCCCGCTCAAGGCCAACGCCGACGTGGCGCTGGAAGAGTGCCCCAACGTCAAGACCGTATTCGTGGTTCAGCGCACCGGTGGCAAGGTGGAGTGGGACGACAAGCGCGACGTCTGGTACCACGAGGCAGTGGCTGCCGTTTCCGCCGACTGCCCGCCGGAAGAAATGGACGCGGAGGATCCGCTGTTCATCCTTTACACCTCCGGCTCCACCGGCAAGCCCAAGGGTGTACTGCATACCACGGGCGGTTATCTGCTGGGCGCCAGCATGACCCATCACTACGTGTTCGATTACAAGGATGGCGAAGTGTACTGGTGCACGGCCGATGTCGGCTGGGTCACGGGGCACAGCTACATCGTTTACGGTCCACTGGCCAATGG
>SKGQ01000041.1 GCA_007117515.1 Ectothiorhodospiraceae bacterium | reverse complement strand
CTTGTCCCGAATCACCATGTGGCACCCGAGCAGGCCCTGATCCGCCAGCTCCCGGTATCGTTCCAGAATCACGCGCCGGATGCGCCGGCAGCGTTTCTCCACCCGTTCCCGCGACCCCGGCACATGCCGGTCGTAGCGATAGTGCACGACCACGGGGATGGGCAGGCCGCGCTCGGTATTGAGCTTGCGGAAGATCTTCTCCACCCCCACATCCAGACCCGGACCGCCCTCTTCCAGCGTCTCCAGATGGGCGAAGTAGGCGAAATTCCGCACCTGCATCTCTTCCACCTCATGGCCCACCAGGATCAATCGTTCCCGGTGTCCTCCATCCGCGTACCGTCCATCGTGGTAGCGGGCCACGTAATCGAGCTGCGACAGATTGCTCAGCAGCAACCGCGTGACCAGTCGCAGCATCCCCTCATGGGGCTGGCCCTTGCCGCGGCCCCAACCCTGCTGGCCGATGGCCTGCTGCAGAGCCTGGTAGACCTGCAGTGACGCCTCCTGCGGACTCAGGTCCCGGGTCTGCTGGTATAGCGCAGCGCTGTCGACAAAGCGGTAAACGCTCATCCGCGTTTCAGCATCCGGCACATGGACCTTGATGGCATCCGTGTCCGTATCGACACCGATCAACAAGGTATCCACCGACGCACCGCAGCAGAACGTGTTCTCGATGGCCTGCCGAAAGCTGCGCAACTGTTTCAGTGCGGCATCCGCGGCATCGCGCTCGTTGCTGCCGTGCGCCATGCATCCCTCATGTGCCGGATCCCGGCTACTGAAGTGATACACGGCTATCTTCAGGTAGCGGCTCGGCACGTCAGCCGATGTCGGCTGACCTTCCCGGTATCGCAGCAACTCGCGCCGCGTCCAGTATCGAACATCCTCTTCCACATCAAACAGCGCCCCGGCATGGCTTCTGGTGCGCACCGCCAGGTCCGGCAGGCGCAGGATGAACCTGCGCAGTCCCAGCAGCCGTCCATCGGAACAGGGTGATATATCCACCTCGTGGAAATCGCAATCCAGAAAATACGCGGTTGCACATTCCGCTTCATTCACCAGATCGTCCCGCCCCGTCCAGTAGCCATTCACGACCTGCTCGAACAGTTCGAAGGTCCCATGCAGGTACAAGGCCCGCGTATCCAGCCCGTTGATCCAGGCATCCTCCAGGAGCCGCCCGGGCGCCTCGAAACCGAGCGACTCCGCGATCAGCTCCCTGGCCCGCTCCGGGAACGACAGCGCATGCTGCGTGGCGTGAAGCTCCCGGAGCACCGGGACCAGCCTTTCAAAGCGCTGGCGGAACGCCTGCTCGTATGCGTAAAGCGTCTCGTTGGCCGCCTGGTCCGCCAACGGATGGCCCGGCTCCAGCCGCATGACCTTCGCGGCCTGCTCCGGTGCCGCCGCCGGCGCCTTGTCCGGCACCCCGGGCACGACATCCTGCCGCGGCCGGGGTGCCGGGCTGCCCGGCGCCATGACATAGCGCGAACCCAGTGGCGTTTTGCTGCGCCGTCGCAGACTCATGGCCTTTCGGCACCCCTATCCGCTTCAGCCCCGAGCCCCGCCGGACAGTGTCACCAGCGAACCGCCGTCACTGTTGCCGGAGGACCCGGTGATCTTGCTGGGCGGTACCTCTTTCCGCTCCAGCTCCCGATTGGCGTAGGCCGTGCGCCCTTCGCCGCGGGGGTTTCCGCGCTGCGTGATGTTGCGCCGGGTCGAAAAGCCCTCGGTCCCCGTAATGTTGTTGCCACGCTGCCAGTCATCGCCGGTGATGGTGACGCCGTTACTGCTGCCGTTGACTGTCACCCGCTCTGCAGCGGATGCCGCCGGCTCCGGCTCGACCGGCGCAGCCTGCTCGCCGCGAGCCGGGTACCGGAACTCATCGGTACCGGAAACCAGACCCATAGCCTTGTTGCTCGGCCCGGTGATGCTGCTCGAGTTTCCATAGGCAGTCCCGGTCACGCGACGCTCCCGACGTTCCTGCGCGGTCCGCGCCGGTGTTTCCACGCTGAATCCGGCGTTGGGCATCGGCCGCGGTTCCGGCGCCGGCGCGGCAACCCGCGAACCCTCTCGCTGGAAACGCGGATGCAGCTGTGAATTACCCGTCGGGCAGACCTGGTCGAACTCGTCGGCACCCACATAAGGCGCACCCGACACATTCTGGCAGGCACCACGTTCCGTTCCGGTTACACGCTCGTCATGGCCCGGCTGGCTGCCGGACACCGCATGGCCGGGCGTTGCGCGTCGTTCAGCGACCCGCTGATCCGCAGCGTTGGTTTCAGGCGTGTCACAAAAGCGGTCGTACTGGTCGGGCCCGATGTACTGCGTTCCGCTGACCGGTTTACAGGCACCGTACTCATCCCCCGTTACACGGCTGGAACGACCCACTGCGGACCCGGAAACCGACTGCTGATTCCAGGTGCGGCCGACAGTGACCTTTTCCGGTGGCGCTTCCGGGCTGGACCCGCAGAATGCCTGGTAGTGATCAGACCCGACGTACTCGGTACCCGTGATCGGCTTGCAGCCACCATATTCATCGCCGGTAACATTCAGGGATTGGCCGACCTTCGTTCCCAGCACTTCCCTGCCCCGCAGCGTATGCATCACGCCGACCTTGGGCACACCGCCGGCGGAGGGCTCTCGACAAAGGTCGCCGAAATCCGCCTTGTTGTAGTACGGCGTGCCGGTGAGGTGGCCACAGGACCCACTCTCGTCACCGGTGACCCGCGAACTACGGCCAATGGCCGTGCCGGTGATGGTCTGGTCGCCGAGCGTGCGCAGTTCCTGCACCTTTTCCGGAGCTGGGGCTGCCGCCGGCTGCGTGCCACAAAACCTGTTGAACTGCTCCTGACCGAGATACTCGGTTCCGGTCACCGGCTTGCAGCTACCATGTTCATTACCGGTGACATGCGTCGAACGGCCCACCTCGGTCCCGGTCAACTCGCGCCCCTTGAGCGTGTGCATAACGCCGACCTTGGGCACGCCATCGGCCGACGGCGTGCCGCAGGGCACTTCGCTCGCCGCTTCATTCAAATACTCGGTGCCGGTAATGCTCCGACAGGAACCGGGCTCATCACCGGTAACCGAGGGGCTACGACCAACCGTCGTGCCGGAAACTTCTTCGCCACCGCGCGTCGGCATCACATTGACCTTGCGCGTTCCCGGTTCGGGCCGCGTGCCACAGAACCCTTCGAACTGCTCCGAGGCAAGGTACTCGGTCCCGGTCACGGAACCGCAGGAACCCGCTTCATCGCCGGTCACACGCGACGACCGACCGACCTCGGTACCGCTGACAGACTGACCGCTGGCGGTATGGGTCTGGCCAACCTTTCCAGGCCCACCAGCCGGACGCTGACCGCAGTACCGATCGTAATGCTCAAGGCTGAGGTATTCGGTGCCGGTTATCGCACTGCAACTGCCCGCTTCGGTGCCGGTGACCGCAGAAGCCCGCTGCACCTGCGTTCCGGTCACGCGCCCGCCGGACAGGGTCGCGCTCTCCTCGACCTTCACCGGTGCCGCAGGCTCGATCTTCTGGCGGCCACAGGGCCGTGCCGGATCCGACGAACCGCGGCCGATCTGACACAGTTCCTCGCGCCGCTGGCGGGCAATCTCCCGGGTCGAGAAACCCCTGCGTTGGGCGGCTTTCCAGGTACCTTCCTGGGGGAATATATCGCGCCCGGGACCGCCGCCGGGGCGCCGCTGACGCACGCCGCGCTTGCCGCGATTGGCCATCGCCTCGCGCCGGGCCATGCACAGGGCTCGCACCGAGGAAACCATCGGCTCGGTCACGCCGCCGGCGTCCGCCGGGGTCGATTCGACCTGGTCACAGAGGGCCTGGAAACCCGCCTCGACAGCCTCTTCGGCAACCCGCTCTTCCGGCGCCGGCCGGGACGCGGAATGCGCCTCGTCGGAATGCGACGAGGAACCATGACTACGGTCTTTCAGCAGGTCTTCCCGGCGCATCTCGGACGCCACGGCCGCCTTGCCCTCATTGGACAGGGCATAACGCCGAAGACGGCAGATTTCGCGCCCACTCATTGCCGAGCAGTCAACGTCCTGCGAGCGAGACAAGGCCTCGAGCTGACGGGACCGAGCCGACCCCATGCGCGCCATGCCCTCGGCCCGGGCATTGGCGCCCTTGAGTGCCTTCTTGCCGCGCCGAGCCGCATCACGCCGACGCTCCAGCGCGATCTGGCGGCCGTTGGATGCGCCATTGTTGACACCCGGCTCGGGCACCCACTCCGGCGCGGAACGCTGCGGCGACGCAGTCGCCAGTGGCTCCGGCGTCCGCGGGCCTTGCCGCTCCCGCGGCACCAGGGAGGTCGCCGGAGGCTCCGGCTG
>SKGQ01000062.1 GCA_007117515.1 Ectothiorhodospiraceae bacterium | reverse complement strand
GGATCGACAGCAGGCGGCCGTCGCAGTGACGCTTGGCGATATCCAGCATCAGGCGGCTCAGTTCGGTGAAACCGCGATCCGTGACCTCGAAGCAACCCAGCGGGTCATCCTTTCGGCTGTCGAAGCCGGCGGAAATCAGGACGAAATCGGGCTTGAAGGTATCGGCTGCCGGTAGCAGGCGGTTCTCGAAGGCGCCGATGATACGGCTGTCGCCGTCCCCGCACTCCAGTGGCACGTTGATCGAATAGCCTTCACCGTCACCCGTGCCGCGCCGCGAGGCATGACCGGTGCCCGGATAGGCGTGAAGGTCATGGGTCGAGAAGAACAGCACCGAGGGATCATCGTAGAACATGGCCTCGGTGGCATCGCCGTGATGGTAGTCCCAGTCCCCGATCAGGATCCGCTCCAGCCCGTGTTGCTGCTGCAGGTGACGGGCGACAATGGCGATGTGATTGTAGTAGCAGAAGCCCTCTTCCTCGCCGGTGTTCTGCGCATGATGGCCGGGTGGGCGGCTGGCGCAGAAGGCCTGGCGGATGTCACCGGTCATGATGGCTTCCGCCGCGGCGATGGCGCCGCCGCTGGCGAGCAGCGCGACCCGATGGGCATCCGGGTAGCGGCTGGCGATGCTGTCGATGTGGTCTTCGCCATGCAGGCGGTACAGGCTGTCGCCCGGGTGATCTTTCGGCGTGATGCGGCGGCATTCCCCGAAAAGGCCCTCGGCTTCAAAGAGTGTCTGGATGTGCCGCAGGCGGTCTGGTGATTCAGGGTGACCCCGTCGGATCATGTGATCGAGAAACCGCGGGTCGAGAACCAGACCGGTCTTGCTGTCGGGGTTGCCCTGCAGGCTCCAGACGGGAACCGGCAGTCCCAGCAGCAGCCCGGCGGAACCGGCGCCCTGCAGAAGCCGTCGCCGTTTCATCGTGCGAGATTGAGGAAGGGCATCACCGAGAAGTAAATGATGACGCCGACCAATGCCAGGTAAAGCAGATACTTCGCCGGATCCCGACGCAGCAGATCCCAGGTGCTGGGCGCGGTTCCCTCGCGCTTCTGCCGCTCGTGTTCGGCGCGGGCCTCGGCAAAGCGGCGCGCCTGGTAGTCGGCCATCAGATCCTTGGCGTGGGACTTGTCCTCGTCATGTCGCAACCAGATGCCCCCGGCGGTCAATCCCCAGCGGTTGGCCTCGGTCTCGTAGAATTCGATGCGGTGCTCGCGCAGCATGGCGCGAACGTCATCCGCCTCGTCCTCGGGAACGCTGCGCAGGTTGAGTAACAGTTTGGCCATTCAGGTCCTCATAAATGGCTGCGGAATGTCATGCTGATCCATCCTGCAGCGCGCTTGCGCCAGGGGCGGTTCTTGCAGCGTTCCAGATCATTAAGCTCTGAATCAAGCATGTCGGTGTCGATGGTCTCTCTGATACTGCCGGCAAAGCGTGAATCGTCCGGCCCGTAATCGAGTCTCAGGGGCTGTGTCAGTCTTGTCGTCTTGTGGGCCTTGCGTTGGCGGTGATGACCGTCAGGATGGCGGCATCGAGCACTGGTGTGGGCAGCAGTGGGAGCCAGAACCACTTTTCTCCGCGCCATCCCGCGCAGTTTCCCCGACTGCTGCGTTGCGCTGCTTGACCGCAGAATGACTGCGGCGCGGTACAGCGCGCCTTGCCTCGGAGAAAAATGCGACTCCAACGCAGGCGAGCGAATAGATCAGTGTTTCCCTAGCAGCGAAAGTGACGCAGTTTGCCTGTTTTCACGTCGTGATAGCCGATATCCGCGGTCTTGAAATTCAGGTCCACAAACAGTCGGCAATAGCGACTGCCGTCGCGCCAGGCCATATCCACCGAAAACTCATTGGAAAAATTCAGTTCGAACTCGCCATTGAAGGCCGGGTAACTGTTGCGGAAGCGCATCAGGGTCAGCAGGCGTTGAACCACCGGCTGCTGCAGCGCCTGGTGAAATTCTTCCAGATCATAGTAATGCCGGTTGATGTCACGGGCTTCGCCAGTCTGTTCCAGCAGTTCATTGTCGTTGCAGCCTGCGAGCAGACCGACGTAGTACACCTGCGGGATGCCAGGAGTGAAGAACTGAATCGCGCGGGCCGCGATGTAGGCGTCGTCGTTGCGCATCAGCGCGTCATAGAAGGTGCAGGTGAGCTGATAGATGGCGCCGACGCTATGCACATTGGCCGCCGAACGGCGCAGGATCGGGTCGGCGCTGCGCGCTGAAATGTTGTCGATCAATGCCGCGATGCAGCTTTCGGGCAGCACGCCCTCAACGTCCGGAATGCAGATGCCGTCGTGGGTATCGAGCACGGTAATCATGTTCCGGGGGCAGTTCCGCAGCCAGTGCTTCAGGTGCACGCTGTTGGCATCGAGCAGCGAGTACAGCAGCAGCGGTGGCAGGGCGAAGCCGTAGGGGTGCATATCGCGGGCACCGATGGCGTACTGGTAGCTGCTGTGGTCATGTACCTCGGGCAACACGCCGGCGCCGTGGCGGGCGGCGGTGTTTCGGACCCAGCCCAGCATCGTGTAGACATCCGGTTCCACCAGGAAGCAGCTTGTGCCGATGCGCTTCGTCGTGTATCCGAAGGCATCCAGCCGGAATAGTCGCACGCCGCGCTCGGTCAGGAAGCGAATGTAGTCCTCCATAAGCGCATAGGTCTGGGGCGATTCCCAGTTCAGGTCAATCTGACGTTCGGTAAAGGTGCACCAGACGCGGCTGCTGTCACCGTTGTCACACACCACCTGGCGAAACGGCTCCTTCTCCTTGCGGATATGGATCTTGGCCAGGTCATCGGAGGTGATCTCCCCCATCCGGTCCACATGCACGAAAAGGTCGGCGTGTTCCGAGGCGAAGCCGTTGGCCAGGAAGTCGAGGAATTGCTCGGACTCGTCGGCAATATGGTTGACCGTGAGATCCACGCACAGATCGTAGCGCTCGGCGAGGCGCTCGATGTCCGTCCAGTCGCCGAAACGCGGATCCACTTCCTTGTGCGTCAGAGGCGAGAAGCCGGCGTCGGCATTGGAGGGATAGAATGGCAGCAGGTGCAGGCCACCTATCGCATCGCCCAGTTCTTGCAGTGCCTTGTTCAGGGTTTTCAGATCACCGCCGAGGCGGTCCGCATAACTGATGAGCTGGATCTGGTTGCGCAGGGCCACCGGTTTCCTCCGCTGATTCACGACCTGATAAAGCTATCATGTCTCGTGGGACGCCGGGACGTGCCATGCTTCCGGAGGCAAAGCATGTGAACAAGACAATGCCAGGACAACTCGCGACGTTGGAGTTAGCGCGGCCGAAGTTACCAAAGAAGGAGTACAAGCGGACGCTGAAGGCCTTGCAACTGGATCTGCTCGTTCTGCAGCAGGCCATTTACGCCCAGGGCGGCCGCGCCATCATTAACGTCGAAGGCATGGATGCAGCCGGCAAGGGCGGAGCCATCCTGCGTCTGGTTCGACGTATTGATCCCCGGGGCTACAAGGTCTATCGCATTGGCGCACCGGCACCCTGGGAGCAGGCGCGGCATTACCTGTATCGCTTCTGGTCGCGTTTGCCGGGACCCGGGGAGCTGGTCATTTTTGATCGCTCCTGGTTTGGTCGGGTACTGGTGGAACGCGTGGAGCGGCTGGCCAGCGATTCGGAATGGCGTCGTGCCTACGGGGAGATCAACGCCTTCGAAAAGATGCTGGCCGATGACGGCGTGACGCTGGTCAAGCTCTGGTTTCACATCGACCCCGATGAGCAGCTCAGGCGTTTTCGCGAGCGTCAGGACAACCCCTTCAAGCGCTGGAAGCTGACCGAGGAAGACTGGCGCAACCGGGAGCGCTGGGACTCCTACATCGAGGCGGCCGAGGAGATGTTCCAGCAGACGTCCACCGAGCATGCACCGTGGACCCTGGTCGCTGCCAACAACAAACACCACGCCCGCCTGGAAGCCCTGCGTGCCGTGGTCGATGCCTTGACAGCGACGATGCGCCGCCAGGGGCAGCCAGTGCCCAGGCGGAACAAACGCTGATCCATTGTCTGAGGCCCGGCCGCAGGCGCGGGAATGGATCAGCGGATCCCCGATAGCTCATCCAAAAAAACGCCCGTCGCACCCAGGGTACGACGAGCGTTTTGATGAGAACGCGTAGGTGGACGATCAGTCGACCGGTTCGATCCGGTAGAGACCGTCGTTTTGTTCCTCGACCAGCACGTACAACATGCCGTCCGGCCCCTGGCGGACATCTCGGATACGTCCCAGTTCGTTGGTCAGCAGCACCTCTTCGTGGACCACTTCATGGCCGTCCAGGACCAGGCGGTGGATTTGCTGGCGCGACAGGGAGCCCATGAACAGGTTGTTCTGCCATTCCGGGAACTCGCTGCCGGTGTAAAAGGCCAGTCCTGAAGGCGCGCGGGATTCCTCCCACCAGTAGACCGGTGGTGTCACCCCTGGCGCTTCCTGGCCGATGCCGATCTTTGAATCGGTGCTGTAGTCACCGGCGAAGGTCACCTGAGGCCAGCCGTGATTCTCGCCGGCATTGATCTGACGCAGCATGTCGCCGCCATTGGGGCCGTGTTCACTGGCCCACAATTCGCCGGTTTCCGGATGCAGCGCCATGCCCTGATTGTTGCGATGACCAAAGGACCAGATTTCCGGTCTCAGATTGCCAGGCGCCATGCCGATGAAGGGATTGTCCTCGGCGGCACCGCCATCTTCCTTCAGCCGGATGATGGAACCGGTGGGATCGGTCAGATCCTGCGAGGGTGCGCGCAGGCCGCGGTCACCGATGGACAGGAAGAACGTGCCATCGCCCGGGAACAGCAGGCGGCCCGCATAGTGGCGTCCCGGGTTGTGGTTCGGGCTCTGGGTGTACAAGGTCTCGACGTCTTCCAGTGCGGTGCCATCCTCACTGAGACGCGCCCGGGCAACGGCCGTGGCGCTGCCGTACTCGGCATCGGTGGTGACGTTGTCCGGATCACCCGGTGCGGAATAGCTGAAATAGATCCAGCCGTTTTCCTCGTAGTCGGGATGCACTGCGATATCCAGCATGCCGCCCTGGCTGCCGCCGAAAAGGGGAGACTTCTGCTCTTCGTCAGCATGGACATCGGGGGTGTTGTCCAGGCGGACCACCTCATCGCCATCGATCAGGTTGATGTAGCCGCCACGTTCGGTGATCAGCATGCGGCCGTCGGGCAGCCAGGCCACGGACCAGGGGAAATCCAGGCCGTCAACTGTCTTCACCACACGAAAGCTGGCTTCCTCGCTGTCCACTGAGGAAAGGACTTCCTCATCGACCACGGAGACATCCGCCATCGCCGGGCCAGCAGTCAGCAGGGCCAGGGCGAGACCAGGTGCAGCGGGACCGAATCGGCGGGAACGACGAACAGGTAGGGCGTTATCCATCAAGCCACTCCTTGCGTTGAGGGAACTGGTAATGCCGGGCAATGCGGCCCGGCGTGCTCACCAGTGTAGGAAACAACTGCGAGCGCGGACGAGCACAGGTGTCCCCGCCATACTGCTTAGGGGTAGGGGCGGTGATCGCCGGATACAAGGGGCAAGCCGATAGGGCGGCCCGACGCAGACAGCGTCTGGCGGCGGTCCGTCTCACGCAGTCGTACGAATAAATCAGCGTTTCCCTAAGACCAGCCAGGATATCCGTTCAGCGCATCGGTCAGCCGTGCCAGCAACTCGGGCGCCTCGGTCTCGCCGGCGACCGGTAGCGAGGCGACAATGCCTTGCAGACACTGGCTGCGGCCACCCCGGACTGCATCGATCCGCAGTTGGCGGCGGATCTGCTCCCGTTGCGCGCGCAGTCCGTCCTCTCCGTCGGCTCGACTGACCACGATCATCCGGCGATCATCAAGGCGCACCAGGATCGCCGCATCACCGGTCGCCTGGCGAATCATCCGCCCGGCCCAGGGGAGGTCCAGGCCGCTCTGCAGCTGTTCGTCGCTGAGCGCGATGGCATGGGCCACCATCTGGCCTTCGCCGGGAATACGTCGCGACAGGCCCGGGAACATGGCCATGAACTGGTCGACAGACCGGGTCTGTTGGCTGAATTCGCGGGACAAGGCGGCGATATCCAGCCTCTCAACGGCCAGTGCTGCGACCGCCGCGGCCTCGCGCAGAATCGCCATCTGTGCCGCAGATGGTTCTCCCGGCTCGGTGCGAGACAGGGTCAGTGCGGCATCCGCGTTGCGCCCAGCGGAGTGAATGGGCGTCGACCAGACGGCGCGAATCCCATAGGCAAGATCGAGCCAGCCGAAATTCGGCCATCGGTGTTCCAGCCGGGTGTCGGCGCTGATGGTGCTATGGCCCGATTCACAGGTTGTCGCGCAAATACTGAAGCTGGGTTCGAAGCGATGATGGCGTTCGAGTGATTCGCAGAACGCATCGTTTTCCGCCTGGCCGAGCAGTATCCGCTGGCCGGGTCGGCTGCGTAGCGAGACGATCGCCTTGCAGGCGTCGAGATCCTGGGCGACCATCTTCAGCACACTGCGCAGAATCCCGACCGGGTCGCGTCCGTCGCGCAGCTGTCCAAGGATACGAAGCATATGCGGTCCGGACTGGCGCGTTGCGGGCTGTCGCCGTTGCGGATGCCGCAGCCGTGCGACGAACAGCGGCTCACCGCCCTGGGCAGGGCTGATTTCACACTCCATGGTCTGGATGCGATGGCCATACGTGCGCAAGCGCCAGACCGCGGTTTCAGTTAACTGATCGTTTTCGATCCGCTGCAGTTGCTCGCCGGACAGCGACACCTCAAGCAAACCGGCCAGCGACAGGCCAATGAGGCTTTGGGCGGGACGGCCCATCAGCGCGCAGAAGGCTGGCGACGCCAGCGTAATCCGCATCTCGCGATCGAACACCACACAGCACAGGCCCAATGCCCGGAGCAGGGCGTCACTGGCTTGCCGTTGCCGCGGTGTCTCTTGTGGCGATGAGGTCTGGTCCTCGCGCCGCAATTCGACGATATCCGCCGCCAGTGCGGCAAGATCGATCAGGGCTGCGTAGCCCTCGGCGTCCGTTGCCCGGCTGCGCGGATTGTCATCCCAGACACAGACGGCACCGATACGAGCGCCTTCACGGCTGCATATCGGGGCGCCGGCATAGAACAGAACCTGATCCCCGGTCAGGCCCGGGGGTATGCCGCATTTCGGATCCTGACTTGTGTCCGGGATAACGGTCACGCCGTCTCGCGTGATCACCCGATCACACAGGGTGTGATCGCGAGCGCGTTCGCCGGGTTCCATTCCGGCGGTGCCGACGAACCATAGCCGATCCCTGCCGACAATGCTGACTGCGCCAGCCCGGGTTAGGAAAAGCTGTCGCGCCAGCGTCGCAAGCCGATTGAGCGCATCCTGCTGCAGTCGGATATCGTCGGGAGGGTCGAGCCTGAGGGTTGCTAGATCATGCTGCCGCAGCAGTTCGGTTTCATCCGACCGATGAGGGTTGCCGTTCATGACGGGTCTCCGGACACCTGCTCACACTCCATTCGCAGAATGACTGCGGCGCGGCACAGCGCGCCTTGCCTCGGAAAAATACGACTCCAACGCAGATGCGGGGATAAATCAGCGTTTCCTCAAGCCTACGTGGATCGGTGGCGGCTGAAGGGGACCAGTTCGCATTCCTTGCTGACGATGGCGAGCGGATGACCGGGGTGGCAAAACCGCCGACGAGCGGCGGTTACGAGGAGTTCGAAGGGTAGTGGTAAGTCTTGCGGTTTCAGGCCCCGGAGGTGGCCTGCAACTGTTCACCGGACAATCGCTGGGCGCCCCAGCTACGCCGCATGTGGTCAATGACCCGTTCCAGTTCCTCGGTGCTTATATCAGCCAGTTCGCCGCGCTCCAGGGGGTCATGGTGGAAAATGTAGAGCCGCGATGCGAACTGTTCAAAGGGCAGCGAGCCCTCGCCAAATCGCTCGCCATTGCCGGAGGTGCTGACGGTTACTCCGTCGCCCCAGTCCTGGCCGCTGTCGTTATTCGGGTTGAAGAAATACACCCGCATGTAGTCTTCGGGATCCAGCGCCACACGCAATATCGTGATCGCATGCCACCCAATGAAGCGTGCCGCGCTATCGGTTACTGCTATGCCGGCAGGTTGTGGGTGGATCAGCGGTTGGTTGCCGTTGTAATACGGGTGGTAACTTGCGTAGAAATGGCGCAGAAAATCTTCCAGATCCACCAGTAGGCCGGTTTCCACGTCCACATTGATCCGGAACCCGCGCCCCGACCACCAGCCATGAAATTCCGGGTTGACCCAGCGATGCGGGTCGCCGCCCCGGTCGACGCACCGCCGACCCATCTCGGCGTAGATTCGATCCAGATGCGGCACGACCAGCAGCGAGACCGCATCCAGATCCATCGGCAGCTCGGTGGCAACCCCGGACAGGCTCTCGCGGGAAGAGATGGGCTGGCCCTCGAAATGCATGATGATCTCGTCATCCCGCGCCGCCCAGGCAACCATCTGCAACAGGTAATCCGGGTCATTGAAGCCCCACATGGACAACGCCCGCGCCGACTGGCATGTCGGATTATTGCCCTGGCCGACACCGAGCGGCTGTCCCAGCATGCAAAGCACGCCCTCGAGAAGCAGGGCACGCGGCGTGGCGACATCCCCGTAGGCCATCTGCAGGCGATCCCGTGACCATTGAGACAGTGGCAGCGCCAGCTGGCGCCAGAGGCTGGGTGCCACGGCCGGCTGATAGAGAATCCCGCGCTCGAGCATCAACGCCATGCCATAAGCCGATTGCGGTGTTGTCGGGTGCACGGCTTCGCGAATCAGGGCCATGACCAGTTCGCGATAGCAAAGCAGGCAGTCGCGCCCGGTGGAAGACAGCCCCAGGGCCTCGGCCACCAGGTAATCGCCGTGATCCATCAGGTGCCGCAGCAATATCGCGTGGTACGGGGAAACGAGTCCGGTGTCGTGCATCGCCCGGGCAAAGCCGGTGGCCTCCATCTGCAGAGCCTGGCCGTCCATGCCGCGCAACCGTTCGGCGAACACGGCCACGCCGGGATCCTCGCGGCAGGTCTGGGTCGGACCATAAAGGCTGCTGACCAGTCGATCGGCGCCCTGACCGCTGGTGCCAAGGTCGATTTCAGGATCGACCTGGCAGATCGCGATCTGGGTGATCATCTGTTTTACGGAATCCACCTGGATCGGGCGCTGATGCAGGATCCGCCAGATCTCCTCGATCAGGCGATCGATGACATGTTCATAGCCGATGCGACTCGCCAGATGCTGCAATAGCAGACGCGGCAGCTGCGCCAGGCGACCCTGCGTCTCCCGTTCCGCCTCCGACGGCCCGGAAAACAAGAGCGACAGGTTCATCGCCATGACCTGGGTCAGGTAATGGTGTGCCTGTTCCTGCGAAATAAGCGGATGCGTGTAGTCGCCGCGCGCCACCGCCAGCAAGCGGAGTTCGCTCAGGGCCTCGATCACGACAGTGGCCATGTCGGGGCTTTTCAGCGAATGCGTGGTCAGCGACGGCACCAGAATATGCGGTGTGGCCCAGTCGGAGCCCAGATACAGGCCGGCCTCTTCAAGTATCTCCGCCCGTTCCTCAACCGCGGCGCAACCGCCCTCCTGGAGCATGACCCGGCGCGCGATATCCAGCACGCGACCGAGCTTGCCTGGCTTGGCGAAGTCCGGGGCGTTCGCCAGTGCCTGCGTCGCACTGTCGAGCTTTTCAAGCAGCCCCGGCAGGCGATCGCCTACCGGAGTTGATGTCGGCGTGTCGTTATCCACAGATATTCCGTCTTGGGGGCTGCATTGATTGACCCATCAGTCCGATCCTAGATGTAGAAGTCCAGCTCTTCCTGATGCTTCAGCAGGTCCCGCAACTGGTGTGGGTCCTCGCCGGCGAAGAAGATCAGACCCCAGTGGGTGCCAAATGCCGTCCGCTTGGTCACCGTCTCTTCAATGGGCGGGGTCAGCTCGTGGGATTCGAAGTAAGGGTGATCCTCGGTTTCCTCGGGGATCTCCAGTTTGCTGACCACGCGACGACGCGGATAGACACCGAAGCAGCCTGCATGACCCTTGGCGTCCACGATTTCCTTGGGGAAGAAGGCGGCGACTTCCTCCTCGGTGGCCTTCGGGTCGAACACAAGCATCATCGCCTGGTAGGCGTTGAAGCCATAGACCCGCTCGAGCAGTTCGAACACCTTGAAACCCGGCGGCCGGAAAGCGACTTCGCCAAAGTACATTTCGTCGTCACTGGTGACGAAGTATTCCGGATGCACGAATCCGAATTCGATATCGAAGGTGCGGACCAGCTTCTCGATCTGCCTGGTGATCAGGTCGCGGTAGCGTTCCAGTTCCGGACTCGCGGGCACGAATACCGAATAGCCCAGCGTCACGTACTCCGAAATATTCAGGAAGCGGATCTTGCCGTTGTGCACCCAGGCTTCGACTGCGAATTCCCAGCCATCGAGATGGGATTCCATCAACGCCGGAAATTCCTCCTCCGGAATGGCATCCACATCGTCCGGCGTGCGAATGACCCGATGGCCGAGGCAGCCCGCCTTGTCAAAGGCCTTGAAATGGATCGGATCGTTGGGGTCGCCGTCGAGCTTCAGCAAGGTCTGGTTGACCCGTTTGAGGAAGCGGATCACGTCGTCGCGGTCATGTGCCTCCTCGAAAATGCCGACCCGAATACCGCCCAGCTGGGCCCGCCGCTTCATCAGCGACTTGTCGCGCATCAGCATGGCCTGGCCAAGCAGGCGCGGGTTATCCAGCAATACCGAGTTTATCGCGCCGGCCCACTCCACGGTTTCCTCGAACAGGGGCACTGCCACATCGACGCCCATCTCCTGCAGCGTCTGCGCGATCTCCATCGAGCGATCATTCAGCCGTTCGAAATTCCACGGCAGGTAGGGGATATCGTGTTGTTTGCAATACTCCTCGGCCCAGTCGGGTGCAACCACCACGTAGCGGCGATCGAAGTTCTCCGCAGCCTCGATGGCATTGAGGCTCCAGCCGAGTAGAGCGATGTACCCTTTGGAGGGGTTCTTCTCCATATACCAGCCTCCTTTAGCGAAATGAATCACGGGCGACAGGACGAACTCGCAAGCGTTCACTATACAGAAGGCTGCAGCTTCTCTCAGGCATCGTTCGGGAAAGCCTCCTTGTTGACACCGGATTGCAGCCGTCGCTAGATTCCACCGTCCGCGTTATGAAACCACCGTTTTTTTTCGGCTGCCCGCGATGTTTCAGGGCCGGGTTACGCGACAATCCTTTGGGCGGCGACGGGCCGTACCCGTCACTTCAGGCCGTGACTGATCGCGTGCCATGGTGCCTTGAGGCCGGCCTGCTGCCGGCAATCGCGGCTCCCGTCGTCCGGAACCGTTCCGTCAGTGAGGGTGCAGAAAAAATGAAACTGCGAGGAGCAATGGCTGCAGCGGCAGCCGCTATTTTCTTTGTTGGTGCCGTTGATGCCCACGGGCCGACGCGCCAGCGCGCGGAAGCCAGCGTCGAGATCAACGCGCCGGTGGACAAGGTGTGGGCGGCGGTAGGTGATTTCGGCAACATGAACTGGCACCCGGCGGTCACCGATACCCGTATCGAGGGTGCCGGCACCGATGATGCCGTGCGCACCCTGGTTCTCGATAGCGGTGACACCATCGTCGAGGAGATCCGCCGCTATGACGAAGAACGGATGACCTATGCGTACCGCGCTACCGAGTTTGACGTGGATGTTCTGCCGGTGAGTAACTACACGGGCAACATTACCGTCTCGGCGAATGACGACGGCACGTCGACGGTGCTCTGGCGTGCGGCCTTCACCCGTGCCGAGCAGCAGAATGACCCGCCGGAACATCTGAACGAGGAAGCTGCCCACGCCGCCATCAACGCGCTTTATGAAGAAGGGCTTGCAGCGCTCAAGGCGCAGCTCGAGGGCGCCAGATAAAGCGCAGTTTGACCAGACCGCGAAACGGCGCCTTCGGGCGCCGTTTTTCTTTGCCGCGCTGCAACCCTGGGCCGGATCATGCTGTCCCAGTGAGGGAGATGGCGAATCACGACGCAGGCGGCGGTTCGCATCGGAACACTCGCCATCACGGCATAGCGGTAGCGGCTGGTCGCGATGACCCGTCGATTAACAGGAACCCCCGACGAAATGAGCCAGTCCGAACACCGTCCGGCGACCCTGCGGCGCCTGCCAGCGCCTGCCATGCGTCTCAGTCGACCGGAGATCTGGTTGCTGGAGAGGTACGGCGATCATCTCGGCGCTCACCGCAAGGTGCCCCGGCTGATTCCGTTACTGCTGGTGCTGAGCCCGGTGGTGTGGTTCATCGCTCCGGATCGTTGGGGCGTCGTGCTGACGCCCTGGGTTGGTGCCCTGGCCCTGCTGCTCGCTGGTCTGTACCTGGGACGCGTCGTGATTGCCACCGGGCGCTCCTGTCTGGAACATGCGGGGGGAGACGAAATGCTGGATGCTGCGCGTCTTCGCGAGCTTCGCACCGGGTTGCTGGGTGCCTTGAGTGTCATTGTCTGTACGCTGGTTCTGGCCGTCTTGTTCCTTCTTGCCGCGCAGCGTGTGCTAGCCGGAGGGGCTGCTGATGTGGCAGCGCTGCTCTGGGCCCTGTGCCTTGGAGGCCTGTTTCTGTCCCTGTTTGTTGGCGAGTTGGTCATGCGCCTGATCGATGTCATCTCGGATGACGTGGCGCCTTGAATGCTGACTCGATCCCCCTCCTGTCTGGAGATTCGATCCATGGTCCGTCCGATAACCGTCCTGCTCTGGCTGCTCGCAGTCGTCGGGCTTGCGCTCTCGCCGCTTGCTGCAAGCGAGGAACCTGCCGAGAAGGCCGAAGCGGTTTTCGCCGGTGGTTGCTTCTGGTGCATGGAACCGCCGTTCGATGCGGTCGATGGCGTACTGGACACCACCTCGGGATACAGCGGCGGTCACATCACGAATCCGACCTACGAGGACGTGATCGGCGGTGACAGCGGTCACTACGAGGTGGTTCGAATCACCTACGATCCCGCCCTCGTGAGTTATGAGCGTCTGCTGGAGGTGTACTGGCGCAATATCGATCCTCTGGACGCCGGTGGCCAGTTCTGTGATCGCGGTGAGTCGTATCGCTCCGCCATCTTCGTTGCCGATGCGCATGAGCGGAGGATGGCCGAGGCCAGCCGTAACCGGATAGGCGGGCGTTTCAAGGACCCGATAAAGACGGAAATACTGGAGGCTGCACCGTTTTACGCGGCCGAGGATTATCACCAGAACTATTATCAGGAAAACCCCGTGCGGTACCGCTTCTATCGTTACACCTGCGGTCGTGATGCACGTTTAAAGGAGTTGTGGGGCGACGGCGCCGGCGGTTGAGGCGACGCTGGCCTGATTTCATGTCTGCGTCTGCCTCCCTCAATCACCGATGGCGGTGCCGTCCAGTCGCGGGTCGGCGCCGCCTCGCCAGCCACCTTCGATCCGTTCAATGCCGTGAATGCCGCTGCGCATCGGCACCAGGCGCACATCGTGGCCCAACGCGCGCAGGGTCTGGGCCACATCCTCCAGCGGCGTACCCTGTTCCAGTTCCAGTCCGCTACCCCGGTGCACCATGTTCGGGAGCGAGATGGCATCCTGCACGGTCAGCTCCCAGTCAAGCACCCCGATCAGGGCCTTGATCACGTAGCCAATGATCCGACTGCCACCGCGGGAACCGATGATCAGGCGGATCTCGTCATTTTCGTCAAGCACGATAAACGGCGACATGGAACTGCGGGGGCGTTTGCCGGGGGCGACCGCATTGGCGACCTCGATCCCGTTCTGCACTGCCTGAAAGGTGAAGTCGGTGAGCTGATTATTGAGCAGGAATCCGCCCACCATGATGCGGCTGCCAAACGGCGCCTCGATGGAACTGGTCATCGACACCACGTTTCCTTGTCCGTCTACCACAGCGAAATGGGAAGTATCCTCCGCAGTCTCCTCGTCCACGGGCTCCGGCACGGCGGGCAACTCCGGACGTACGCCGGGCAAGCCTGGCAACGGTCTTTCGTTAACCCGTGCCGGATCGATCAGTTCCGCCCGCTGTTGCAGATACTCCGGGTCGATCAGCGCGGCGGTAGGTACCGAGACGAACCCGGGGTCACCGACATAACGGAAGCGGTCGGCGAAGGCCAGCCGGCTGGCTTCGGTGATCAGGTGGATGGCCTCGGCGGAGTTCGGTGCCATCGCTGGCAGATCGAAATGCCCGAGCATTCCCAGAATCTGCAACACGGCGATTCCACCGGAGGAGGGTGGCGGCGGGCCGCATAGCCGCCAGCCGCGATAGTCGGCGCAGACTGCGTCGCGTAGCAGTGCCTCGTAGCTGGCCAGATCGTCCAGCGTCAGGTCTCCGCGGCCTGGCCAGCGGGACCGAGTTGCAGCGACGATCTCCTCCGCCAGTTCACCCCGATAAAGGGCGTCGGGGCCCTCGTTGGCAATCCGTTGCAGGGTGTCGGCCAATTCCGGGTTTTGTAGCCGCGGCGGATCCTGGCGCGCCTGGCGCCGGAAATAGCGCCGTGTGTGAACGTACAGACGCAGCGACAGATCCCGCTGTACCTGTTGCTGTAGCCGGGTCGGCATGTCGATGCCTTCCCGGGCCAGCGCAATGGTGGGTTCGAACAGGTCCGCCCACGGCAGTTGACCGTGATCCTCATGCGCCATGTGCAAAAGGGCGACTGTGCCAGGAACCCCCACGGCCTTGCCGGAGGGAATGGCAGACCAGAGGGGCTGTCGTCGGCCAAGCACCGTGAAGCGGTCGGCGGTGGCGGCCGCCGGCGCTGTTTCGCGGCCGTCATAGACGTTGATGACTTCGCCATCGGCTGAGCGATAGAGCATGAAGCTGCCGCCGCCGATGCCGCTCTCCGAGGGTTCCACGAAGCCCAGGGCGATCTGCATTGCGATTGCAGCGTCTACGGCATTGCCACCGCGACGCAGGATATCCCGTCCGATGCGACTGGCGTGCGGATTACCCGACACCACCATGTGGTGCTCGGCGAGTTGTTCCCCGGGCGACTGGTTTGGCGCCGGGACGCCGGTTTCGATATCGGCCGTATGGCAGGCTGTCAGCAGGAGGCTCGGAATGCAGTATGCGAGGAGACGAGAAGGCAATGATCAACCTCTTTACGAACGGGAGTTTGTGCGGGATTGTGGGCAGGTCGCGGAACGGCGACAGTTGTGCCAAGGCCTGGGGCTTGTTACCCGGGAAACACTGATTTATTCCCGCGTCTGCGCCCGAGACCGGTTTTGGTCATCTGGCAAGGCG
>SKGQ01000085.1 GCA_007117515.1 Ectothiorhodospiraceae bacterium | reverse complement strand
ACGGCGTATCGGTGGATGGCGGACGCGGACGGTCCGGCTGCCGATCACTGACGGGCGCCGGTGGGCTGCTGGCACAGCCAGCGAGTACCAAAGCCAGAAATCCGACGAGGAGGAAGGCCCTGCTTCTTATTATCAGTGACATGCGACTCATTCCTGAGAAAGAAAGATGGCTTCAGTTTCCACTGGACTGATCTTGCTGGCAAGTCATTGGTCGTCTGACAACGACGGCGACGCCTCCTCCGGTGCCTGGAAAACCCGGTCGAGCAGATCCGGATCGTCGAAATGTCGGCGCCCCACGAATGCCGTCGGATGCCGTCCCAACTGACGCATGGCGCCGGGTGCCGGCACACCGGAGATCCAGAACAACACCTGCTCATCGCGTCGGGTGCCCGACACCAGGCCATCGGCATCGAAAAGGCTGCGCCGGGTCCCGGCATTGGCGGCCAGACTGCGCAGGGAATCATAATGCGTCAGCAGATAAGGCTGCGCCTGCAACTCGGACGAGCGCCGGTCCGGCTCGCTCAGATAAAGGTGCCGCAGATAATGCGATCTGTCCCGCAGTACCACGGTCAATCGCTGAACAGCATTCGGTAGACCAGGCCCTGGGAGCACCAGCGGCGGCTCCGCATAGCCCGACGGGTCGCGTTCGTACAAGGTCTGCAAGGGATAGTACTGATGATAGCAGCCGCAGTTGTGCAGGGATTCCAGCAATAGCGGTCGGCCCTCAGCATCCAATGTCAGCCGCAGGGTCATACCATCCAGCCGCCCCCCGAGGATGTCCAGCGGATGAGACTTCGGACGGGAGTTGAACCAGTAGACGTAGTAGATCCGCGGCAGCACGGCGTCACCAAACCGAACGCTGTCCAGGGCATGAAACACCCGGGGCTGGGCGGTATTGACGTTGGGCTTTCCTCTGCCCGCCCACAGCGGCGTTCCAATGCGATTATGGGCCGCGTCATGCTCCAGCTCGATAACCGGGGCGAATGCCGCGACGATGGCGTCACGTTCGGCCTCACCGAGACGCAGGCCACCCATGGCGTCCCGTGGGGCATTGCGAATGCGTCGCGCCGCGTCTTCCGGCGTCAGGTTCCCGGCCGGCCAGGCCGGCTCGTAGCGTAGTGGCGGCGCCGTGGCGGGTACCTCGGTGCTGAACTCCGATCGCGTGCCTCGCTGCCAGACGGCAACCCCCGCCCGGATACCCCAACGGCTGATCGGATACAGCCCCGCCCAGCGGTGCCAGCCGATGTAATCGTCGGCCACAGCCAGCCGATCGCGCAGCTCGGCAAGATCCGGATCGGCGTCAAGTGTGGCCGCCGCGAGCAACGCACCGCACCGGCTCACCGCCGTCTCGGGATCATTGATTCCCATGCCGGCCACCAGGAATTCGCGCTGCTCCGCCTTCAGATTGGCAAGCTCCAGCAGCCGGGCCCGCAAGTCATGCTCGCGCAACACCGCAGCAAGATCCTTCCCATCCAGCCCCGGGGCACTGTCGGCGATGCGGCGTGAGCTTCTGAACCAGGGATAGCCGTCCACCGCTGCACCAACCCCGTCGCGAACCCGTGCCTCCGAGACCGCAACATCGAGCCGCTGGAAATAGTCGTGGCAGACCTGTTCGGTTTCACCCCCATTGGCCAGAACCGACACCGGGCCCGTGCCAGCACAGGCCGACAGGCCCGACATGACCAGTACAGCCAGCACCAGGCGCAGACTGGCAGGCGGCCTTGCCGGCACCGTATACTGATGGGAGCAGAGATATTGCCGTATGCCTGCCAGGCAGCCCATGTCAGTGTCGTCCCGATATCCGGAGATCATGCATGTCCCAACTCCCTCACCTCACCGCCACGGGTGAAGTCCATATTGTCGATGTCGGTGACAAGGCGGCAACCCGCCGCGTGGCCATCGCCGAAGGCAGCATCCTGATGCAACCGGCGACCCTGCAGGCCATCCGGGACCAGCAGATCAAGAAGGGGGACGTGCTCGCGGTAGCGCGGATCGCGGGTCTGATGGCCGCCAAGAAAACATCGGACATCGTGCCATTGTGCCATCCCATCGCCCTGACCCATGCCGAAGTCGTGATAACGCCCCGTCAAGATGGCGCCGGCCTCGACTGTCGGGCGGAAGCCGTTACCGTAGAACGCACAGGCGTGGAAATGGAAGCGATCCACGCGGTGCAGGCGGCGCTGCTGACGATCTACGACATGTGCAAGGCCATGGACCGCGGCATGGAAATCGGCGGCATTCGGCTGCTGCACAAGAGCGGTGGCCGATCCGGTGAATGGACCCGCGAGGCCGGTGCCAACGATGGGTGATGGCGTCGACCGCGTCGCCCTGTTTGCGACCTGTCTGGTGGACCTTTATCGGCCTTCCGTGGGCCTGGCCAGTGCTGAACTGCTGGAGCAGGCCGGTTACCGGGTTGAGGTTCCGGAAGGTCAGACCTGTTGCGGCCAGCCGGCCTGGAACAGCGGCGATACGCGGCGGGCGAAGACCCTGGCGCGTCAGACCATGGCGGCGCTCGAGGGCTACGGCTATGTGGTGGTGCCATCCGGATCCTGTGCCGGCACCCTGATCCATGACTATCCACAGTTGTTTGCCGAAGATCCGGAAGACCTGGGTGCCGCCGAGGATCTCGCCAGCCGAACCTGGGAGCTGACCCGTTTTCTTGTGGAGGTCGCGGGTATTACAGGCCTGGATGCGAACTTTCGGCACAAGGTCTGTTATCACGACGCCTGCTCCGGCCTGCGCGGACTTGGCATCAAACACCAACCGCGGCAGTTGCTCGGCAGCGTCGACGGCCTGGAACTGCAGGAGCTGCCCAATACCGAGATCTGCTGTGGCTTCGGTGGCACCTTCTGCGTGAAGTATCCGGAGATTTCCACACGCCTGATGGACGACAAGCTGGACGCCATCCGCAGCACGGGCGCCGACACGGTGCTGGCCGGTGAGCTGGGTTGCCTGCTGCATATTGCCGGACGCCTGAAGCGCAACGATGAGCCGATCCGGGCTTATCACATTGCCGAAATCCTGGCCGACATGGGCGATCAGCCGGCCATTGGCGAGGGAGACGACTGATGCAGTCCACCGCCCGGGAATTCCCGCTGCGTGCGAGGCGGGCTCTGGATGACGTGCAGCTGCGTGAGGCACTGGCCAAGGCCCAGGACGGTTTCGTTGGCAAGCGGCAGACATCCATCGATGCCTTTCCGGAGTTCGAGGCCCTGCGCGACCGTGGCAAGGCGATCAAGGATCACACCCTCGCCTACCTGGATGTGTATCTGGAGCAATTCGAAAAGGCGGTGATCGCCGCCGGCGGCCAGGTCCACTGGGCCGAGTCCGCCGAGGATGCCCAGCGCATCGTGACCGGCATCTGTCAGCAGGCCGGGGCCAGACGGGTGACCAAGGCCAAGACCATGGCCGGCGAGGAAGTCAGCCTCAACGAGGTGCTGGAGACCGCCGGTTTCGACACCGTGGAAACGGATCTCGGCGAATACATCATTCAGCTGGCGAAGGAGCCGCCCAGCCATATCATCGCGCCGGCCGTGCACAAGACACGGCAGCAGATCAGCGACCTGTTCAACACGCATCATCACGGCGGTCGTCTGAAGACCGCGCTGCGCGAAGTGCCGGAACTGGTTGACGAGGCACGCCAGCGGCTGCGCGAGAAATTCCTGACCGCCGATGTGGGTATCACCGGTGCCAACTTCCTGGTCGCGGAAACCGGCTCCATTGCCCTGGTCACCAACGAGGGCAATGCCGATCTGACCCATACCCTGCCACGGGTGCATGTTGCGATCGCCGGCATCGAGAAGCTGGTGCCGACGCTGGACGACGCCGCCTGCATGCTACGGCTGCTGGCGCGCAGTGCGACCGGGCAGGACACGTCGACCTACACCACGTTCGTCACCGGACCGAAACGCACCGGTGACCCGGATGGCCCCGAATCCTTTCATGTCGTGCTGCTGGACAATGGCCGCAGCCGCATGCTCGGCAACCGCTACCGCGAGATGCTGCGCTGCATTCGTTGTGGTGCCTGCATGAACCATTGCCCGGTGTATGGCGCAATTGGCGGGCATGCCTATGGCTGGGTCTACCCCGGCCCGATGGGCTCGGTGCTGACCCCGCTGTTTACCGGACTGGACGACAGCCGCGACCTGCCCAACGCCTGCACCCTGAATGGTCGCTGTCAGAGCGTCTGCCCGGTACAGATCCCGTTACCCGATTTGCTGCGGGACCTGCGTCGCCAGCAATTCGAACGCGGCCTGACGGCGCGGCGGACACGCTGGGTGCTGGCGGTCTGGGGGGCGATTGCCCGTCGACCGCGTCTGTATCACCTGTTCACACGGCTCGGAATGGGTCTGCTGGGTCGACTCGGAAAGCGCACGGGGGCATTCCGCCGGCTACCCTTCGCGAGCGCATGGACCGCAAGCCGGGATATGCCGGCGCCCCAGGGAAGCACGTTCCAGCAGCTCTGGAAGCAACGGCAGAGGGATGCGCGATGATGAACAGCACCCGGGAACGGATATTGGCCAAGGTCCGACGGGGCCTGGAGGCGTCCGGACAACGCTCGATCGCCATGGCCCATGCGGCCCGGGAACTGGCCTATGGCGAAATGCCATCGCCCCGTCAGCCGTGGAAGGGCAATGCGACGGAGCGCTTCTGCCAGCGTTTCGAGGCCTGGGCCGGGACCTGGCAGCGGTTGAGCAGGGTCGGCGAGATCCCCATGGCGGTTCAGGCACTGCTCGGCCCGGAGGACTTCGTGTCGGTGGCCCCGCATTCACTGCTGAGGGAACTCGACTGGCCGAGCCAGATGGCGGTGAACCACGAGGCCCCGGCCGACTGCCGGCTGGCGGTGTCGGTGGCGGACGCCGCGATTGCCGAAACCGGGACCCTGGTGCTGTGCTCCGGGCCGCAGTCACCCACCGGCCTGGCCCTTCTCCCGGAAACCCATGTGGTGATCCTGCGGACCGAAACGATCCTGCCGGACATGGAAGCGGTCTGGCGGCACCTGCAGCCGGAACCGCCCTTCCCACCCCGCTCGCTCAACACCATTTCCGGGCCATCGCGCACCGCCGATGTGGAACAGACGATCCAACTCGGCGCTCACGGTCCTCGCCGGCTGCATGTGCTGCTGCTTGGAGAACACATCGGGGAAATGAGCGCCGGCGGCATTTAGCCGCCGAGGCGTCTCGACAGCGCCCTGCCCGACTCCAGGACACGGGGTATCCAGGTATCCCGATAGCGTAAGCTTGGTGCCGAAAGGGCGATTGCGGCCAGAAAGCGCCCCCCGGGCCCCCTGACCGCAACCGCAATCGCGGTGACACCGATTTCGCGCTCCTCACTGTCCAGTGCATAACCGGTGCGCTGGGCCCGCTCCAACTCCCGATACAGCCGAGGCACATCGCGAATCGCCTGCGGCGTTCCACCTGCAAGACGGGTGCGCTCGGCATACTCGGCACAGGCCTCGAAACCGCCTTCCGCCAGATACAGTTTGCCGGCAGCGCTCAGGTGCAGCGCCTCGCGCTCACCCGGCCCGCACTCCACACGAAGCTGCAGACTCCCGGGGACGCGCTCGAGACAGATGACCTCGTCGCCCTCGCGCAGCATCAGCGTCACGGTCTCACCCAGCCGATCCCGCAAGCGCTGCATGACCGGAATGGCCTCCTGGCGCAGATCAAGCCGACCGTCCATGCGTGCCGCCAGGGCAAGAACCCGACTGCCCAGGGCATACTGGCCGGCGGCAGGTCGGTCCACGTACCCCAGTGCCGTCAGGCTGGCAAGAATGCGATGCACGGTGGACCGATGCAGCTCAGTGGCCGCCGCCAATTCACTCAGCGTCCAGGTGCCGTCCCGCTCCGCCAACAACCCCAACAGACAATCGGCCCGACCCAGTACCTGGATTGCCTTGCCGTCGCTGCCGGGAGCCTCATTCATGGCGGGACCATCCGACATTCAAGGTTTCCTGCCGTGTACCTGGCCCTACTGGCTCTCCGGCCGCATGGTCGGGAACAGCAGAACATCGCGGATCGAGGCCTGATCGGTAAACAGCATCACCAGCCGATCGATACCGATCCCCTCGCCGGCCGTCGGCGGCAGACCATATTCCAGCGCACGGATGTAATCCGCGTCGTAGTGCATGGCCTCCTTGTCGCCGGCGTCCTTGCTTGCGGCCTGCTGACGGAAGCGCTCGGCCTGATCCTCGGCATCGTTCAGCTCGGAGAAGCCGTTTGCGATCTCGCGACCGGCCACGAAAAGTTCGAAGCGATCGGTAACCGACGGATCATGGTCACAGGGTCGCGCCAGCGGCGAAACCTCGAGCGGGTATTCGGTGATGAATGTCGGCGCTCGCAGTTTATCCTCGGCGGTCTCCTCGAACAGTGCCACCTGAATCGCACCAAGCCCGTCGCTGTCCCTGAATGGCACCTTCAGCAACTCGGCGGTAGCACGAGCCGCCTCCAGCGTGTCGATGTTCTCTGCCGTGAGACCATCGTTGTATTCCAGGATCGCCTCCCGGATTGTCAGACGCCGGAACGAGGGACCGAAATCCAGGGGTTCGCCCTGGTAGCTGATCGACGCGCTGCCGCACAGATCCTCGGCCAGGCCGCGCAGCAGTTCCTCGGTCAGGTCCATCAGGTCATGGTAATCGGCGTAGGCCTGATAGAACTCGAGCATCGTGAACTCGGGGTTGTGCCGGGTCGACACGCCCTCATTGCGGAAATTACGGTTGATCTCGTAGACGCGATCAAAGCCACCGACCACCAGCCGCTTGAGATAGAGCTCCGGCGCCACACGCAGGTAAAGCGGCATGTCCAGGGCATTGTGATGGGTGATGAACGGTCGCGCCGTCGCGCCACCCGGGATCACCTGCATCATCGGGGTTTCCACTTCCAGGAAACGCCGTTGGTTGAGGAAATCCCGGATCTGCTGGATCAGCCGGCTGCGGACCACGAACACGTCACGCACCTCCGGATTGACGATCAGGTCCACATAGCGCTGACGGTAACGGACCTCCTGATCATTCAGGCCGTGATACTTCTCCGGCAACGGACGCAATGACTTGGTCAGCAACTGGACCGAGTCGCAACGCACCGACAGCTCACCCTTGCGGGTCCGGAACAGCACGCCTTCGGCACCAACGATGTCGCCGACATCCCAGCCCTTGAACGCCGGATACTGCCCCTCCGGCAACTCGTCCCGGGCCAGGAACAGCTGAATACGCCCGCTCATGTCCTGGATGCTGGTGAAGCTGGCCTTGCCCATGACCCGCTTGGCAAGCATGCGGCCGGCTACCCGGACCCGGACATCGGCCGTCTCCAGCTGATCGATATCGTATTCGGCAAAGGTTTTCTGCAGATCCTCGGCGAAGGCATCGCGACGGAAGTCATTCGGAAACGGATTGCCACCCTCCCGCAGCGCGGCAAGTTTCTCCCGGCGCTGGGCGATCAGCTTGTTGTCATCAGTATCCTGCTGCGTGTTGCTCATGCGGTTTCCACGGGTTCAAGGTGATGCAGTGGCGGGCAGGCAGACATCGTGTCTACAGCCCGGCTTTCAGACTGGCCTCGATAAAGCGATCCAGATCGCCATCCAGGACGGCCTGGGTGTTACCCACCTCAACGGCGGTGCGCAGATCCTTGATCCTGGACTGGTCCAGCACATAGGACCGGATCTGACTGCCCCAGCCGATATCCGATTTCGAATCCTCGACGGCCTCGGCGGTCTCGCGGCGTTTCTGCATCTCCAGCTCATAGAGCTTGGCGCGCAGTTGGTTCATCGCCGTGGCCTTGTTCTTGTGCTGGGAGCGGTCGTTCTGGCACTGCACGACAGTGCCGGTCGGTTCATGGGTGATACGCACCGCCGACTCGGTCCGGTTGACGTGCTGGCCGCCGGCGCCACTGGCGCGATAGACATCGATCCGCAGATCCGCCGGATTGATCTCGACCTCCACCGAGTCGTCGATCTCGGGCGAGATGAACACCGCGGCGAAGGAGGTATGCCGGCGGTTGCCGGAGTCGAATGGCGATTTGCGGACCAGACGGTGGACGCCGGTTTCCGTGCGCAACCAGCCGAAGGCGTGATCGCCCTCCACCCGGATGGTGGCACTCTTGATCCCGGCCACCTCGCCGGCAGAAACCTCGATCAGCTCGGTCTTGAAACCGCGCCGCTCGCCCCAGCGCAGATACATCCGCAGCAGCATCTCCGCCCAGTCCTGGGCTTCGGTGCCGCCGGATCCCGCCTGGATGTCGACGAAGCAGTTGGCACTGTCCATCTCGCCGGAAAACATGCGGCGGAATTCCAGGCTCTCCACCTGCCGCTGCGCGGTGGCAAGGTCCGACTCGATGGATTCCAGGGTCTCGGCATCCTCCTCCTCGGCGGCCAATTCCGCGAGTTCGGCGACACCATCCAGGTTGGCGGACAGGGTATCGAGCATCGACACCGTGTCCTCCAGCGAGGACCGCTCCCGATTCAGCGCCTGCGCCTTCTCCGGCTCGTTCCAGACATCGGGGTCTTCGAGGGTCCGCAGGACTTCCTCCAGGCGTTCCTTCTTGCCCGGATAGTCAAAGGTACCCCCTCAGCGCATCGACACGCTCACGGAGGTCCGCGGAAAGATTCAGCAGGGCGTTGATTTCCGTCATGTTCGGCAGGTGTTCCCAGATCCCGGAAAAGCGCGCATGGTACAGCAGTTGGCAGGCCTTCGGCCATGGTGGAGATGGGTCACGAGCGAGATGACGGCTGATAAGGAAACGCTGGTCCATTCCCACGCCTGCGCCCGAGACCGGTTTAGGCCCCTGGCTGTGTTGTGCTGCTTGACCGCAGAATGACTGCGGCGCGGTACAGCGCGCCTTGCCTCGGAAAAAATGCGGACTCCAACGCAGGCGTGCGAATAAATCAGTGTTTCCCTAGCGGACTTCCTTCCATTGAGCCTGCAGGCGCTTGTCGGATACCGGCATCGCCGTGCCCACCGGCTGCGCGAACAGTGAGATCCGGAACTCCTCCAGCATGCGGCGGAATTCCAGCAGCGCCGGATCGTCGATGCCTTCCCGGGCATGGCGTTCGGCACGCTGCTGGTACTGCTCCCAGTACAGGCGGATCTCTCGCGTCCGCTGGCCATCGCGCCGGGGATCGGCGGCCAGCTTGTCGAGCCGGTACTGCAGACCTTCCAGATACCGCGGCAGTCCGTCCAGCAGGGTCAGTGGCAGTGACTCCATGAAGCCCGGATAGACCAGGCTCTGCAGGTGTTCGGCGATATCCCGGTAACTCTCCATACCGTCCAGTCCGCGCGGTTTTTTCAGCGTCTTCTGGATCGACTGATAGCGTTGCAGCACGCGGGCGATGGCCGCCGCCAGACGCTCGCCCTCCTCGACCAGACGACCACGACCCTGGTCCAGGCGCCGCCGGAAGTCCGCCTCGCTGCGCGGCAGACCGTCCTGCAGAAACACGCGGTCGAAAACCGCGGCCACCAGATCGCGGGCCAGTTGATCGCTGCTGCCCAGACCGCGATAGAGCAGTTCCATGTTGTTGGCGGCAGGCAGGCGCTGGCGCAGATACTTCGCCTGATCCGCCAGTTGCAGCAGGTACAGTCGGCGAATACCGGCATGGCTGGCGCGGGTCGCCTTGTCCGGCGAATCCAGCAATTGCAGGGCGACCGTCTGCCCCTGATCGACCACCGCCGGGTAAGCCTGCAGACGAATACCCTGTTGCTCCAGGGTCAGGCTTTCGGGCAAGTCACCGAAATCCCAGCGCCGGATGCCGGTTTTCTCCCACTGATCGGTCTCCGCGCGGGGAGCGGCAAAACTGCGACTGGCCTCACCCGCAAGCTCGCGCTGCAGGGCGCGCAGGTCGCGGCCCCGGGCCAGAAGCTCGCCGTCGCCATCGACAACGCGGAAATTCATCCGGTAATGCGGATCCAGATTGAGATCGTCCCACTGCTCCGGGGGTACATCGACACCGGTCATGCGCCGCAACTCACGACGCATGCCATCGAGCAGCGAGCCCTGCCCGCGCGGCAATGCATCACTTACCGCCCGTGCGAAATCCGGCGCCGGCACGAAATTGCGGCGCAGGGATTTCGGCAGCCCCCGGATCAGCGCCGTGATCTTCTCCTCCAGCAGGCCGGGAACCAGCCACTCGAATGGCTCGGGGTCGAGCTGATTCAGCGCTGCCAGGGGCACACGCAGGCTGACGCCGTCATCCGGATGCCCGGGCTCGAAATGGTATTCCAGCGGCAGCCGCAGGGTGCCGAACTCGAACTGATCCGGAAAGCGGCGACCGGTAACCGAGTCCGCCTCGTGCCGCATCAACTCGGCCTGTTCCATGAAAAGCAGGCGCGGGCTGTCCTTTTCCGCCTCCGCGCGCCAGCGCTCGAAGCTCTTCAGGTCGACCACCTGGTCAGGAACCCGCTCTGCGTAGAAGGCATGAAGCACATCCACATCGACCAGTACGTCCCGACGTCGGGACTTGTCCTCCAGATCGCGAATCCGCGCCACAAGATCCCGGTTATGTGCCAGAAAGAGGCCTTTGGACGGCACCCGATCTTCCGCCAGGCCCTGACGCAGAAACACCTCGTGCGCCTCGGTAGGCTGAATCCGCCCGAAGTTGACCTGGCGTCGCGCGCGCAGCACCAGACCGTACAGGGTAATGGTCTCGTAAGCCCGAACCTGGCCCCGCTGCTCATCCCAGTGCGGATCGGTATAGCTCTTCGAGACCAGATGGGCGGCGGCATCCACCACGTCCACCGGGTTGACCTCGGCAACGGTGCGGGCGAACACACGACTGGTTTCCACCAGTTCCGCGGCCATGATCCAGCGCGGCTTGCGTTTGGCGACGCCGGAGCCGGGAAAAAGAAACAACTTCAGGTTGCGGGCGCCGGTATACCCCCCCTCCTCGTTTCGGGTGGCAATGCTCGCCAGCATGCCGGTCAGCAGTGCCCGGTGGACCGCCTGTTCGTCGGCCGGCGATGCATTGAGCCGGAGCCCCATGCCCTGGACCAGATCCCTTAACTGGCGGTAGACATCACCCCAGTCGCGCAGCCGCACGAAGGACAGGAAATGCTCCCGCGCCCAGACACGACGCCGGCTGTTGGACAGACTCTCGCGGGCCTCATGCCAGTCGTTCCAGATCTGCAGGTAGGCCAGGAAATCCGAGCGTTTGTCACGCCAGCGGGCATGTGCCTGATCGGCGGCCTGTTGCGCGTCCAGGGGACGTTCCCGCGGATCCTGGATGGTGAGCGCCGCGCAGATGACCAGAAGCTCGCGTAGCGCACCCCGCTCCGCGCCGGCCAGCAGCATGCGGCCAATGGCGGGATCCACGGGCAACCGCGCAAGCTGATGCCCCAACTGGGTCAGCCGACGCTGCTGATTCACCGCCTGCAGTTCAAACAGCAGCTTGTAGCCATCGTTGATGTAGCGCTGATCCGGCGGTTCGACGAACGGGAAATGCTCCACCGCACCCAGTTTCAGGTGCTCCATCTGCAGGATCACCGATGCCAGATTGGTGCGTGCAATCTCCGGATCGGTAAATTCCGGCCGATTCAGAAAGTCCTCTTCCGAATAGAGCCGGATGCAGATACCCGGCGCCACGCGGCCGCAACGCCCGGCACGCTGGTTGGCGGAGGCCCGGGACACCGGCTCGATGGGCAACCGCTGAACCTTGGTGCGCACGCTGTAACGACTGATGCGTGCGGTACCGGTATCCACCACATAGCGGATGCCCGGCACGGTGACCGAGGTCTCGGCGACATTGGTGGACAGCACGACCCGGCGACCGGGATGATCGGCAAAGATGCGCTGCTGCTCGGCGGCGGACAGACGCGCGTACAGCGGCAGGATCTCGGTATGCCGCAACTGTCGGCGGCGCAGGGCCTCGGCCGCCTCGCGGATTTCGCGCTCACCGCTGAGGAAGACCAGGATGTCACCCGGCCCTTCCCGACTGAGTTCCTCCACCGCGTGAACCACGCCCTCACGCTGATTCAGGTCGCGGCTGTCATCGTCTTCCGAAACCAGTGGTCGATAGCGTATCTCCACCGGATAGGTGCGGCCCGAGACCTCGATCACCGGCGCGTCGTCGAAATGCCGGGCGAAACGCTGCGGGTCGATGGTGGCCGAGGTGATGATGACTTTCAGATCCGGCCGCCGCGGCAGCAACTGCTTCAGATACCCAAGCAGAAAATCGATGTTGAGGCTGCGCTCGTGCGCCTCGTCGATGATGATCGTATCGTAGGCCGCCAGGTCCCGGTCACCCTGCATCTCGGCCAGCAGCATGCCGTCGGTGAGCAACTTCAGGTGGGTGTTGGCGCTGACCTGATCCGTGAAGCGGACCTTGTAACCCACCGCCTGCCCGACCTCGGCCCCCAGCTCGTCCGCTACCCGACTGGCCAGCGTGCGCGCGGCAAGCCGACGTGGCTGGGTGTGGGCGATCATGCCATCGACGCCGCGGCCCAGGTCCAGGCAGATCTTGGGCAGTTGCGTGCTCTTGCCGGAGCCGGTCTCACCGCAGACCACCACAACCTGATGCCGCCGGATCAGTTCGGCGATATCGCCGCGGCGCTCATTAACAGGTAAATCCTGACTGAAATCCGGCACGGGCAGAGAATCGGCCCGCTGCCGCCGTCGCTCGGCGGCACGGCGCATATCCCGCGCGAGGGCATTCAATCCGCGGTCCGCGGGTTTCTTCTGGTTGATTCGCCGCAACAGGCCACGCAGCCGCCGCTGGAACCCCGGTCGCAAGACAGGCGCACAGGTGTCCAGCATGGACTCCAGCTCTTTGGGCGTGACCTGGGTTTCGCGTTCAGTGCTGGCGGGTGCCATGGGCTCGGGCCGCTGGCTCAGCCTTCCGCCTGACGCAGGCGGCGCTGGCCGTCGCGGTTCGGAAACTTCCGGCTGGGGAGTTGCAGAGCCTCGATGTCCCAATTGCTTTTGTCGCACGTCAGAATCAGACAGGAAGGCCCACCGTTGGTTCGGGTCCGGCCCGCCGCACCCGGATTCAGCACCCAGGGCTGCTGATCGCAGTCCATGGCCAACTGGTGGCTATGACCGCAGACCACGGCTCGCGCTTCCGGGAACTGCTGCCGCAGAAAGCGATGCCGTTCAACGATGGATCGTCGATCGTCGCCGTGCAGCACCACGAGAGTGCCGCCGGGCAAATCCAGCGTGGCCTGAGGAGGCAAGTTCTCGAGGAAATGGGTTTCAGAATCCGACCAGCGCTCCGGCGTATCATTGTTACCGCGTACGGCAACCACCTGCTGGCGCGGATTCAGGGCGCAGAGCACGTCTGCGCCACCTACGTCACCGGCATGCACCGCATAGTCACACTCGGCCACGCGCTTGGCGATGCGCGGATCAAGGAAACCGTGAGTGTCCGCAATGAGTGCGACCCGGATGCGCGTGTCGTTGTTACTCATAGTCACTGCTCGACCGCTAGCGCTCCGTTCAGGAGGCCGCAGCAAACCCCTGGTCGATGGCGTTGCGCAGCGCCACATAGTCCCGGGTGACCGGAAACTGCGGAAAATCATCAATCACCCGCTGCGGCGGGCAGAACAGGATCCCCTTGTCCGCCTCGGCCAGCATGCCCGTGTCGTTGTAGGAATCGCCGGCAGCCACGGTATGGAAATTGAGACCGCGAAACGCGGTGACAGCCGCCCGTTTGTGATCCGGCATCCGCAGGTGGTAATCGGTAATCCGGCCATCTTCCGCCACCCCCAAGCGATGACAGAAAAGCGTTGGCCAGGCGAGTTGTCGCATCAGGGGGCGCGCAAATTCATAGAACGTGTCGGACAGAATGACAAGTTGGTAGCGCTCGCGCAGGGAGGCGACAAAATCGGGCGCACCGGACAGCGGCCGCAGCTTCGCGATCACCTGCTCGATATCCGGAAGGCCAAACCCCTCACGCCGGAGGATATCAAGGCGCATGCGCATGAGTTCATCGTAATCCGGCACATCCCGGGTGGTTGCGCGCAATTCCTCGATACCGGTCAGATCCGCGAAATTGACCCAGATTTCAGGGACGAGAACGCCTTCCAGGTCCAGGCAAACAATCTCCACGGAAACCTCTCAGTGGCTTGCAGGGTGGAAACGGGAGCGGTACTGACAGGGACGAACACACCTTATTTATGGAGTGCCTACGACCTGTGCCGCGCGACCGGCGCCAAAGGTAGAGCTTTTGGTTCACCGAGGCAAGCGCGCCGGAGATGTCGGCGCTTAACCTGTCTCGTTGGCAACACCATGCGGCACATGACCAGTGGCGACGTGGGGGCTCGCCGATTCGCAATGGCCCTGCTGGTCATCGAAGAAGATATCGGCCGCGAAGGCCTGCAGGAAGGCGGCCTTGCTCATACCACCGAGGAACAGCGCCTCGTCGATACGGATATCCCAGTCGCGCAGCGTTCGGATTACGCGTTCATGGGCCGGCGCACTTCGGGCAGTGACCAACGCCGTGCGAATCGGACAGGCGTCACCGGGATGCTGCTTCTGCAGCGCATGGAGAGCGGCCAGGAAGCTCTTGAAAGGCCCCCCCGGCAGCGGATCCCGCGCCTGTGCGCGCTCACTGGCCGAGAAACCCTCAAGGCCTTCACTGCGGAACACGCGTTCGGCACTGTCCGAGAACAAGACGGCGTCGCCATCGAAAGCGATGCGCAGTTGCTCCTTGTCAGCAGCCTGACGACCATCACCACCCTGCACCACCGCCGGCAGGATGGTTGCCGCCGCATAGCCCAGATTCAAAGCCTGAACCACATCACTGGGATCCGCGGACAGAAACAGATGCGCACCGAATGCCGGCACGTAGCGCCATGGCCGCTCACCGTTGGTAAAGGCAGCGCGGGTGATATCCAGGCCATAGTGCTCGATGGAATTGAAGACCCGCAGACCGGTATCGGCGCTGTTACGGGAAAGCAGGATGACCTCGACACCGGTGCCGCCGGCGTCCCTGTTCAGCGCCAGCAGCTTCTTGACCAGTGGAAACGCCACGCCGGGAGCCAGGATTTCGTCCTCGTGCTCGATCTGAAAGCGGCAATAGGCATCGACGCCCTGTTCAATGAACAGACGATGGCTATCGTCCATGTCGAACAGCGCGCGAGACGAGATCGCAACGACCAATTTATTGTCAAATTTCACAGGCATGCTTTAAGGAAACACTGATTTATTAGCGCCCCTGCGTTGGAGTCCGCATTTTTTCCGAGGCAAGGCGCGCTGCGCAGCGCCGCAGTCATTCTGCGGTCAAGCAGCGCAACGCAGCAATCGGGAAAAATGCGGCCCAACCCGAAGGGCCCGGCCGGTT
>SKGQ01000013.1 GCA_007117515.1 Ectothiorhodospiraceae bacterium | reverse complement strand
CGGCGGCTCGCACCTTTCCCCGTGTCGGTGCGCTTCTGCGCGGCCAGTTTCATTTCCACAGACATTGTCGGTTACTCCGATGGTTAACCAGAACCCCCCGCGACCAGAGCGATTCCGGGATTGGCAACACTCGTATGAGTGATGCGAGAAACGTTTTACGTTTAATGTTTTAGGTAAAACCTACCAACGACCAGGCGGCAGCTGCCCGCTTAAAACCTAAAACTTAAAACGTTAAACCGCGAATTATTCAACGAATAATTCGCTCACGGATTCATCCGCACTGATCCGGCGCATGCTTTCGCCCAGGATCTCGGCCATGCTGACGACGCGGATCTGTTCGCAGGCGGCTGCGGCTTCCGACAGCGGGATGGTGTCGGTCACCACCAGTTCGTCCAGGGCCGAGTCGCTGATCCGCTCAATCGCCTTGCCGGACAGCACGGCGTGCGTAATGTACGCCACAACCCGCTCGGCCCCCGCTTCCTTCAGCGCCGTCGCCGCCTGACACAGCGTGCCGGAGGTGTCGACGATATCGTCGACGATGATGCAGGTCTTGCCCTGCACGTCACCGATGATATTCATCACCCGCGCTTCGTTGGCCTTTGGCCGACGCTTGTCGATGATCGCCAGTTCCGCATCACCCAGACGCTTGGCGATGGCCCGGGCCCGCACCACACCGCCCACGTCCGGCGAGACCACGATCTTGTTCGGGTAGACCTGCCGCCAGATGTCGCCAAGCAGGATCGGCGAGGCATAGACGTTGTCCACCGGGATATTGAAAAACCCCTGGATCTGGTCGGCATGCAGGTCGACGGTCAGCACCCGGTTGATGCCGGCGGCCTGGATCATGTCGGCCACCAGCTTGGCGGTGATGGGCACGCGCTGCGAGCGCGGTCGCCGATCCTGCCGGGCATAGCCGTAGTACGGAATCACCGCGGTGATGCGCGCGGCCGAGGAGCGGCGCAGCGCATCAGCGATGATCAACAGCTCCATCAGGTTGTCGTTGGTGGGTACGCAGGTACTCTGCACGATGAACACGTCCTTGCCACGCACATGCTCATCGATTTCCACCATGACCTCGCCGTCACTGAACTTGCTGACGACGGCGTAGCCGGGCCTGCTTCGGAGATGGTCGGTGATCGCGGTAGCCAGTTGCGGGTTGGCATTACCCGCAAACACCATCATGCGTCCGTTTTCGCTCACGCTGATCCCGCTTTGCTGCGCCCGGCCGGCTCACCCGAAGGCGTCCGAACCGGTCAAGAATGTGGCTGGGGTGCCAGGATTCGAACCTGGGAATGACGGGATCAAAACCCGTTGCCTTACCGCTTGGCTACACCCCAGTAGACTGAACGCCGTTACTCAACACCATTTGCCGCGCGACAGGACTCGCTGCCGAGCCGTGCATGCACGGCAGATTGATCATGTCCCTCGGCCACCAGTACCGGCCAACCGGCCTTCCGAGCCTGGTCACTGATCGATCCCGCCCGCCCCTGGTCGGAGCAGGCCAGAAAGACACAGGCGCCTGTTCCACTCATCTGCGGCCTGCCAAATGCAGCAAGCCAATCAAGTGCTTGGGCAACTCGCGGGTACCTGCGGCACACCACCGGCTCGCAGTCATTTCGACCACCGTCGGCCAGGAAGGCCGGTATTCTGATTGGCGCACTATCTCTTGTCAATTCAGGGTCTGCGAAGACTTCAGCCGTGCTGACGGCACTTTCCGGACAGAGTATGACGTACCAGGACGGCGGCAGATCCAGGGGCTGCAGACGTTCACCGACACCCTCACCCCAGCTTGTCCGGCCATGCACGAACACCGGCACATCCGCACCCAGACCCACGCCGATTTCGGCCAGGGCCTCCAGCGACAACCCGGTCTGCCAGAGATGATTCAGTGCCAGCAGGGTGGTGGCGGCATCGGAACTGCCGCCACCGAGCCCGCCACCCACCGGCAAGTGCTTGTGCACGCGGATGCGCGCGCCCAGGGGCGTGCCGCTAGCCGCGCGCAGGGCCTGGGCGGCACGAACCGTCAGATCCTCGTGCTCGGCAACACCAGGCAACGACGCGGCACGGCGGATCCGGCCATCGTCGGTGACCGCGAAATCCAGGCGATCAGCGACATCCAGCAGGCGGAACACGGTCTGCAGTTCATGGTAACCATCAGCGCGCCGGCCGGTGACATGCAGGAACAGATTGATCTTTGCCGGCGCCGGCCAATCGCTGGACCACGATCCGACCGACCTGTCAGTCACGGGCCAGCTCCCAGCTACGCAGCGAGGCACGCAGATTGATATCCGGTCCATCCAGCGTCATGCGGGAGGGCACCTGCACGCCGTTGGCTTCGGTCCAGCCGGTGTAGCGAATGCTCCAGCCAAGCTGCTCCAGTGTCTGCGGCCGACCGAACTCGTCCAGGTCCAGATCATGTTCCTGATCCGCAGCCGGCAGTCCGCGCACCCAATCGCGAAGGACATGCATCGGCAACTGGTAGCCGGTGTAGTGATACAGCAGTTCGCCGGCATCCATCGCGAAATCCTCGCGACCGTCCGCCGTCCGCAAAGTGACCCCCTGGGCATTGCCCTGCAGCTGGACCGCACCGCTGCCGAATGGGCCGCGCATGTCCAGCCGCCAGGCTTCGCCGGTCTCGCGCCAGTCGAGAGACACGGTGACATTATCGGAAGGCGTGTTGATGGCCATGCGGCCGGTGGTCTGCCACCGCTGCATCGCGCCCAGGGCCTCGACCCTCTCGGCGAATAGCTCCTCGGCAGGTCGATCCGGTGGCGGTGGCTGCGTGGCGCAGCCGGCGAGCACTGCCGCCAAAATCAGGAGCAGCAGAACGCGCATCAGGGATCCAGCCGCTGCAGCGTCTCGCGCAGGGTCCGGTGATCGGCATCAATGGCCTTGCCGCGACGCCAGATCTCCCGTGCCTCGTCATGCCGGCCCATGGTCCAGAGCACCTCACCCAGGTGCGCGGCCACCTCGGCGTCGGGCATCCGCTCGAAAGCGCGCTCCAGATAGTCCAGCGCCTGTTCGTAATTTCCCAGCCGGAAATGGGCCCAGCCCATGCTGTCGAGAATCGCCGCGTTGTCCGGTTCCAGCGCATGGGCACGCCGGACCAGCTCGAAGCCTTCCTTGTGGCGATCCGTCAGATCCACCAGCGTGTATCCGAGGGCGTTCAGGGCATTGGCGTTGTCCGGCTCATCTTCCAGAACCCGGCGCAGATCGCGCTCCGCGGTTTCCACATCACCGCGATGCACGGCAATCAGGGCCCGGCCATAGAGCAGGTCCACATTGCCGGGGTGCCGACCGATGGCCTCGTTATACAGATCGCGGGCGGCGTCGAAGTCCTCGTTGCGGCGCAGCACCTCACCCTCGATCAGATAACTTCGCACCGCCTCCTCGGGAAACTCCTCGCGCAACTGCCGGACTTCGTCGCGGGCCGCGGCGACCCGTCCCATGTCACCGAGCAGGATCGCCCGGCGCACGCTGGCGACAACGAAATTGTCGCCCTCCACCTTTTCGTACCAGTCCAGCGCCTCTTCCTGCCGCCCCAGGTCCTCGGCGATCTGCGCGAGCAGGAACCTGGCGTCGTTGAGCCGCTCGCCCTGTTCGTTGAGGCGCAGAAAATACTGCCGTGCCTCACGGGTGTTACCCGTCTCCAGGGTCAGGATCCCGGTGGCATAGAGCAGATCCGGGTTGCCCGGATCGTTGCGCAGGGCACGCCGGAACTCGCCCAGTGCCTCGACACTGCGACCCGCCCGCACGAGGGTCCGTGCCAGATACAGCCGCAGCTCGTGATCGTCCGGCTCGGCTGCGCTCAATTCGCGCAAGGCGGAAACACCGGCCTCGACCCGACCGGATTCCACCAGCGCCTGGGCCCGGAGCATGGCCAGTTCGCGTGATGCGGGAACCCTTTGCAGACCGGCTTCGGCGGCCTGGACTGCGCGCCGGGCGTTGCCGGTGCGCAGCGCAAGCTGGGCGTGAGCCAGGTGCGCCTCCGCCACATCACGGTAGTCCTCGACCAGGGCGGCCATGATGTCCAGGGCCTGGCGTCGATCGCTCTCGCCGGCAAGCACGGTGCCAAGCTGGGCGAAGGCCATGGCCGGTTCATCCATCAATATGATCACGCGCTGGAAGGCATCCTGGGCCGTCTTCGGCTCATCATTGCGCAGCCGGAAAACGCCCAGCGCCTGCCAGGCAGCAGCCGTATCGGGGTCGAGATCTGCCCAGCGCTCCGCCGCCTGCAGACCCTTCACGTCCTGATTCGCGTACATGGTAATGCGGGTCGCGCGGGATGCGATCTGCGGATCATCGGTGAGATACATGGCCTTCAGATAGGCATCCAGCGCCACCGAAACCTGGCCACGGGACCCTGCAAACTCAGCCAGCAGAAGCTGATAGATGACATCCTGGTCCTCGGCGATGCGCGGCTGCATGTCGAGGATGCGCGGTCGATCCACAGCGCTGAATGCGTCGCTGCCGGAGCGTTCAGGAACAGCGGCACACCCCGCCAGCAGCAGACTGAACAGACTGACCGGAACTGTCCATTTCCCCATGCGATGCACTCTGTAAACCCGTCAATATGTGCTGGATCGGACCGCCACCCCGGAAGCACGTTCCCGATTCGCGTGATGCTCAAGGAAAGGCTGATTTTTCATCAGCGCTCACGCGAACACAGTACAATAAACCAGCCGTGTCGTGGCGCCCTTCCTTGTATTCGGACCGACGATTCCCGACAATTCACCGCCTTATGAATCCGTTACTGCAGTAAAGGTGCCGTTTGCGGCCTTTGCGAACGCAGATGCGAGAAACAAGCGACCTTGGCTGAACTCGACCGGAACCGTGAACGCGGGGGGTTGCGGATGAGTCTGACGCAGACGTACTTGTTGTCCCGGAAGTGCCGGTTGCACAACCGGTAACCGAATCCTCCGCCATTGCAGCGTGCCAGCCAACAGCCAAATGCTCCTGTGTGCCCTCGGCCTCAATCACATGACCGCACCCGTCGAGGTGCGCGAACGCGTGGTCTTCCCGCTGGAGACCCTGCAGGACTCCCTGCGCACGCTGACCCACGGCTCCGCCGTCCGGGAAGCGGCGGTCATTTCCACCTGCAACCGGACCGAGGTCTACGCCGTGCTGGAAGCCGACGGCGACCCGGCGCAGGTGCTGCGCTGGCTGGCCAGCTCCCACGGCGTCGAACCCGACTGGCTTGAACCCTTTCTCTATCGGCACGCCGGACGCGACGTGGTGCGGCATCTGTTGCGGGTCACACCCGGGCTGGATTCGCTGGTCCTCGGTGAACCGCAGATTGCAGGACAGACCAAGACCGCCTACCTGGAGGCGGCTACCGCCGGCACCATCGGCCCGGTGCTGGACCGGCTGTTCCAGCACGCCTTCACGGTCTCGAAGCAGGTGCGCACCGAGACCGAGATCGGCGCACACCCGGTTTCCGTGGCCTTCGCCGCTGTCTCGCTGGCGCGCCAGATCTTCGGTGCGCTGGAGGAGTCGACGGCCCTGCTGGTCGGCGCCGGGGAGACCATCGACCTGACGGCACGCCACCTTCACCAGCAGGGCGTGCGGCAATTCATCGTCGCCAACCGCACTCGGGCCCGGGCAGAGGAGCTGGCCAGCCAGTATGGCGGCCGGGCGATCGCCCTGGGCGAATTGCCGGACACCCTGGTGGAGGCGGATATCGTAGTGTCGTCCACCGCAGCACCACTGCCAATTCTGGGCAAGGGTTCCGTGGAACGGGCGTTACGCAAGCGCCGGCATCGGCCCATCTTCATGGTGGACATCGCCGTGCCCCGCGACATCGAACCCGAGGTCAGCCAGCTCGACGACATCTATCTGTACACCGTCGATGACCTGCGCGGCGTCATCGAGGCGAATCTACGATCCCGCAATCATGCAGCCGTGGAGGCCGAGGAGATCATCGAATTGCAGGTCGAGCGCTTCATGACCTGGCTGCGCAGCCTGGAATCGGTGCCGACCATCCGTGGTTTCCGGCAGCGCGCCGGTGCCCATCGCGAGGAGGTGCTCAGGCGGGCGCGGCGGCGACTGGCGAAAGGGGAATCGCCCGAGGAGGCTCTGGATTACCTGGCACATACCCTGACCAACCGCCTGCTGCATCTGCCGACAAGACGGCTGCGTGACGCTGCGGCCGAGGGTGAGAATGCGCTGCTCGAGGCCGCGCAACGGTTACTCGACCTGGGTGACGAACAGGACAAGGAATGAGCCGACCATGAACGCATCCATACGCGCCAAGCTGGAACGCCTGATCGATCGCTTCGAGGAAGTCAGCGCCCTGCTGTCGGACCCGGACACCATCGGCAACCAGAACCGCTTCCGCGATCTGTCCCGGGAATACGCCAGGCTGGAGGCGGTGGTTGGCACCTTCGGCCGTTACCGCCAGGCGGAGGCCGATCTGGACGCGGCTCGTGCCATGGGTGACGACGCGGATGCCGATATGCGCGAGATGGCCGAGGAGGAGGCGCGCGAGGCGGAGAACACATTGGAAACGCTGGAACGGGAACTGGAGCTGCTCCTGTTGCCCGAGGATCCGTTCGACGATGCCAACATCTATCTGGAAATTCGCGCCGGAACCGGTGGCGACGAGGCCGCGCTGTTCGCCGGCGATCTGTTCCGCATGTACGCCCGCTACGCCGAGCAGCAGGGCTGGCGCCTGGAGACCATCAGCGAGAGCGAGGGCGAACACGGGGGCTACAAGGAAATCGTCACCCGTGTCGTCGGTCAGGGTGCCTATTCCCGGCTCAAGTTCGAATCCGGCACGCACCGCGTGCAGCGCGTGCCGGAAACCGAATCCCAGGGCCGGATTCACACCTCGGCCTGCACCGTGGCGGTGCTGCCGGAGGTTGCCGAGGTGGACGAGATCACGATCAACCCGGCGGAACTGAAAGTGGATACCTTTCGCGCCTCCGGCGCCGGTGGGCAGCACGTGAACAAGACCGATTCGGCGATCCGCATCACGCACCTGCCCAGCGGCATGGTGGTGGAGTGCCAGGACGAACGCTCGCAGCACAAGAACCGGGCCAGGGCCATGGCACTGCTTCAGGCCCGGCTGATGAACACGGAACGCGAACGCCAGACCGCCGAACAGAGCGCACAGCGCAAGCTGCAGGTGGGCAGCGGTGACCGCTCGGAGCGCATCCGCACCTACAATTTCCCCCAGGGCCGACTCACCGACCACCGGATCAACCTGACCCTGTATCGCCTGGAAGAAATCATGGCCGGCAGCCTGGATCAGGTCATCGGCCCGTTGGTGCAGGAACATCAGGCGGAAGAACTGGCAAGGATGGCGGAGGCCTGAACCGCGCGGGCGCGGCGTTTTACGTTTTACGTTTTACGTTTTACGTTTTACGTTTTACGTCAAAATGATACAGCCGAATTTCCGTGGCATAAAACCTAAAACCTAAAACCTAAAACCTAAAACGTTAAGCGCTATCAACTATTCTTTCCCCGCGAAACAGCCTTCCCCGCCCATATCAACGATCCAAACACGATCCCCGTCAACACAATCGCCGGGCCGGTGGGGAGGTCCAGGGTCCAGGACGCCGCGATGCCGCCGGTGGTCATGAGCATGCCCACCAGTACGGCCACCAGCAGCACCAGGGCAAAACTGCGGTTGATCAGCATCAGGGCGATCATGGGCGGCAGGGTGAACAGCGCCAGCAGCAGGACGATACCGACCACCTGAATCAGCAGGATAACGGCCAGCGCCACCAGCACCAGCAGCAGCAGGGTCAGGGCACGTACCGGCACGCCCTGGACGCGGGCGAAGGTTTCATCGAAGGCGACCGCAATCAGGCCTCGATGCAGCACTGCGAGCAGGGCCAGGGTCACCACGGCCAGCACCGCCAGCAGAACCACGTCACGGGGTGCGACAGTCAGAATGTCGCCGAACAGGTAGGTCATGAGGTTCGGTGCGTAACCCGGGGTCAGGTGGATGAAGAGCACGCCCACGGCCATGCCCCCGGCCCATAACACGCCGATCATCGCGTCCTGGGAGCGGGCCTGGCCCTCGCTGAAAAGCCCCAGAAACAGCGCCGCGGCAACAGCAACCAATACCGCACCAATCAACGGATCGAAGCCCAGCCAGTAGAAAAACCCCAGGCCGGCGAAGGCCGCGTGGCTGATGCCGCCGGCAATGAAAACTAGGCGCTTGACCACGACGAAGGTGCCGAGCACGCCGCCAAGCACGCTGGCAAGCAGACCGGCGGCAAGGGCGAGCAGCGTGAACTCGTAGCTGAAGAACAGGGCCAGCTCAGCCATGTTCGCACTCGTCATGGGCGTGCAGCAGTCGATGCGGCACACCATGGGCGATCAGCTCCACCGGGCAGCCATAGGCCTCTTCCAGCTGCGAATGACTGAGCTGCCCACTGCCATGGTAGAAAAGCCGGCGATTGACGCAGGCGATCTGCTTCACATGCACCGCCATCGCCGTGACATCGTGGGTCACCACCACCACCGGAATGTTCCGATTCAGCTCCGCGAGCAAGTTGGACAGGGCGCCGCGGGTTTCGGCATCCACCGAGGCCGTGGGCTCATCCAGGAACAGGATTTCCGGCTCGCAGACCATGGCGCGGGCAATCAGCGCCCGCTGCAACTGGCCACCGGAGAGATCGGCAATGGGTTGATCGGCGAGCGGCGCCAGCCCCAGATCCGCCAGCACCCGGTCCACCGCCTCGCCATCGGCCCGATTCCGCCGCCGTAACCAGCCGCCATGACCGATGCGGCCCATCAGCACGGTTTCCCGCAGGCGCAGCGGAAAATTGCGATCGAAGGTGGAAAACTGCGGCACATAGCCGATGCGGGGTATACCGCCGCCGGCCCAGCGGACCCGCCCGGCCCAGGGGCTTTCCAGCCCCAGGATCAGCCTCAGGAGCGTGGTCTTGCCGCCACCGTTGGGACCGATGATGGCGAGAAAATCGCGATCGTGGATCTGCAGATTGACGTCGCGAAGCACCGGTTCGCTGTCGTAGCCGAAGGTCACGTCCTCCAGTTGCAGCAGCGGCGCCATGCTCATCCGTCGTTTTCCGCGAGGGCGCGGGCCAGGCTGCGCAGGGATTCCGGCCAGTCCGGGGCCATCGGATCCACTTCCACGGTGCGCGTGTCCAGCTCACGGGCAATCAGGTCGGCACCACGGCTGGAGAAGCCGGGCTGCACGATGACACTGCGAATGCCCGCCTCCCGAGCCTCCTCGATCAGGCGGGCAAGCTGCATCGGAGACGGATCCTTGCCTTCATGCTCGATGGCGCGCTGGGTCAGTGCATAGTCGTCGGCGAAATAACCCCAGGCCGGGTGATTGACCAGAAACCGGCGCTGCTGCAGGGGCTCGAGCAGGGCCGCGAGTTCCGCGTCCAGCGCATCGATATCGAGAAGCAGCTGCGCCAGGTTGCGCTGGTACTCGCCGCGACCGTCCGGATCCAGGCTGATCAGCGCTTCGGCAATCGCCTCGGCGCTGCGGCGCATGACCCGGGGCGAGACCCAGAGATGCGGGTCGGTCTCGCCGTGGGCGTGATCGTGATGGTGACCATGCCCGTGGTGATGGTCCTCCAGCTCCCGCAACTCGGCGTGCTCCGCCATGCTGACCACCTGAAGATCGCCGTCGGGGTCCTGCAACCGTTGCAGGAAGCGGCGCTCGTAGCTGTATTCCGGATGCCCGACCTTGACGTACAGCCGGGTATCGGCGAGCGCGCTCATCCGCCGCGGAGACGGTGAAAAGGTATGACTGGACTGCCCCGGGTCGACCATCACCGAGACCCGCACGCGCTCACCACCGATCGCCTCCACGAGATGCCCCTGCGGGGCGACGCTGACGGTTACCGGTAGTTCGGAGGCCATGACAGGAACCATGCCGACAAGCAGCGCGGCCGCGAGACCCCGAAATATCAGCCGAAAATTGAACATGCTCTGGTTTTCCATGTGACGGCGTCCGCGCGCCGCGCCCGCGTTTCGCCCGCGAAACGATGCGTTCACCAACACCCTGACGGATGGACAGGCGCCCAAGTGTTACAGGATAACATTGCTTGCAAGTCAGGTGGGACCGGTCAGCGCAGAGACCAACCGTGGAAACGAAACGGGCCCACAAAACCATGTGGGCCCGTCCAGAACCGCCTGACCGGATGAGACCGGATCAGGCGACGCGCTGCTTCTCGCGAATCTCTTCCAGCGTCTTGCAGTCGATGCACAGCGTCGCTGTCGGCCGCGCCTCCAGCCGTCGCAGGCCGATTTCGACACCGCACTGTTCGCAAAAGCCGTAGTCGTCCTTGCGGATTGCCTCCAGCGTCTGGTCGATCTTGCGGATCAGCTTGCGTTCCCGATCCCGGGTACGCAGCTCCAGCGCGAATTCCTCTTCCTGGGTCGCGCGGTCCGCAGGATCGGCGTAGTTGGTGGCATCGTCCCGCATGTGATGCACGGTGCGCTCCACCTCTTCCTGGAGCTGCCGCTTCCAGGCCAGCAGCAGATCCCGGAAGTGCGCGAGTTGATCCTCACTCATGTACTCCTCACCCTTTTTTTCTTCATAGGGCGTGAAGTTTTTCACCGGGAGCGTGTGCTTGTGTTCCATGGTCATTCTCCTTCAAAACTGACCGGCAACCGCGATCAAGGAGTCGTTATAGCAGCGTCGTTCACCGAAGGCAAAACGGCTGAGCGTGGTCGGCATAAAGCGGGCCTGTCTAGCTCCTGCCGCGCTCCGGCAGCGCTTCGCGAACCTGTTCGGCGAAGTCCCGCACGCTTTTCTCCGTGGTCTCCCAGTCGATGCAGGCATCGGTGATGGAGACGCCGTATTGCAGCTGGGACGGATCCGATGTCAGCTTCTGGTTACCCCAGCCGATGTTGCTCTCGACCATCAGGCCGACAATTGATTCATTACCTTCGCGGATCTGCCGGGCAACGTCTTCCAGCACCAGCGGCTGCAGGCCCGGATCCTTGTTGGAGTTGCCGTGGCTGCAGTCCACCATGATGTTGGCAGGCAGGCCCGCCTCGGCGAGCGCCTTCTCGCAGAGGTTGATGCTGACCGAATCGTAATTCGGCTTGCCACCGCCGCCGCGCAGCACCACGTGACCGTAGCGATTGCCGCGGGTGCGGGTGATGGCGCACTGGCCCTGGCTGTTGATACCCAGGAAACTGTGCGGGCTGGAGGCCGACTGCAGCGCGTTGATCGCCACGTCCAGACTGCCGTCGGTGCCATTCTTGAAGCCCACCGCCGTCGACAGGCCGCTGGACATCTCCCGGTGGGTCTGGGATTCGGTGGTGCGGGCGCCGATGGCGGTCCAGCTGATCAGGTCCTGCAGGTACTGCGGCATGATCGGGTCCAGAGCCTCGGTCCCCGCGGGCAGGCCCATCTCGGCGATGTCAAGCAGCAGCTTGCGACCCAGGTGCAGGCCACGCTGGATCTGGAACGAGTCATCCATGCCCGGATCGTTGATCAGGCCCTTCCAGCCCACGGTGGTACGCGGCTTCTCGAAATACACCCGCATGACGAGGACCACGCTGTCCTGGACTTCGTCGGCCAGCACCTTCAGCCGGCGGGCATAATCCAGCGCCTGGTCCGGATCATGAATCGAACAGGGCCCGATCACCATGAAGATGCGTGGATCACGTCGGTCCAGGATATCCTCGATGACCTGACGCCCCTGCAGCACGGTGTCGCGGGCATTGCCCTCGAGCGGCAGATCCCGGTGCACCTCTTCCGGTGTGGGAAGCAGTTCCTGGGTCAGGATGTTCAGATTGTCCAAGGTCTTCTGTTCGGCCATTACGTTCGCCATGTTCGCTCCCACTCATTCATCCGGTGACCACGCCCACCGGCGGGCGGACGGACTGCGCGATGTGCGGATGCAGCATAAATCGCGCAACAAAGTGCGGCAATGGTATAGGCAGAGCCGCTCGGATTCATCTTCTACCGAAGGCCCCTGCATTTTCCGGCGCGGCGCTTTCGCGGCATTGCGGCCGGACGCAGCACTCGGCGCCACGGACAGGTATCATGCGAGGCCAAGAAAACGCCGACTTCCTTTCACATCCGCGTCGGAGTCCGCATTCGGAGCGAGCCACCATGTCCGTCGATCGTCATCTGCTTCAGGTCCTTTGCTGCCCGATCACCCATCAGCCGGTCAGACCCCTGCGGCGGGATGAGCTGCGCGCGCTGAACGACCGGCTCAGCGCCGGCGAACTGCACTATCAGGACGACAGCCCGGTCACCGGACCGATCCGGGATGGACTCATCACCGAGAACGGTGAACGCATCTACCTGGTCGAGGACGACATCCCGGTGATGCTGGAGGAACGCTGCATCAGTGCCCGCGCCGCCGGTCTGAAGAGCTGAGGCGGAGTTCGCGGTGGGCTCTACCACGACGCTCGGTGAGGCGCTGCGCGAGGCCATTCAGCGTCTTGCCGGCAATTCCCCAAGCCCGCGCGTCGATGCCGAAATCCTGTTCTGTCATGCCCTGCGATGCTCCACGGTGCGTCTGCGCCTGGACACGGAACAGACCGTGGACACCGCCACACGGCAACGGCTGGAACACCTGATCACACGCCGCATGGCCGGCGAACCGGTGGCCTACCTGATCGGCGAACGCGGCTTCTGGACCCTGGACCTGGGAGTCGACCAGCGTGCCCTGATCCCACGCCCGGAAACCGAGCTACTGGTCGAACGCGCGATGCATCTGCTGGAGTGCCCCAGTGCCCGGGTTGCCGATCTGGGTACCGGCACCGGCGCCATTGCCCTGGCCCTGGCCAGTGAACGACCCGGCTGGCAGATCACCGCCATCGAACGCGACCCGGACACCCTGGCCCTGGCCCGCCGCAATGGCATCCGCCTGCAACTCGGCGTCGACTGGCGCGAAGGCGACTGGCTGAAACCACTGGCTGGCGAGCGCATGGACCTGATCGTCTCCAATCCACCCTATATCGCCGAAGACGACATCCATCTGCAACAGGGCGATCTCCGCTTCGAACCCCGCCACGCCCTGGCCGCCGGCCCTGATGGGCTGGACGCCCTGCGCATCATCATCCGCGACGGCCCCCGCCATCTCCGCGCCAGCGGCTGGCTGCTGCTGGAACACGGCTACGATCAACAGGACGCGGTCCAGGACCTGATGCGCCGGCAGGGCTTCCAGGACATCACCACCCACAAGGACCTGGCCGGCCAGCCGCGGGTCACAGAAGGCCGAATCGAGTAGGCCGCGTTGACCACGCCGTTGACGTCGACCACCGGGCTCTGATCGAACGAAGCAAAATAACTCGCAGCCTGGTAGGGACAGTGGAAGTTTTCGGCTGGCCCTGTGGAGCGCAGCGACTTCAGGCCAGACGAAAGCTTGCACTGGCCCCGACACGGCCGGACCAGCACCAGCCCCCGTGCCGAGTGAGGACAAGCTTTTTCTGTTCTGCCGGAACTTGCACTTGGTCGGGGGAGCGCCGATCATTGCGCGCCTGAAGGAACCGCAGGCGCGGTAATAGATCAGCGTCTCCTAACCGAAAGCACGCGTTTTCAGAGGGCTATCCCGCCATGAGTGATGTGAAGAAAGTCGTGCTCGCCTACTCCGGCGGGCTGGATACCTCGGTGATCCTGGAATGGCTGAAGGATACCTACGACTGCGAGATCGTGACCTTCACCGCTGACCTGGGTCAGGGCGAGGAGCTGGAGCCGGCGCGGGCCAAGGCCCAGGCGATGGGCGTGAAGGAAATCTACATTGACGATCTGCGCGAGGAGTTCGTCCGCGATTTCGTCTTTCCGATGTTCCGCGCCAACGCCATTTACGAAGGCGAATACCTGCTGGGCACCTCGATCGCCCGGCCGCTGATTGCCAAGCGACAGGTGGAAATCGCCCGCGAAACCGGTGCCGATGCCGTGTCCCACGGCGCCACCGGCAAGGGCAACGACCAGGTTCGCTTCGAATTGGGTTACTACGGCCTGGAGCCGGGTATCAAGGTGATCGCGCCCTGGCGCGAGTGGGATCTGCTGTCCCGCGAGAAGCTGCTGGCCTATGCCGAGAAGCGAGGAATTCCCATCGAGGGCAAGAAGCAGGGCGGCTCGCCGTATTCCATGGACGCCAACCTGCTGCATATCTCCTATGAGGGCGGCATCCTCGAGGATCCCTGGGCCGAGGCCGAGGAAGACATGTGGCGCTGGTCGGTAAGCCCTGAGCAGGCCCCGGACACCCCCACCTACATCGAACTGGAATATCGCCGCGGTGACGTGGTGGCCATCGACGGCAAGGCCATGACACCCGCCGAGGTGCTGGCTGAACTGAATCGTGTGGGTGGCGCCAACGGCATCGGCCGGCTGGATATCGTCGAGAACCGCTATGTGGGCATGAAGTCCCGCGGCTGCTACGAGACGCCCGGCGGCACGATCCTGCTGAAGGCGCATCGCGGTATCGAATCGCTGACCCTGGATCGCGAAGCCGCGCATCTGAAGGATGAACTGATGCCGCGGTACGCCTCGCTGATCTACAACGGCTACTGGTTCAGCCCCGAACGCGAAGCCATGCAGGCCCTGATCGATCACACCCAGCAAGTGGTCAATGGCGTCGTGCGGCTGAAGCTCTACAAGGGCGCGGTCTCGGTGGTCGGGCGGAAGTCGGAGTCCGATAGCCTATTTGACGAGCGCATCGCCACCTTCGAGGACGATGCCGGCGCCTACGACCAGAAGGATGCGGCCGGCTTCATCAAGCTGAATGCGCTGCGCCTGAAACTGCAGGCCGGACGCCGCAACCGCCGCTGATTGTTGCCCGTGCTGGCCCTGCTGCGTCGTCTGTTCTCGCGCCGTTCCCGGTTTGGTGCCGAGCCGGCCCGGCACGGGGCGGGACTGCGAAGTGAGGATCCCGACCAGCGGCGTCGCGTGGTTCGAAACCTGCGGCAGCCGACGCCCTTGCTGCATGTCTGGCGGCATGATCCGGAGCCCCGGGTCCGGGACGCTGCCGGCGACCGGTTGCGAACCCTGCTGGTCGGCGGTACCGCCGGACTGCCCTTGTCCGAACGGGAAGCATTGCTGGCCGATTGCCGCGATCCGACTCTGATCGCCCATGTCGCCCGCCGGGGGCGCGAACCGGCCATCCGTCTTGCCGCAGTTCGCCTGGCCAGCGGCGAGCGGTTACTGTCCGAAATCATCCGGGAAGATCCCGACCCCGCCGTCCGTGAAGCCGCGAGGGTCCGACTCGCCGGAGATTGATCTGTCCGCCCTGCATCAAAGCCAACGGTATTCGGTGCAGGGGAGCAGGCCCCACTGCAGTGCTGAATTCATCCCCGATAGCGGAGACGACTGTCGATCGAATTCGTGGGGCG
>SKGQ01000185.1 GCA_007117515.1 Ectothiorhodospiraceae bacterium | reverse complement strand
CGCGATCGGGACTACGCGGCGCTGGTCCGTGAGCGGATAGGCGCGACTGGCCTGCAGTCCCGAGTGAACCTGCATGGTGAACTGGACGAACCTGCGCTGAGCGCCCGTTTTCAATGCGCCTCGGTGTTCGTGCTCCCGTCATTGCACGAGGGCTACGGCATGGTCCTCACCGAGGCCATGGCCCGTGGTCTGCCGGTGGTGGCGACCACGGGCGGTGCGATACCCGATACCGTGCCAGAAGGGGCCGGTATTCTGGTACCGCCCGCAGACCCGGATGCGCTGGCGGCTGCCTTGCGTCGCTGTCTGCTCGACCCAGCGCTGCGTCGCCGCCTGAGCGCCGCGGCGCTGGCGCATGCCGCCGCATTGCCGGGCTGGGAGCAGACCGCCGACCACTTTTCCGCCGCGCTGGAGGCCCTGGCATGACCGAGCTGTTCGATGCTGACTGGTTGGCCCTGCGCGAGCCGGTGGATCACCGGTCCCGACCGACGGCGATGCTCGCGCCGCTGCAGGCCTGGCTCCAGCGGCACGACTCGCTGCAGGTGCTGGATCTGGGCAGCGGCCGCGGCAGCAATCTTCGCTATCTGGCGCCGCGCTTGTCCGGGCGGCAGCACTGGTGGCTGCTGGATCACGATGCAGGCCTGTTGCAGGATGCGCGGCCAATCGGCCCGACCGTCGACGTAACGCCCCTGGTGCGGGACCTGCGGGCACCGGAGGGCCTGCCACTGGACGGGGTCCAACTGGTCACGGGCTCCGCCCTGCTGGATCTGGTTTCGGAGAATTGGCTCTCCACACTGGCGGCCGCCTGTTCTGCCAATCGCAGCGCTGCGCTGTTCGCCCTGAACGTGGATGGCCAGATCCACTGGCAACCGTCCGATCCGGGCGACGGGGCGCTGTATGCGGCATTCCACGAGCACCATGCCGGTGACAAGGGGTTCGGACCAGCGCTGGGTGTCGATGCCGGGCGGTGCATGCACGAACTGTTTGCCGGCCACGGCTACACTGTGGTCAGCATGGCCAGTCCCTGGCAGTTGACCGCAGCCGATCAACCCTTGCGGAAGCTGCTGATCGACGGCTGGGTAGCAGCGGCCAGTGCGCAGCGACCGGACCTGGCGGCGGACTTTCGCCGCTGGCGTGAGCGCCGCGAGACCGATGGTGGCACGCTGCGGGTCGGCCATCTGGACGTGCTGGCCCTGCCGCCGGAATGATGATTCCCCGTCTGCTGTTGAGCGTGCTGCTGCTGGTGCTTCTGGCCTGGCAGTTGGACATGCGGCTGGTGCTGAGCCAGTTCACGGCCATTGATCCCGGCTGGCTTTTGCTGGCCCTGGGGCTGACCCAGTTTCAGGTCCTGTTGTCGGCCTGGCGGTGGCATTTCACCGCGCGGCGTCTCGGTCTGGCACTGCCGCTCCCACACGCGGTTCGCGAATACTATCTGGCGCTGTTTCTCAATCAGGTGCTCCCCGGCGGGGTGCTGGGCGATGTCTCCCGCGCCTGGCGTCATGCCCGCACCGAGGTGAGCGCGGGTTCCGCGGTCCGCGCGGTGATTCTGGAACGGGCCAGTGGTCAGTTGCTGATCGCCCTGGCCGTGCCGCTCTGCCTGCTGTTGCAACCGGCCCTGCTTGCCGCCGTCCCGGTCCCGCTGGTCGTTGTTATCCTCGTGTTACTGCTTGCCGGCGCCGCCCTGCTGGCGGGGGTGGCGCAGCGACCGGCCTGGCGGGTGCGTCTCCGGCCCTGGTGGCGGGACCTGCGGCGCGGACTGCTCGATTTCCATGCGCTGCCGCTGCAACTGCTGTCCTCGGCCCTGCTGCTGGCCAGTTACGTGCTGGTGTTCTGGGCGGTTGCCCGCGGCCTCGGTGATGCCACGCCTGCTGCCAGTCTGATGCCCCTGGTGCCGCTGCTGCTGCTGGCCATGCTGTTGCCGATCAGCTTTGCTGGCTGGGGCGTGCGCGAGGGTGCCGCGGCGGTGCTCTGGCTACTGGCTGGTCTGGATCCGACAGCCGGAGTTGCCGCCTCCATCGGTTACGGCCTGATGGTGCTGTTCGGCAGCTTGCCCGGCGCGGCCGTGCTCTGGCTGAGATCGAACAGATACAGGCGATCCTCGCCGAGAGAAAACTGACGGCACGGGGGGCGCAGGGCCTGCGCCAGATCGGAGATCGCCGGCAGCGTGAACGCCGGGATCCCGGGACCGATCAGCATCGGTGCCACCGTGACGCTGAGGTCAGTGAGCTGACCCGCAGTGAGAAACCGTGACACCGTGCGGCCGCCACCCTCGATAAGCAGCCGGTGCAGACCGCGCCGGGCCAGTGCCGCGACGATTGCCGACGGGTCGAACACGCCATCGCTGACGGGCAAGGCGACCCGGCGGACATGGGCCGGGATTTCACCGACGGGTTCGCCGCCGTGGCAGAGCAGGGTCTCACTCCGCTGGTCCTGGAAGACCTTGCGCCCGGCCGGCAATGTGTCCCGCGGGTCGAGCACCACCCGTACTGGATTGTCGCCGCTGACCCGACGAACCGTGAGTTGCGGGTCGTCCGCCAGTACCGTTCCCGGCCCGACGATCACGGCATCCACCAATGCCCGCAAGCGGTGAAGATGCAGAATGTCGTCGCTGCCAGTGACGAACTGCGAGTGCCCGTTCTCCGTCGCGATCCGACCGTCCAGGCTCTGGCCTATCTGGGCCACGCGCAGCACCTGGCGTGCTTTCAGCGGCGCGTAAAGTCTCAGGAGTTCGCGTGCGTCCGCATCCAGGTCGCTGTGCCCAGGGACGTGACCCGCGGCGTCAACGTCCAGCACTGCGTTGCTCCCCGGCAGCGCGAGGCGGCAAGCCCGCAGGCTTGCCGGACTCGCCTGTAACAACGCCTGCCAGACCTGATCCTGCGTCGTTACCATGTCACGGCTCCTGTCTCTTTGGCATTGAAATGGAATCCTTCGGCGGCATACGGGTCACAGTTTTGTCGGTGAAATGCCGCGCGATCCTCGGCCTGGTGCCCTCATCGGCCATGACCATGGATCGGGATGTATCGTCAGTCAGGCCGACCACTGGACCCGGTCGGCCGTTCAATCGGCCATGCACCGGTCCGGCGTTTCCCGAACCAGACCTTACCGGAACCTGATTTCATCCCGGTATCTGATGAATTTACCGGCCCCAACGGTCGGTCCTTCGTGGCTCACAGGGAGACCAGCATGGAGCAGGCGGAACGCGGTGTTTTCGAACTCAGGCGCGGCAAGTTTTTGCATCTGTCGGGGGATAATGGCGACTATCTCGCCGCGTCCGTCGAAGGCCTGAGTGAGGATACGCTGGAACAGATTCGCCGCTTGTCCGACGGGGCCTGGCGGCTCGTGCTCACGTCTCATCGGGCGCGTTCCCAGGGGCTCGATGTGCCGGATGATGCCGTCGGCATCGGCCTGAGCATACCGTCCACCGCCACGATCAATAGCCTGACCCGGCTCGCGCTGGAGCCTGCCGCGGCGTTCGACAACGCCTCCCCCGACCTTCTGGCCATGCGTTCCGGCGATGCCGCGGCGTTGGCCCTGGTGCGCTCGTCGCTGCTGGTGCCGGCAGTGCTGACCGTGAAACTGGTGGAGCGGGATCAGGTGGCGGTACAGGCCATGGTCGCTGACGGACGTCTGCTGTCGGTGCCGGTCGTGGAAGCCCGTCGTCTCAGCAGCAATCCGGATCCGCGACTGAGCATGGTCAGCGAGGCCTCGATCCCGCTGGAAGGCAGCGGTGAAACCCGGTTTGTCCTGTTCCGGGAGGGCAGTGGCCTGCTGGAGCATGTGGCCGTGCTGATCGGCGACCCCGCCGACTGGCCGGACCCGGTACCATTGCGCCTGCATTCCGCCTGTCTTACCGGTGACCTGTTCGGCAGCCTGCGTTGTGACTGCGGCGATCAACTGCGGTCCGGCGTGGCGATGATCGCCGAGGCCGGTGGCGGGCTATTGCTCTATCTCGCGCAGGAAGGGCGTGGTATCGGCCTGGCCAACAAGCTGCGGGCCTACACGATGCAGGACGTCGGCCTCGACACCATGGATGCGGACGGGTGCCTCGGTTTCGGTCAGGACGAGCGACGCTACGAGGCGGCAGTGCAGATGCTCACGCATCTCGGTGTAGAGCGGGTCAGTGTGCTGACCAATAATCCCGACAAGCTCGATGCCCTGAATGCGGGGGGCATCCGTGTCAGCGACCGACGTGCCCTGCACGGGACGCTGAACGACCACAATATTCGTTATCTGACTGCCAAGTCCGAGCGCGCCGGGCACCTGCTGGATGCGGTCCTGAGTCAGTCCAAGGGCTGATCCAGGCGACTCAGGGGGAAGTCGCGGCACTCCTGCATCAGCTCAGCGAGGGCTGCACCGTAATGCTGCGCAAGGCGCGCTCCCAGCGCCGCCGTCGCG
>SKGQ01000168.1 GCA_007117515.1 Ectothiorhodospiraceae bacterium | reverse complement strand
TCCGAAGTGCGTCTGATTGGACGTCAGTTCGTCGGTGGCGGTTACGTGACCGTGCTGGTCCGTGGTGAGACCGGTGCCGTCAACGCGGCCGTTCGCGCCGGTGCGGATTCCTGCGAGCGTGTGGGTGACGGCCTGGTGGCTGCGCACATCATCGCCCGCGTGCATTCCGAAGTGGAAACCATCCTGCCGACGGCTCCTAGCGCCAACGGTTCTGCCAGCTGAGGCAGTAGCCATGTCTGATCCGCGGATCATCGGGTATCTGAACCGTGCGCTGGCTCACGAGTTGTCGGCGGTTCAGCAGTACCTGACGCAGGCGCGCCTGACGGCGCTGTGGGACATGGAATCGTTCAGCCGGGACCTCAGGCAGGAGGCGGATGAAGAGTTGGCGCATGCCGACCGTGTCATCAGCCGCCTGCTGTATTACGGGATTGCGCCCAAGGGCGGGTCACTATCACCGGTCAGGCTCGGCCGATCGAAAGCGGAGTTGCTGCTGCAGAACCTTGACATGGAGCAGGACGCGATTCGGCTCTACGAAGAGGCGGCAGACTATTGTCGTCGGCGTGGCGCGCACGAGGATGCAGCCTTGTTTGAAGCAATTCGAGACGAGGAGCTTGATCACCTGCGCGGCATGGAACAGCAACTGTTTGACGAAAGGGATGGAGGCCGTCATGGCTGATATCAATTCTGTCGCACCGGCTGGCTGGGAGTCGGCCAAGGGTTCGGCGGCACCGTCCATGAGCAAGAAGTTCACCTTCGATCGCTATGGCGTGACGCGAGAATTTCTTGATCGGGTGGCAGACCTGTCCGAGGAAGACGGCTATCACCCGAACATCAGTTTTGGTACGACCTACGTCAACATCACGATTGACGCGCGTGACGGAGAAACCCTGGGGAATGCCGATCGGGCCTTCGCCGAGGCCGTTGACCGCCTGGCACGTATCGATGACTGACGTGTCGTGACCAGGCAGATTCGTCGGCCAGATGGCAGGAGGATCGACGTGACCTCCACGGTAATTGCGGTGGTCAACCAGAAGGGCGGCACCGGGAAGACCACGGTGACCATGAACCTGGCTGCGGGCCTGGCGCGTCGCGGGCGGACCCTGGTGGTTGACGGAGATCCGCAGGGTTCGGCTGGACAATGGGCGCGGATGGCGCCCGAGGATCGACCGTTCCCGGCATCCGTGTTTGCGGTTGCCGGTCCGCTGGATCGGGAACTCAAGGCACTGCGGCGGGATTTCGACTTCATCGTCGTGGATTGCCCACCGACCCTTGAAGGGGGCACGGTCGCCGGTGCCCTGGCGTCCTCGGACAGGGTGCTGATTCCCGTCCTGCCGTCGCCGATGGATCTATGGGGCAGTGTTCGCATGGGCCGCAGTCTGGACGAGGCGAAGGCGGCAAATCCCGGCTTGAAACCGTCCATTGTCGTGAACCAGGTCGAAATGCGCAGTGCACTTTCCAGGGCGATGAAAGGTGCGCTGATGGAAATCGATATTCCGGCCCTGGGGCAGCATCTTCGACGGCGCGCCATCTATCGGCGTGCCGCACTGGAAGGGAGCTCCGTCTACGATCTCGGCAAGCCGGGTCTGGCGGCGGCGGCGGAAATCGACGCGATCATCGACGAGGTGTTGGCATGAGTAATCTGGAAAAGAAGCTGGCGGCCGGTGTGCGTACCGCACGCGACGAACAGGGCGACGGCAAGCAGGCTGAAAAACCGGCAGCAACCGCGCCGACGACGGCCGGGACAGCGGCGTCCAAAAAGGCGTCACCGGCCTCGAAAACGAAGCCGGTGACGCCGCGCAAGACTGCTCCGCGGAAGCCGACCAGCATCGCGCGGAAGCCGGCCGCCAAACCGAAAGCATCCGAGGCCAAGGCAACCGCTGACGAACCCTGGACCAATCTTCACCCGGACCACATCTGGCCGGATTGACCGGCCGTGTCGTCAGGGCTTCGGCGCGGCTGGCGCTGTGGCCGCTCAAGTCGGGATAACGGCCTGAGGAGTCGAGAATGCAGGACGAACTGCGTGATCATCTGATCACTAAAGAACCCTATTATCAGGCAGTTGGCGATGAGGTCGAGCTGTATGATGCGGCCTATGCGGTGCGTCTGCCGATGATGCTCAAGGGCCCGACCGGCAGCGGCAAGACGCGCTTCGTCGAATACATGGCATGGCGGCTCGGCAAACCACTGATCACCGTGGCCTGTAATGAGGACATGACGGCCTCGGACCTGGTGGGGCGTTACCTGCTGGATGCTGATGGCACGCGCTGGCAGGACGGTCCGCTGACGCTGGCCGCGCGGCATGGTGCGATCTGCTATCTGGATGAAGTGGTCGAAGCCCGTCAGGACACCACGGTGGTTATCCATCCCCTGACCGACAATCGTCGGGTCCTGCCCCTGGAAAAGAAGGGCGAGCTGGTTGAGGCGCACCCGGATTTTCAGGTGGTCATTTCCTACAACCCGGGCTACCAGAGCCTGATGAAGGATCTGAAGCAGTCGACCAAGCAGCGCTTCGGTGCGCTGGATTTCGATTATCCGGATCACGACGTCGAAGCCCGGATCGTGGCCCATGAGAGCGGTGTCAGCGAAGAACTTGCCGGCAATCTGGTCAGCGTCGCGGAGCGTGCGCGGAATCTGAAGGGCCATGGATTGGATGAAGGTATCTCGACGCGGATGCTGGTTCACGCGGCAACCCTGATCGCCAAGGGCGTTGAGCCGCTGGGCGCATGCCGCATGGCGCTGGTACGACCGATTACCGACGACCCGGACATGCGCGACGCGCTGGATTCCGCGGTCACGACATTCTTCTGATCACGGTGCGGCGTTACCACGCCTTGCGGCCACGCTCATGAGTATCAGTCTGGATGACTACAGCGATCTGCTCGAGGACCTGGGGCAGCATGCTTCCGAAGTGCTTGAGTCCTCGTGGCAGGAAGCCAGTCGTGCGTTCAGCGTTAAGGGCCTGAAGCGGCATTATCTGGAAGGTGCGCGCAGCCTGCACTCCTTGGGGCGCGGTAACGAATTGGTGATCGCCTTCATTCAGGAGGCGCCGGATCTTGCCCATGAACTGGGTGAGGATGCAGTGGCGGAACTGGTCAGTTCGGCAATTCGCATGTACTCGAAGACCAGTGCCGCGGTGATCACCCTGCTGATTTCCGTCAGCCCCACCGCTGCGCGCAAGCTCGGCGATCTCTCGCTGTTCCAGGGATTCCTGCGTTTGCTGGACAACCTGCTTGGTCAGGCACCACGCGGAGTCCGGCCCATGCTGGAGCACCTGGACGAGCTGCTTGCGCACCTCACGCTTGGTGGTCTGAGGCGCTGGGCGACCTGGGGTGCCGAGGCCCATCGTGCAGATCTCGAGGCCCAGCAGGCCTATTTCTCGCTTGAATCACCGGAATCCCGCTCGGTATTCCAGAAGGAACGCCGGGGCACCCTGTTCGTCAATGTGCAGCGACGCATCAACATGTATTTGCGGGCGTTGTGGGCGCGCGATTTCTTCATGCGCCCGACCAGCGGCGACTTCGAATCAAAAGAGGGTTATCGGCCCTACATCCAGGGGTTCACGATCTTCCTGCCGGATGCCTATGACGATGAGGCCGGACTGACCGGACTGGATCTTTACCGTGCCGCGGCCGCTCATGCCGCTGCCCACGTCGTGTACACGCGTGAGATGCAGGAAGACGAGCAGCCGTTGGCCCTGTTCGGCGTGCTCACTGAGTTGATCGAGGACGCGCGAGTCGAGACCCTGGCGATTCAGGCCTTTCCGGGGCTGCGCCAGATCTGGAAGGCCTTGCACCACGCGAGCCCGGAGGACGGCAACGAGGCCGCGTCCCTGATCGCGCGCACGGCACGTGCGCTGCTCGATTCTGACTACCAGGACGATGAGTATTTCGTGCACGCCGCGCGCACACTGTTCAACGAGCGTCTGGATCGTCTCGAGGAGCCGGGTTTCAGCCGAGGGCTTGCCGCCGAACTGGCGTCTCACTTCCCCTGGCAGAGCCATATCAATCCGCGCAACGTGATGCCCGATGTGTGGTACCGCGACGATAACCGCTACATGTGGGAGTTCGGTCGCGAGGAAGATGACGCCGAATGGGTGGCCGGATCGAAGGGTCCGCAGGAGCGGCGCGACGTCAGTCTGATGGAAATGATCAATGAGCTTGACGTGCCGGGTGCCGGCGACGACGCGCAGGAGGTCTGGGTGTTGTCCACCGAGTTCTTCCGCGACTCGGAGGACGTCAGTATCAATCAGCAGGAGGGGCGTGAGCCGCTCTCATTGCCGTATCACTACCACGAGTGGGACTACCAGATGCAGCTCGAGCGGCCGCACTGGGTCACGCTGCTTGAGCGGCGTCCACCGCTGGGGGAACTCGACGAGATCGAGGCACTTGCGACCAAGCACCGTCCGATTATCTCGCGGTTGAAGTTCCTGATCGAGGCGATGCAGCCCCAGGGCGTGCAGCGTTATCGCAGGCAGCCTGACGGCGACGAATTCGACCTCAACGCCCTGGTCGAGGCCCAGGTCGATCTGCGCATGCGCCGTCAGCCGGACGAGCGTGTCTACATGCGTTCGATCCGCAAGGTGCGTGATCTGTCGGTGCTGGTGCTGCTGGATCTGTCGGAATCAACCAACGAATACGTGCGCGGCACGGACAATACCGTTGTCGGGCTGGCCCGCGAGGCCGCGGCGTTGCTGGCCGACGCCATCAACCGGATCGGCGACCCGTTCGCAATTCACGGTTTTTCCTCGGACGGGCGGCATGACGTCGAATATTTCCGGTTCAAGGATTTCGACGCCCCTTACGATGACTACGCGAAGGCCAGGCTGGCCGGCATGACCGGACAATTGTCGACTCGCATGGGCACCGCGATCCGCCATGCGGGTGAAATGCTGCGTCGGCAGGGTACCCAGAAAAAACTGCTGCTGGTGCTGACCGATGGCGAGCCCTCGGATACCGATGTGCGTGATCCGCAGTACCTGCGCCAGGATGCCAAGCGGGCCGTAGAGGAGGCCGCCAAGAAGGGGGTCTACACCTTCTGCATGAGTCTCGACCCCCATGCCGACGAGTACGTGGAGCGGATTTTCGGGGCCCAGCATTACATGGTCCTGGACAACATCGAGCGCCTGCCGGAGAAACTGCCGATGCTTTATGCGGGATTGACCCGCTGACGCGGCGGCATCGGTTTTGCCGCGGCAGTCGAACTGCCAAGGAGCATTCGTGACCACTCAGCCGCGCGACCCGGTGCTGCCGCAGATGATGCTGAAGTCGGAGTTGCCCGAACACCTGATTCGGCATGCAACCCTGCGTCAGCTTCAGGTGTTCGAGGCCATTGTCCGGCTCGGCAGTTTTACCCGGGCAGCCGAAGAACTGCACCTGACCCAGCCGACGGTTTCGATCCAGATCAAGAAGCTGTCGACGGCGCTTGGTCTGCCGCTGTTCGAGCATGTCGGCCGCCGCGCCGAGCCCACGGAGGTCGGCCTGCTGCTGTACGACACCTGCCGCGAAATGCTTGGCGCGCTCACCAATCTTGAGATGAAGCTGGCCGAACTGCATGGCTTGCAGCGTGGTCGACTGCAGCTTGCCGTAATAACCACGGCGCAGTATTTCGCGCCCAGTCTGCTGGGCCAGTTCGCGCGCCGCTATCCGGAAATCGAGCTGTCTCTGGAGGTCAGCAATTTCGACCGGGTGCTGGACCGACTGGCGAACAATCTGGATGACTTGTACATCATCGGGCATGTGCCGGAGCGGCTGCGCGATGTCGCCATCTATCCCTTCGCGCCCAACCCGCTGGTGGTAATGGCGAGTAGGGATCACCCGCTGGTTCGCCGCCGCCAGATCCCGCTGCAGGAACTGGAAAAGGAAACCTTCCTGATGCGGGAGCCCGGTTCCGGCATCCGTGAGGCGACCCTGCGACTGTTCGAGGCCCATGGCATCAGCCCGAGGGTGCGGATGGAACTCGGCAGCAACGAGGCCATCAAGCAGGCGGTAATCGGTGGGCTCGGTCTGGCGGTGTTATCCCTGCATACCCTGAGCGCGGAAGGCGCGGAAGGACCTGTGGCGCTGCTCGACGTGCAGCATTTTCCGATTCATCGACAGTGGCACATCGTGCATCCCAAGAAGAAAGTCCTGTCCGTCGTGGCGCGCGCCTTTCTCGATTTCGCAATTCAGGATGAGGCGCGGCTCAGGGCACAGATTGACGGCATGCTGGCCGCATTCAAGGCGCAAACGGACTGAAAACTTTTTACCCGTAAAGGAATTGGGCTGCGTTGCGTGGCCATGGAGACGAGACAGACATGAGAGAGCGACAGGGCGGTGGGCGTCCCGCCATCAGCGGTACGCAATTCATTGATGGCAGCGGTTCGATGCGCGGGCGTATGAGCCTGAGTGCGTCGCACCGTGATCAGCGTCATCCGGTTACCGGCACCGGTATGGGGGCCGGACCGGCGCCGGTGGATACGCCGGCCAACGAAACCTGTGTGGTTTGTGCGCCGGCAACCCTGCGCCTGGCCGAGGAGCTTTTCGAGCGCTGGAATGCGGCGCTGCAGACCGGCGATGCCGACCGGGTCGTTGCCAATTATGCCGAGGATGCCGTGCTGTTGCCGACGGTCTCGAACGTGCCGCGGACGTCTCACGCGGAGATTCGCGATTATTTCCTGCATTTTCTCGAGAAGCAGCCGGTGGGAACGATCAACCAGCGCAACGTCAAGTTTGGCTGCAACAAGCTGACGGATGCCGGCACCTACACCTTCCGCGTGCGTGACGGGAGCGAAGTGCTGGATGTCCCGGCCCGTTACACCTTCGTTTACGAGCACCGCGACGGCGACTGGAAAATCGTGCATCACCATTCATCGATGATGCCGGCGGATGACGGTTGAGTGCGCGAGCCCGAGGCAGACAAATAAGTCTTTGCTGATATATTATTCTGACCCTATAAGTTTTAAATAATAGATAGCCCGCGTCGATGCGACAGGTTGCGATAGCCCTTGCTTCCCCGTGTCGAGCGAGCAGGCACCGGAGGTTGAGAAGTCATGGCGTTTGAACCGGTCGTTCTGTTTTTCCTGCTCGGCGTAATAGCCGGTCTTGCAAAATCGGATCTGAAGATTCCAACCGCGGTCTATGAAGCGCTATCGGTCTATCTCCTCCTAGCCATTGGCATTACCGGTGGCGTGAAGCTGGCGGAGAGCACCTTGCTTCCGCTGATTCTGCCTGGCCTAGCCATCCTCCTGGTAGGCTGTCTGATCCCTCTGATCTGTTATCCGGTGCTGCAGTATTTCGGCGGCCTGAAGCGCGCCGACTCGGCGTCACTGGCAGCGCACTACGGCTCGGTCAGCGTTGTGACCTTCTCGGTTGCGGTGGCTTTCCTGGCCCAGGCCGGGCTGGATTACGAAGGCCACATGGTCGTATTCCTCGTGCTGCTGGAAATTCCCGCACTGGTGGTCGGCATCCTGCTGGCACGAGCAGGGATGGCGGGCAAGACCCGCTGGGGCAAGACGCTGCGCGAGGTATTCTTCGGCAAGAGTATCTTCCTGCTGATCGGTGGCCTGATCATCGGTTTTGCTGCAGGTCCGGATCACATCGGTCCGCTGGAGCCGCTGTTCTTCGACCTGTTCAAGGGGCTACTCGCGTTCTTCCTGCTTGAGATGGGGCTGGTTGCGGCTGCCAAGATCGCCGATTTCCGGTATTACGGGAAATTCCTGATCGGCTTCGCCATCGTCATGCCGGTCTTTTCCGCAGTATTGGGTGTATTTCTCGGCTGGGGCCTGGGCCTTAGCCTGGGTGGTACCCTGTTGCTTGCCACGCTGTACGCGAGTGCCTCGTATATCGCGGCTCCCGCGGCCATGCGTATTGCAGTGCCGGAGGCCAATCCCGCACTATCCATCGGGGCATCGCTCGGCGTGACGTTTCCGTTCAATATATTCGTGGGCGTGCCGCTGTATTTCTGGATGGCAGATTTGCTCTATTCGATGGGAGGTTGAGCAGTGGAACCGGACAAGTACCTGCTGACGATCGTCAGTGAATCCATCCTCGAAGATCGCATGATCGATGAGATCCGGGAGCTCGGTGCCAATGGTTACACGGTGACTGACGCGCGTGGCTGGGGAAAGCACGGCAAGCGCCGCGGCAAGTGGCAGCAGGACAGTAACATTCAGATACAGGTGGTGGGATCGCGTGAGCTGTGCGAAGCGATCTGTGCCCGGTTAAAGGATCAGTACCAGGCGGACTTTGGCTTGTTGCTGCTGATCTCGCCGGTCGAGGTCAAGAACTGACCAGCGTCATGCGTTAGCCCCCCAATCCCTGGCGTCCTGCGCGAGGGCCGTGGCAAGTTCCTCCGAATCGGCATTACCGCCGGTCACGATCACGACGATATCGCCGTAGCCGGGGAAGTCCCCTGACGGTAACTGCCCCAGTATCGCGACACCTGCTGGGCCGCCCGGCTCGACAACCACATGGTTGTGGCGCATCAACTCGGCAGCGCCGCGTTGCAATGCTTCGTCGTCGATCTGCACAAGCAGGCGGCCAGCAGCCAATTCAGTGCGCCACGTGGCTTGAATGAGCCGGTGGTCTGGAGTGATTCAAGTTTGAGCCAGACCGGGCGGTCCATCCGCGCGGATAACTCGGGCGCCGGCATCAGCGGCGTGGTCAGAAGTCGCCCCGTCAGGCGCTCCGCCGCAGCATGGACATCGTCGACGGTCAGCATGTCGATCGCCTACCTTGGGTGCCAGGTCTCATTGTGCTGGCAACCAGGGACAGAACGGCACCTCGCCAAGAAAGCGTAGATGGCTGCCGCAACCTTGCTGACAGTCCGAAGCACCAAAACCCGGAACCGGTAGGTGGCCGGGAAGACTCTGGTGCAGCGTGCATTCCGTAGTATCCGAAACACGCAGATCGATGACGCGAGCGGCTGCTGCCATCAGCAGATAATCGATATGCCAGCGTTGTCGCTTTTCGTTGCACAGGTGACGGCGCAGTCGCCCTTCCATCCCCCGTCTTGCGCTGCCCGAATAGACGTACAAACCGCGACAAAACGCGTACTCTCCTAGAGCACCGATGCGCAGCCGCGCGGACTTGTCGAGCCAGATCAGAAGCTGGTAGCTCTGTGCGGGCATGAAGCCTCCGTTCGGTGACGGTGGATTGGGATAAATCGGCGGGAGAACCCAGATGCGCCATCTTCTCATTATTGCCGTTTCGGCGTTCCTGCTGGCTGCCTGTGCCGCTCAGCCCGAGTATGACCAGCAGGCAAGTGAAACCCGGGGTTACCTCTGCGGGGACCGCGAAATCAGCGTTGCGATCTTCGATGACCACGTGCGGATCCTGTCGGATGACGAAACCCGGTTGGTGCCGGAGCCGGCCGCCTCCGGCGCCCGCTATCGTGGAATCGGGGGGGCGTCGTCATCGGTCTATTGGTCGCGGGGTGATAAAGCGCTCATCGAAAAGGCGGGTGAGCGGCTGCCCGAGTGTCGGCGGCTGCACCCCCTGCCCGAAACACTCAAGGCCAGTGGCAATGAGCCATTCTGGAATCTGATACTCGACCAGGACACGCTTTTTTTCCAGACCTTCGATCAGGAGCGGATCCTGCAAAGCGATACCGTCAGCCGTCAGGGTGAGACGGTCCACGCAGTGTCCGGCGACGCCCGCCTGAAAGCACGGTTCGAGCAGACCATCTGCGAGGACAGCATGACCGGCATGCCGCATCCCTACCGTGTTCGGGTTGTGTTCGCGGATCGGGACTTCGTCGGCTGCGGTGGCAACCCCCTGGATCTGCTCCGTGGCGACTGGCGTATCATCAGCCTTGATGGTGCTGAGCTGGACGAGGCTGTCAGGGCGAATATCCGCTTTGACGAGGAAGGGCGTACCTCGGGAAGGGCCGCCTGCAACAGTTTTCACGGCCCTTTCGAACTCACCGGCGAATCGTTGCGCATCGGCTCACTGGCGACCACCATGATGGCTTGCGAATCGGACCTGATGCGGCTCGAATTGCGGATTCTGCGAGGACTCGAGAGCGTCACACTGTTCCGCATTGACGCCGCTGGGCGCCTGTATCTGCAGGCCACCGATGGCGGCGTCATCGAGGCGAAACGGTAGCTCGCACCGCTACTGCGGACCTGCCGACGAATCAGCCGTTCTCTGTTCGCTGAATGGCCGCGCATTCCGCGTGCCAGGCACGGCTATGCTAACATGGGACGGATTTGCTGGCAGGCGGTTTGCCGCTTATCTCGGCGCTTGGGTTGTTGCACCTCGGTATCGTGCTCTGGGTGTTGCTTGCCGCCGATCTGGCACCCACCGCGCATGCGCATGACGCCATGCTGCTGGTGATGTTTCTGTATCTGCTGTTCCACGCCGGTCTGGCCACGATCCTGAGCCTGTTGCAGAAGCTGCGCGTGCGGCCTGGCTATGTCAGCGTTCGCTTGCCTTACGAGCCGGTGGTCCTTTGGCCGTTCTGGCTCTACACGCTGGCGGTGTTCTGGATCAGCGTTGTCGCCTTCCTGTTCCTTCCCGGTGCCTGGCGACGACGCTGTTGCTGCTCTTCGCCGCCTGGCGCTTTTGGCAGCGGTCAGCGGCGGTGCAGGGATCCGATGCGTTCATCGCCAGGTTCGGTGCGGCGGTCCATGGCCTTGCCGCAGTGGCCACGGTTGCCATTTCCCTGCCGATTTTCGCCTATCCGCCGTGCGTCTGAGCGGGCGATTTCCGCTATTGCTTTTCGCCGCGGGCTGGACCACACCGGTTGCCGCGCACAAGCCCCTGACCAGTGGCGGCCAGGATCAGCTGGCGGCCATTCTGGTCACCGTCCTGTTGGTCATCGTCTGGCTGCTTTATCTGCTGGGCCTCAGACGACGCTCTGCCGGCGGCTCGTTGATTGGCCTGTTTCATGTTGCCTTGCTGCTTTGCGTGCTGAGTCTGTTCGGGCCACTGGATGAATGTGCCAAGACCAGCACGGCGGCACACATGACCCAACACATGGCACTGATGGTAGTGGTGGCACCGATCGGGGTGCTTAGCCGACCCATGCCACAAATGTTGCTGGCCAGCGGCGGGATGCTGCGAGGGTTCTGGGCACTGGTCCTGCGGCTCGGTGCGCGGCCGATGGTCTCTGCCTATCTGCATGCCGCGGCCATCTGGTTCTGGCACACGCCGCGGTTCTACATGCTGGCGGTGGAAGACCCCTGGTGGCATGGGGTCGAGCACGCCCGCTTTTTTGCTCACGGCGCTGCTGTTCTGGTTGGCCGCGCTGGCCGGCGCCGCGAAGCGCGCACCCTGGCCGACCAGCAACTGGCCGGCTTGATCATGTGGGTCGTGGGTGGCATTCCTTACCTTGTGGCAAGCGCCTGGGTGGGCTGGCGCTGGTACCGGCATCTGATGCGCCGGATGGCCGACCCCGTGGCAGGGAAGCGGGACTTGCTCGGCCGCTAGGTTCTCCGATATCTGCCGGGCGTGGCTGGTTCAGGGCAGCTTTGACACCGAGTTTTCCCCGCGCTGCGACGGGAGATCGGCGGCTTCCAGCGCAGCCGCGCGAATAAATCAGTGTTTCTCTATAAGCTGAAACTTCATTCAAGCAAGAGTGTGGGTGGGCCCATGGCGATTCTGTTCTTTTACATCCTGGGCGCCGTGCTTCTGGTAATCGCGGCGCTGAATATCGGGGTATCGAACACCACTGCGGTCATCAATGGCGCCGTGGGGCTGGGCGCGATCTACGTTGGCTGGCGTCGCACAAGAGAGGGTCGGCAGGGTAGAGGCGAGTCGTCGAGCTAGTCGGGTGCCTGGCCGTCATCTAGTTCAGTATCCGACGTTCAACTCCACCCTTATAGGATCCTGGAAAAGAAAAGGGGCTAGGCCGATTGACCTAACCCCTTGATTTGCCTGGTGGGCGCGGCTGGGATTGAACCAGCGACCCCTGCCGTGTGAAGGCAGTGCTCTCCCGCTGAGCTACGCGCCCGAAGGATGCGAAGTGTAGGTAGCGCGCGCGAAGCTGTCAACGCAGGCCATGCGCTCTGCTACCATACGCGGCCCGTTTACAGACCGCCGCGGAGGCCCAGAGACATGACGCTGAAGACCCGGTTTGCCCCAAGTCCCACGGGCTACCTGCATATCGGTGGTGCGCGCACTGCCCTGTTTTCATGGCTCTATGCCCGCCGGCATGGCGGCAGCTTCGTGCTGCGGATCGAGGACACGGATCTGGAGCGCTCAACCCCGGAGTCGGTAAACGCCATTCTCGAGGGTATGACCTGGCTCGGTCTGGATTACGATGAGGGGCCGTTCTATCAGACCAGGCGCTTCGACCGGTATCGGGAAGTGCTGGATCAGCTCCTCGCCGAGGGTAAGGCCTATCGCTGCTACTGCAGTCGCGAACGGCTGGACAAACTGCGCGAGGAGCAGCAGGCGCGCAAGGAAAAGCCGCGCTATGACGGCCATTGTCGCGACCTGGAGCAGGCGCCATCACCGGACGCGCCGTATGTGGTCCGGTTCCGTAATCCGCAGGACGGGCAGGTGGTGGTCAACGACCGGGTGCGGGGCCGGGTCGTGTTCAGCAATACCGAACTCGATGACCTGATCATCGCGCGGACCGATGGCTCGCCGACCTACAACTTCACGGTGGTAGTGGACGATATGGATATGGGGATCACCCATGTCGTGCGCGGTGACGATCATCTGAACAACACGCCGCGACAGATCAATATCCTGCAGGCCCTTGGCGTCGCGCCACCGATCTACGCCCACGTGCCGATGATCCTCGGCGAGGACGGAAAACGCCTGTCCAAGCGGCATGGTGCGGTCGGCGTCATGAGTTACCGCGATCAGGGTTACCTGCCGGAGGCGGTGCTGAACTATCTGGTGCGTCTGGGCTGGTCACACGGCGATCAGGAGGTGTTTTCGCTGGACGAGATGGTGCAGTTGTTCGATATCGAGGACATCAACAGTTCCGCCTCGAGCCTCAACATTTCGAAACTGGACTGGCTCAATCAGCACTACATGAAGACTGCGGAGCCGGCACATGTCGCGCGCCACCTGAGTTGGCACGTTGGTCAGCTTGGTATCGATCCGGCAGTTCGTGGTCCGGCACTGGATGACGTGGTCATTGCCCAACGGGAACGGGTAAAGAATCTGGCGGAGATGGCTGCGGCCAGTCGCTTCTTTTACTGCGAGCCGGAGGTCTACGACGAGAAGGCGGCTCGCAAGAATCTCAAGGCCGAGACCCAGCCGGCCCTGATCGCCCTGCGCGAGGCGTTGGCGGCGGTGCCCGACTGGCAGGCCGAGGCGCTGCATAAGGCAGTGATCGGTGTAAGCGAGTCGCTGGACCTGAAACTGGGCAAGGTCGCGCAACCGCTCCGAGTCGCCCTTGCCGGCGGCCCGGTCTCGCCGCCGATCGACCTGACCCTGGAACTGCTCGGCCGCGACGCCACATTGGCCAGGATCGATCGTGCCGTCAGCTGGATTGATGCCAATGCAGAAGCGCAACAGGCCTGAGTCCGGTTGACAAGGGTGGGGGGCATTACTATCATTCGGCTCCCTTACGGGGCCATAGCTCAGCTGGGAGAGCGCCTGCATGGCATGCAGGAGGTCGGCGGTTCGATCCCGCCTGGCTCCACCAGATATCCTCGGAAACGCCCCCGACTAACGGGGGCGTTTTTCGTTGCGCCCGTCTGACTGCCGGCATATTGGCAGCAGCCCCGTCTGGTAATGGCAAGGCGATGCGATGCAGGCCGAAGTCCGACTGCAGGATGTCGATGAGGTATTGCGTGGGCGGGGTGTTGGCCTGCGCTTTCCGTCGTCCGTCGAGTCCGCATTCCAGCGGGATACCAATGCCCACCGACGTCAGCATCTCGCGCGCTTCGGCGTGCTGGCCTTGCTGATCTACAATCTGTTTCTGATCAACGATTACGTATTCCGGCCCGAGGTGTTTGATATCGCGCTTGCTGCGCGTCTCGGGCTTGCCACCTGTTACGGTCTTCTGGTCATCCTGGTTATGCGTCGCGGTGTGTCGCCGGTCCTGCGTGAAGGGCTCATGGCCAGCGCGATCTGTGTGGTGATGTTGGCATCCAGCCTGATCTTTGCCGCCACTGAGCGTCCGGACGCCATCGTCGATCCCTTTGCCATGAGTTTGATACTTCTGTCCGGGAATATTTTCCTGGTGCTGCGGTTCTGGTATGCCGTGGGTTCCACGGTTATTGCGGTGGCGATCGTCCTCGCATTCGTCATCCCCTACCAGGGCATGTCACCGGATATGAAAGTCTTTGTGTTCTTCGTTTTCCTGGGCACCGCGGCTTTTACCCTGATTGCCAATTACCGGCTGGAATGGCTGGAGCGGGAGAGTTACCTGCAATTACTGTGAGAGACTCTGCGCACACGGGACACGCGGCTGCGCAACCGGGATCTGGCGAAGCTGTCGTTGACCGATGCGCTGACCGAGTTGCCAAACCGCAGACATTTCGATTCCATGATGGAACATGCCTGGGGTCGCGCCGCAGAGGAGGGGTGGGCACTCGGCCTGCTGATCGTCGATATCGACCATTTCAAACCCTACAACGATTATTATGGTCATCTCCAGGGTGATCGCTGCCTGGCCCGTGTCGCCGCGGAGATCAAACAAAGCACGCGTGCAGAAACGGATTTTGTCGCCCGCTACGGCGGGGAGGAATTTCTGGTGCTGCTGTCCAACACGGATCTGAGTTCCGCCTCCGCGACAGCCGAGCGCATCCGTCGCCGGGTCAGTAATCTGAACATTCCCAATCATGGCGTCGAAATCGACGCCGTTGTCACCGTGAGTATCGGCGTCAGTGTATTCAGGCCCGGAGAGGAGCCGGATTTTGACGCCGTTTTCCGGCGCACGGACCGGGGGCTCTATCGCGCCAAGGACGGCGGCAGGAATCGGGTTGTCCTGGCTCAGAATCCGCTCTCGATGGAAACGGGATCGTGAAGCTGCTTGGACTGACTGGCTGGCAAGCCTGGTTGCTGTTGCCGGGAATGTTGACCGTTGATTGGCTGGCGCGAACTTACCCGCTATTCGTGATCCGTACCGGGATCGGCTTTTCCGCTGAGTCTTACCTCTTCTGGTCAGCTGTGATCTCGGCGCTGTTCTGGACCGTTCTTCTCTGCGTGTCTGCCTATGCCTGGCGACGTTTCTGGCGCTGGATAAGAAATCCCTGATCCATCTGTCCTGGCCCGCGATCGGATGCATTTTTCTCTCATCTGGTGTGGCGTTATGGCGACTGGTATCCCCCTTAAGAAGACACTGATCTATTCCCACGGGCGTGTCCTGAATTTCGTGTGTGGGCCTGTTGATGAAATCATTCGCTCATGTTGAACCGTTCGCCGAACTGGATGGCGAGTTGGGCTTTGGCAGCGTGCCATTGGATCGGCGGTCGTTT
>SKGQ01000203.1 GCA_007117515.1 Ectothiorhodospiraceae bacterium | reverse complement strand
TTCGTCAGAGCCTGGCGGGAATGATTGGCCGGGAACCGGGTCTAACCTTTGTGCCGCATCTGGTGCCGATGACGCGGGGAATGCAGGCGACCCTCTACGGGCGGCTGACCGGCGACGTGGACGATCTGCAGGATCTGTTCGAGCGGCGCTATGCGAATGAGCCCTTCGTCGACGTGATGCCGGCAGGCTCGCACCCGGAAACCCGCACGGTGCGTGGCACCAATATGTGTCGGGTGGCCATACACCGGCCCGAGGGCGGTGACACGGTGGTGGTGCTGTCGGTGATCGACAACCTCAGCAAGGGCGCCGCATCACAGGCGGTGCAGAACATGAATTTGATGTTGGGCTTCGATGAGACGGCGGGGTTGGACGAAGTCGCTGTATTACCTTGAACGAAGTGTTTTACGTTTAAAGTTTTAGGTTTTAGGTAAGGCTGCGCGGGTAACCGCACCGTCTGGAGGCTGCCGCAGTCCCGCGTAAAACCTAAAACGTTACACATAAAACTGGCACGCGATTAAACGAGCACGCTACCGCGTGCGATGAGTTATCGAAATGAGAATCGCTTGCACGTATACTTGCATTCAACAAAGTGAGTCAGGCGTCAGCCGGAGGCAGACATGAGTGAAGCTGCAGCAGAATTCGATTTCGACAATCCGTTGGTCGTGACGGACAGCGCCGCGAGCAAGGTGCGTGAGCTGCTGGAAGAAGAAAGCAACGACACGCTCAAGCTGCGGGTCTACGTCTCGGGCGGCGGCTGCTCCGGTTTCCAGTACGGCTTTACCTTCGACGAGAACGTCGAAGAGGGTGACACCGCCATGGAGAAGGACGGCGTGACGCTGCTGATCGATCCGATGAGCATCCAGTACCTGATGGGTGCGGAAATCGATTACGTGGAAAGCGTCCAGGGTGCCCAGTTCGTCATCCGCAATCCGAATGCCAGCACGACCTGTGGGTGTGGGTCGTCGTTTGGGGTTTAGGCCGCGCTTCGCCCGGCTGTTTAATGTGTAACCTAAAACGTTTAATGTTTAATGTTTTAGGTTTTAAGCTGTTGACGTAAAACGTAAAACGTAAAACGTAAAACCGCGGCCTGCCGCGTCAACGGCTGTAAACGCCCCCCAAAATCAACGGCTTCTCCGCCCCCGTCACGGCCGGCACGTTCGCCGGTCTTCCCGCCATGGTTTCCCTTGCCAGCCAGGCGAAGCCCATGGCTTCGACCCAGTCTGCCGGGGCGCCGTGGTCGTCGGTGGGTTCGACTTTCAGGTCCGGTAATCCCGCTGCGATGCGGCTGCACAGATGACGGTTCCGGGTACCGCCGCCGCAGAGCAGGACGCGCTTGCAGTCGGGGGCGTATTTCCGGATGGCGTCTCGGATGGTGCCTGCGGTGAGTTCGCACAGCGTTGCCTGTACCACCTGGGGGGCGAGGCCTTGCCGGACGTCCAGCCGGAGGTCCAGCCAGTCCAGGCTGAAATACTCCCGCCCGGTACTCTTGGGTGGCGTCGCGGCGAAGTAGGGGTCCGTGCGCAGGATGTCCAGCAGTTTGCCGTCCACTTCCACGCCGGCGGCCCAGCTGCCGTCGCGGTCGAAGGGTTTCGCCTGGTGACGATCGATCCAGGCGTCCATCAGTACATTGCCGGGACCGGTGTCGAAGCCGCCGATGTGATCCGGATTGGCATCGGGCAGCAGGGTGATGTTGGCCATGCCGCCTATATTCACGACCACGCGCGGCTCGGTCTTGCTGGCGAACATCGCATGGTGGAACGCCGGTGCCAGTGGCGCGCCCTGACCGCCTGCGGCAATGTCGCGGCGCCGGAAATCGGCAACGACGGTGATGTGGAGCTGTTGCGCCAGCAGGGAAGGGTTGCCGAGCTGCAATGAGGTCGGGGTTTCCGAGTCGGGCTCGTGCCAGACGGTCTGGCCATGACAGCCGACGGCGGTGATCGCCGACCGATCGATACCGGTGTCCTCCAGGAGTGCGTTGACCGCCTCCGCATAAAGGATGGCGAGTGCATGATCCAGGTCGAGGATTTCCCGCAGTGGTGTCCCGGGGCTGACCGCGGCGATGCGTCGCCGCAGGCCATCGGGCAAGGGCAGGGACTTCGAGCCATTGAGATGCATGCCGTGGCCGGTGATACGCACCAGGGCGGCATCCACTGCATCCAGGCTGGTGCCGGTCATCAGCCCCACATAATGCTCTGCTGGTGGTATCGCGTCGTTCATGGCTGCCCCCGATAAAGAGTGTCCCGTCAGTCTGAGGCCTGTGGTGCGGGGCGACAACGTCGTTGCCGGACTGCCATTTCGCTTTCCGGTAGACTCTCGGCTTCATTTTCAGCGATGCAAGGGATGTTTGCGGTGACAAGCCACGACCTGCTGGCCGAATTGCGGCGAGGGACAGAAGAAATCCTGGTGGAAGAGGAACTGCTGGAGCGGCTGAAGCTGGAGCGGCCGCTACGGATCAAGGCAGGCTTTGATCCCACCGCAGCGGACCTTCACCTCGGGCATACGGTACTGATCAACAAGCTTCGGCAGTTTCAGGATCTTGGCCATGAGGTGTATTTCCTGATCGGTGACTTCACCGGGATGATCGGCGACCCGACCGGCAAGAACGTTACGCGCAAGCCGCTGACGCGGGAAGCTGTCGCCGAGAACGCGAAAACATACAAGGAGCAGGTGTTCCGGATTCTCGACCCGGACAAGACCCGGGTGGTGTTCAATTCCGACTGGATGGGCCGATTCAGTGCCGGCGACATGATCCAGCTCGCCTCCCGGCATACCGTGGCCCGGATGCTGGAGCGGGATGACTTCCACAACCGCTATACGGCGAACCAGTCCATCGCGATTCATGAATTCCTGTACCCGCTGATTCAGGGGTACGACTCGGTGGAACTGAAGGCCGATGTGGAACTCGGTGGCACCGACCAGAAGTTCAACCTGCTGGTGGGCCGGCAGCTGCAGCACAGCTACGGCCAGACGCCGCAGGTGGTGATGACCGTACCGATCCTCGAGGGTCTGGACGGCGTGCAGAAGATGTCCAAGTCCCTGGGCAATTACATCGGCATCCAGGAACCGCCGGACGAGATGTTCGGCAAGATCATGTCGATCTCCGACGAGCTCATGTGGCGCTACTTCGATCTGCTGAGCTTCCGGCCCCTGGCCGAGGTGCGCGGTCTGCGTGACGCGGTGGCCGGGGGCGCGAATCCCCGGGACATCAAGTTCGAACTGGCCGGGGAACTGATCAGCCGCTTCCACGGCCCGGCTGCGGCAGGCACGGCACGGGAGCGCTTCATTGCGCGCTTCCAGCAAGGGGCGTTGCCGGAGGATCTGCCGGAGCGGGACGTGATCGCCGAAGGCGGCGGTGTTCCCCTGCCGACCCTGTTGCGCTTGAGTGGACTGGTGGACTCCTCCAGTGAGGGGATGCGCATGCTCAAGCAGGGCGCGGTCCGCATCGACGGCGAAAAGGTCAGCGACAAGGGGCTGATGTTGAACGTCGGCACCGAGGCCGTGGTGCAGGTCGGCAAGCGCCGGGCGGCCCGAGTACGGGTTATTCAATGAGTTGCGTCAGCCGGCGCCGCTGACCCCGGACGGAGTGGCGCTGTCGGCGGCAAATCCGACTTGACCGCAGGCGCTGGAAGCCTATACTTCGCGTCCGCCGGCCAGTTCCACAGGGCCTGGCGGACACCGAAAAAAACGGTGTTGACGGGGGGCAGCAAGACTGTAGAATGCGCCTCCTCGACCGGGCAGCAGCATCGCCCAGAGAGGTCGAAAAATTAAAGGTTGACGGGGTCGCAAGCAGCTATATAATGCGCCCTCCCGAACGGCAGCAACACGCCGAACGGATCCCGAAAGGGAGTTGACAAAACAGTGACACGCGATAAGATGCGCGTCCTGATTCGGCCAAGGCCGACTCGCTCTTTAACAATTTGATCAGATAACTTGTGTGGGTGCTTGCACTGGGCAGAGATGCCATTGATATCGGTGTAAGCATCCTCAAGTCAAATTTACTTGAGTCAATGCTTGCGTACCGAGCCAAGTTTGATCGGCTTAACCGATCACTATGATTGAACTGAAGAGTTTGATCCTGGCTCAGATTGAACGCTGGCGGCATGCCTAACACATGCAAGTCGAGCGGTAACAGGCCCTTCGGGGTGCTGACGAGCGGCGGACGGGTGAGTAACGCGTGGGAATCTGCCCAATAGTGGGGGACAACCCGGGGAAACTCGGGCTAATACCGCATACGTCCTACGGGAGAAAGGGGGCCTCTACTTGTAAGCTCTCGCTATTGGATGAGCCCGCGTCGGATTAGCTAGTTGGTGGGGTAATGGCCCACCAAGGCGACGATCCGTAGCTGGTCTGAGAGGATGATCAGCCACACTGGGACTGAGACACGGCCCAGACTCCTACGGGAGGCAGCA
>SKGQ01000053.1 GCA_007117515.1 Ectothiorhodospiraceae bacterium | reverse complement strand
CCGTGGGCCAGCGGCAGCAGATAGGCCGCCTGCCCCACCAGTTCCGGTAACTGGTCGAGCGGAAAGAATACGCCGCTCAGCAACACCATCGGCGTCATCACCAGCGTGAAGTAGTAAAGAAAGAAGTCGTAACTCGGTGAGAGCGCCGTCACCACCATCGCGCAGGCACCGAAGCAGAACCCCATCAACAGGATCATCGGCAACACCAGCACCGCCTGCCAGCCACCGACCAGACCCAGCGTACTGGCCACCAGAATGATCGCCGAACCGCTCATCAACGACTTGGTTGCCGACCAGGACACCTCTCCCAGCACGATGTCATCGATGGTCAGCGGCGCATCCAGCATCGAGCCCCAGGTCTGCTGCTGGGTCATGCGGGTAAAGGCCGAGTACATGGACTCGAAGCTGGCGGTGGTCATCGCGTTGGAACAGACGATGCCCGAGGCCAGAAAGACCATGTAGGGCATCTCACCGATATCCACCACCAGCCGGCCAAAGCCATAGCCGAAGGCAAGCAGGTACAGCATCGGCTCGCCGAAGTTACCGAGGATCGACGGCCACATCAGCTTGCGCCAGACCCGGAGGTTACGGCGCCAGATCGCCAATGGGCGTTGGGCGGCGTTTTTCGATGCTACCAAGGAAGTCAGGTTCGTTACCTTTTTTAAAACGCGTCGGTTTTATTGGCTGTTTTACGTTTAATGTTTAACGTTTTAAGCCTCTTAAAACCTAAAACCTAAAACCTAAAACGTCTAAGGTAAAACGCGCGTTACCTGCACGCCTAATCTCTCAAATCCCTTCCCGTCAGCTTCAGAAACACGTCCTCCAGGCTGGCCGGACGGTGCCAGTAGCGGAGGCCGGGTTCCGTGCCGAGGGAATGGTGCAGGGGATCCGGGTCGTGGGCGTAGAGCAGCAGCGTGTCACCGACAAGCTCCGCGCGGCCGGCCAACCCGGCACCGCGCTGCTGCCAGCGTCCGGCATCGCTGCCGCGCAGCTCGAAGACATGCGGTTCGATGTGGCGACTGACCAGCGCCCTGGGCGTGTCGCAGGCGACGATGAGGCCGGCATCGACAATGGCCAGACGGTCGCACAGGCGCTCGGCCTCCTCCATGTAATGCGTGGTCAGGATCAGCGTGCGGCCGCTGTCGAGCAGGCCGAAAAGCCGCTGCCAGATATGCTGCCGGGCCTGCGGATCAAGCCCGGTACTGGGTTCATCCAGTACCACCAGTTCCGGGTCGTTGATCAGGGCGCGGGCCAGACTCAGCCGCCGTTTCATGCCGCCGGACAGGGCGCTGATGGCGGCGTCGGAGCGGCCATCCAGGCGGGCGAAGGCCAGCAGTTCGCGGATGCGTGAGCTCACCGCCGCCTGCTTCAGGCCGAAATAGCTGGCATAGGTGACCAGGTTTTCCTGCACCGTGAAATCCGGGTCCAGATTGTCCAGCTGGGGCACGACCCCGATTCGCTCGCGGGCACGCCGGGCCTCGGCCGGAATCGGATGGCCGAGCACCCGCAGGCTACCCGCGGACGGTTCGGTCAGGCCCAGCATCATACGCAGCAACGTGGTCTTGCCGGCACCATTGGGGCCCAGAAGACCGAAGCACTCGCCCGGCTGCACCTGCAGATCGACCCCGCAGATCACCTCGCGATCCGCATACCGTTTACGCAGGCCCTCGGCCTCGACCACCGGCGCCTTACGTTGGACCGAACTCCCGGATTCCAGCATTTTTTTCCCATGTGATTTCTTCCAGGTTGGGCAGATGGTATACGGATGCCTGACACCACGCTTACAGGACCGCATCCATGCCAACACGCCTCGCCCTGCGATTGACGCCAATTCTGGTCCTATTGTTCCTGCTGGCCGGCTGCGCCATGCAACCACGCTTCGAGGAACCCACCTTCCGCGTGACTGCCGTGGAGCCACTGGCGCTGGGACTGGGCGAACAGCAATGGCGGCTGAGACTGCGGATCGACAACCCGAACAGCGTGGCGCTGCCAGTGCGGGCCCTGCGGTATCACATGAGCCTGGCGGATATGGATTTCGCCTCCGGCACCAAGGCCGATGGCTTCACCATCGCGGCAAATGAAAGCACGGTACTGGATCTGGATGTCACCACCCATCTGATCCAGAGTCTGCCGCGGTTCATCAGCCTGCTCGACGGCAGCGCCTCGGACGTGACCTATCGCCTGACGGGTGATGTGGAATACGGTCGTTTCTTCCGCGGTACGCGGCAGTTCACGCAGGAAGGTCGTTTGCAGCTCTGAGGGTTTCCGAAGCTCAGCGGTTGTCCGCCGACCAGCGGGCGGCCGCCTCGCGACTCTGCAGGGTTTCCCTGTCATCGAGGTACTCGTCGAGCGTCGTCAGCAGGGATTCAGCGCTTTCATCGCCACCCTCCGCAGCGAGTAACGCCCAGGTATGGGCGCGGGTCAGATCCTTTTCCAGCAGCCGACCCTCGGCGAGGATGTTTGCCAGCAACGCCTGCATCGCCGCATCACCCGCCTCGGCGCCCAGGCGCACGGTGTTCAGACCGCGATCGATGTCCTGCTCGACGCCGGTGCCGTCGAGGTACATGCGCGCCAGAAACCTGGTCGCGGCAAACTCGCCATCCTCCAGTGCCGACAGCAGCAGGCGCTCGGCTCGTGTGCCTACGGCGGTGCGGTCCTCAACGCCGCTGCCCAGCAAGTCGGCGTAAAGCACGGAGCCATAGGCCAGCTTCGCCTGCGGCATGCCCCGCTCGATTCCTTCGTGAAACCAGCGTTCGGCCGTTTCCCGGTCGCGGGCCACGAGCCGGCCTTCCAGGTGCATCCAGGCCAGGTGCAGGATATAGGGCTCGGCTCCCGCCGCCACCGCCCGTTCGTACCAGACGACGGCCTTGTTGCCGTCCTGGCTGGTGCCGAGGCCGTGCTCCCTGAACCAGCCCATGTAGGCCAGCGCCGTGGGCGACTCGTCGTCGGCCACGGAGCGAAACCAGCGAATCGCCTCGGCATGATCCTGGACTTCTTCCGCATAGGCGCGACCGATACGCTCACGCTGGTCGGCATCGAAACGCTGTTCGGCGGCCTCGTCCCAGCGCGGCAGCGACGCATCAGCCAGCGCTGACATGGCGATCAGGAAAAGCGGCAACATAAGGGCCAGGCGGCACACGGAGGCCTCCGCAACGGTGTCGGGACAACATTGGGCAGGCTAAAGACAGCATATGACAGGCTGATGACAGACTTCCCCCGCTCCGCCACCAGCATCGGAAAGCAGCGTCGGGCAAACGCTTGAGGTACTGTCATTGCCCGACGCAGTCAGCGTAGAGCCCGCAATGAAACGGAGACACAAGGCGTGCGCATCATCGAAGTGATTACCGAACACCACCGGCTCAAGGAGCTGGCCGCCATTGCCCGCGATCAGGGTGCGACGGATGTCTGGCCGGGACCGCAGGACGACGAGAACCGACGCAGTCTGCGCATTCTGGTGACGCCGAAGACCCGGCAGCCGGTGCTGGACGGCCTGCAGGCGGCCATGGGTGAGCAGGGCCGCATCCTGCTGCTGCCGGTGGACGCCTCGCTACCCCGGGAGGAGGACGAGGAGGAAATCCTCAGCGGCGGCGCCTCGCGGGAAGAACTGTATGACCAGATCGACCGCGGCGCCCGGCTGGATCGTGATTATATGGGGCTGGTGTTCCTGTCCGCTATCGTCGCCAGTATCGGTCTGGTAGAGGACAACGTCGCCATCGTCGTTGGCGCGATGGTGATCGCACCGCTGCTCGGACCAAACCTGGGGCTGGCACTGGGCACCTCGCTGGGCGACAGGGATCTGATCGTGCGCTCGCTGAAGACCAATGCCGCCGGCCTTTCCGTCGCCACCGGGATCGGCATCGCCTTCGGCCTGTTCTGGGGGCTGGACTACGAGAGCAAGGAACTGATGACCCGCACTGTCGTGGGCCTCGACAGCATCATGCTGGCCCTGGCATCCGGGGCCGCGGCAGTGCTGTCGCTGACCAACGGTCTGCCCACCGCGCTGGTCGGCGTCATGGTGGCGGTGGCGTTGATGCCACCGGTGGCGACCATGGGCATGATGCTGGGCGCCGGTCGCTGGGATCTGGCCCTGACCGCCGGACTGCTGCTCGCCGTCAATATCGTCTGCGTTAATCTGTCGGCGAAGCTGGTTTTCCTGCTCAAGGGCGTCAAGCCCCGCACCTGGCTGGAGAAGCGTCAGGCCTTTCAGTCCATGCGTGTCTACATCCTGTTCTGGGTGGTCGCCCTGGTGGTGCTGGCCGGGGCCATCATGCTGGACAACCTGTCGGGCTGATCAGCGCCGCGGCGGCGCCGGAAGCAGCGCATTGGTCCGCTCCACGTAGTCGCGGTAGGCCGGCCGGGTCTCGTTGAGCTTCTTCTCCAGCAGCGCGACGCCGGAGACGCGCATCAGCAGGAAGGTCATCAGCGCCGGCCCGAAAATGGTCCACCAGCCACCGGCGGCGACGGCCATCAGGTAGAAGCCCCACCAGAGCACGATTTCGCCGAAGTAGTTGGGATGCCGGCAATAGCGCCACAGGCCGCGATCCATGACCTGACCCTTGTTCGCCGGATCGGCCTTGAAGCGGGCCATCTGCCAGTCACCGATGGTCTCCCAGGCAAATCCAACGGCCCACAGCAGCAGGCCGGCCAACAGCCAGAACAGGACCGGGCCTTCCACGCCGCTTGCCGGCAGCAACGGCATGGCCACCAGCCACATGATCAGACCCTGCAACAGGAACACGGTGCCCAGGCTGACCAGCGCGAACCGCTCGCCATGAGTACGACGCATCTCCTGGTAGCGGTAATCCTCGCCGTGGCCCCAGTTGCGCCAACTCAGATAAAGCGACAGGCGACCACCCCAGAGACTGACGGCGAGCACCGCCACGAGACCTGCGGCCGGACTGCCCGCGCCCAACCAGTAGACCCAGACCAGGAGCACGAAGCCGGCGCCCCAGAAGCGATCCACCAGGCTGGCATCCCGATACGCAAGGCTGGCGAGCCAGACACCCAGCATCAGCGCCAGTGCGGCCAGCAGACCCAGTGCGGCCAGTGCCATCAGTTCGATTCCTCCGGCCGCTGGAACAGGTAATGACTGATATACCACTCATCACCGCCTCTAAAACCGAACAGCTCCGCGCAGGCCATGTGGAACACGCGCCAGCGCTCGAACCAGGCCGATGCATCGGCGCCGTAGGTGTCACGGAAAACCGGCATGAGCGTATCCCTGCGCCGGTCCATGTTCTCGAGCCAGGCATTGCAGGTTTTCTGATAATGCCGGCCGTTGACCCGCCAGCGCCGTTGCAGGCGGAGCTGATCCTGGAAATGCAGCAGCAGGTTGTCCGAGGGCATCAGGCCATCGGTGAAGAAGTACTTGCCCATCCAGTTATCGTCGCCTTCGGTCTGGAATACATAGGCCAGTTCCCGGTGACAGAAGATGTGCACGAAAAGCTGGCCACCGGGCTTGAGCCAGCCGCTGATCCTGCGCATCAGCTCGCGGTAGTTGCGCATGTGCTCGAACATCTCCACCGATACCACCCGGTCGAAACGCGACTCGGTGGTGAAATCGTTCATGTCACAGGTAATGATCTCGAGGTTTTTCAGGCCCTGCGCGTCGCGCCGCGCCTCGATGAAGGCCCGCTGGGACTGCGAATTGGACACCGCGGTGATGCGACTCGCCGGGTATTGAGCCGCCATCCACAAGGACAGCGACCCCCAGCCGCAGCCGAGTTCCAGCACATCCTGGCCATCGGCAAGGCCGGCCCGCTCGCAGGTCAGCTCCAGCATGGCACGCTCGGCGGCATCCAGGCCAAACACCCCGTCCCGCCAGTAGCAGCAGGAATATTTCAGATGCTTGCCCAGGCAGTCCTCGAAAAAGCCGGCGGGCAATTCGTAGTGCTGCTCATTCGCGGTGTCCGTGGACAGCGCCAGGGGGCTGGCATCCATGCCGTCGATCAGCGAATACAACCGTTCGTTCAGTTGCTCTACATCACCGCCCTCCTCGCGCAGGCGTTGACGAAGCAATTGGCGGATCCCCGCGCGAACCAAGACATCGGGCACACGCCCTTTTTCCACCTGGGTAATCAACTGCTGCATCGGGGCATCCTTGTGACTGCTTGTTTTCCAACGATCGCGTGGACCACAGGACAAACGAAAAGTGCACGTCCGCGGATGCGGACGTGCACGCAGGAAATCGCTGACTTATTCCCGCTTACGTCTGATTGTCGTCGGGCTGCTTCGACTCCACCTTCATCTCGGCCAGATACTTGGCCTTCTCACGGGCCAGCACACCTGCAAGGAGAATCAGCGCGATCAGGTTCGGCGCCGCCATCAGACCGTTAAGGGTATCGGCAATACTCCAGACCGTCTCCAGGCCACCCACCGCGCCGATGAACAGGAACAGCAGGAACAGCACGCGATACGGCACCACCACCCTGGGGCCGAACAGGTACTCCCAGCTTTTCTCGCCATAGAAATTCCAGGTCAGCATGGTGCTGTAGGAAAACAGGACGATGGCCAGAATCACGATGTAGCCACCGAGTCCCGGCAGGCCGGTGCTGAAGGCGTTGCTGGTCAGCGTGCCGCCCGTCTCACCGGTGGCGAAGACGCCCGTGACCAGAATCACCAGGGCGGTCATGGTGCAGACCACGATGGTGTCGATGAACACTTCCCACATGCCCCACAGGCCCTGGGCCATGGGCTTGTTCCGGGCCTGGGCGTAAACGATGGAGGCGGAACCGAGACCGGCCTCATTGGAGAAAATGCCGCGCGCGATGCCATAGCGAATGGCCTCGGCCATGGTGGCGCCGGCAAAACCACCCACCGCCCCCATCGGCGTGAAGGCGTGTTCGAAGATCATGCCAAAGGCGGCGGGGATCTGATCGTAGAAGGACACGAGGACGCCGACGGCCCCGATCACATAGACCAGCGCCATGGCCGGAACGATGCGTTCGGCGGTAATCGCGATGCGACGGATGCCGCCCAGGGTGACGGCGCCCACCAGCAGCAGGGCCACCAGCCCGGTCAGCCAGGCCGGGATATTGAAGCCGGTTTCGAGGGCATCGCTCATGGTGTTGGCCTGCACCATGTTGCCTATGCCGAAGGCGGCAAGCCCGGCAAAGAACGCATACAGCATGCCCAGCCATTTCCAGTTCCTGCCCAGGCCTTTCTCGATGTACCAGAACACGCCGCCGGAAATTCGGCCGTCTTCATCCGTATGGCGGTACTTAACACCCAGGGTGGCCTCGCCCAGCTTCGTGGCCATGCCCACCAGGGCCACCATCCACATCCAGAACACGGCACCAGGACCGCCGAGTGCGATGGCCGTGGCAACCCCGGCAATGTTGCCAACACCGATGGTGGCGGCCATCGCCGAACTCACCGCCTGGAATGGGCTGATGGCGCCGGGCTCCTGCCTGCTTTCCCGACGGAACAGCGTGCCGAAGGTCCGGCGCCAGGCGAATCGAAGATGGGTGAACTGGAAGAAACCGAGACGGATGGTGAGATAGAGACCCGTTCCGATCAGCAGGATCATGAACGGAGGGCCCCAGACAATCCCGTTGATCCAGTCATTGAAGGCGAGCAGTGATTCCGTCATTGGCCGTGCCCCTGTGTTGTTTTATCGAACCGCCTCAGTATAGGGGCGGACCGGAAGAGAGTCTGCCGCATCCGCCCATGTGCCAGGATGACTCACTCATCAGGTCCAACACATAATCCCAAAACTCTGTTTTTAAAGATTTTTCGAATCTGGCACGGTGACTGCAAACCTCTGGGTGACGTCAGCGAAGACGTGAACTTTGAAACGCGAAAGAGGAGTAACTCCGATGAGCATGATTGCAAAGCTTCGCTATATGCTGCTGTCCCTGCTGGTTGCCCTGGCCTTCGGCTTTACGGGTGTTGCCCAGGCTGAAACCTCTAACGTTCCGACCGATACCAACGCGCCGGAAACCGTCGAGTGGGATGAAGATGACGGTGATGACGACGATTGGGATTGGGACGAAGAAGAGGAAGAAGAGTGGGGTGACGAAGACTGGGAAGACGACTATGACGACGGTGATGACGGTTGGTAAGACCGCACCGTTGAGCACAGGGACGTGAGTCATCCGAAGCCACCGCCATGCGGTGGCTTTTTTCATTGCGAACGCAAAAAGGCGCGGTCCGGGGCCGCGCCTTTCCTGACTGCATTCAGCTTTAGCAGCCGGCGATCAGGCGTCGCCGGTGCCGAGAACCGGCCTCTTCTGCTGCTGACCGAATGCCAGCATCCGATTCAGTGACACCAGCGCTTTCTCCGCGACTGCCGGGTCCACATGGATTTCCTGATCACCGGTTTCCAGCACGTGGGCCAGGTTGCGCAGGCCGTTCATCGCCATCCACGGGCAATGCGCACAACTGGTGCAGGTGGCGCTGCGTCCGGCGGTGGGGGCCTCGAGCAGGGTCTTGCCCGGCGCCAGTTCGTGCATCTTGTGGAAGATGCCCTTGTCGGTGGCAACGATAAAGGTGTCGGAATCCAGCGTCTGAACCGCCTTCAGCAGCTGCGAGGTGGAACCAACAACATCCGCCTGATCCACGACGGCGGCCGGCGATTCCGGATGCACCAGCACCCTGGCCTGCGGGTACTCCTCGCGCAGGCGCTCCAGTTCGACGCCCTTGAACTCTTCATGAACGATGCAGGAACCGTCCCAGAGAACCATGTCCGCACCTGTTTCGCGACGTATGTAATCGCCCAGGTACTTGTCCGGCCCCCAGAGGATCTTTTCACCCTGATCATGAAGATGCCGCACCACATCCACCGCGATGCTCGAGGTCACCACCCAGTCCGCTCGCGCCTTAACCGCGGCGCTGGTGTTGGCGTAGACCACAACAACGCGATCAGGATGCTGATCGCAGAAGTCGCTGAATTCATCCGCCGGGCAGCCGATATCCAGCGAGCAGGTGGCCTCAAGCGTCGGCATAAGTACGCGCTTCTCGGGGCTCAGGATCTTCGCCGTTTCGCCCATGAAGCGCACCCCGGCCACCACCACGGTGCTGGCCGGATGCTCATAGCCGAATCGGGCCATTTCCAGTGAATCGGAGACGCAGCCACCGGTTTCATCCGCCAGGATCTGCAGATCCGCATCCGTGTAGTAATGCGCCACCAGCACCGCGTCCTGGGCCTTGAGCTGCTCGCGGATCCGGGCCATCAATTCCTCTCGCTCCGCGGGCGAGGGCACATCGGCCGCCTGAAACGGCTGCTCCCGGAAGTAGCGAATCGGCGTATCAGTGACGCTCTCGGGCTTGCTCATTACCTCTATCCTCCGACGGTTTGGATGACCGCCGCTGCCATGTCGACAAACCGGACCTGACCGGCTTGCACTCAAGGAAACGCCGATGGATCGCATTTTCCCCGATTGCTACGTTACGCTGCCTGACCGCAGAATGACTGCGGCGCTGCGCTGCGGGCCTTGCCTCGGGGAAATCCGGACTCCAGCGCAGACGCTGGAATAGATCAGCGTTTCCATGACTCATGTAGATGCCGCCGCCGGGTCGAATTTACAAGCCCGGCGCCGGATTACAGCTTTACTGTCGCGTCTGCCAGGCGAAACCCTTTTCCGTCACCGCGGCCTGCAGATCCCGTATCACGCTCTCCACCTGTGCACAGGGTCCGCGCAGGCCGAGTTCCAATTCGAAATCCGGCGGTGTCCAGCGCGGCAGGCAGGACACCCGCAGGTCCGGATGCCGCTCGGTGAACTGCTCAAGCAGCGGTGTCAGCTGACTCTCGCGGGCACCAAGCACAACGATCGTGCGCTCCATGCGCTGGCCTACGGCGTGCAGCGGGGCGTAACAGTGATCCAGCACCCAGGCGATCATCGGCCAGGCCATGTTGGGGAAGCCGGGCACGAAATGATGTCGCCCCAGTGTAAAACCGGGCACCCGGTTGACCGGATTCGGGATCAGTTCGGCGCCGGCCGGAAACTCCACCATGCGAAGCCGCTGGGGCGCGCCCTCGGAACCAAACTGTGCTTCCAGTTCACGCAGCCCCTCGGGATGAATCTCCAGTTCCAGACCCGCAGCCGCGGCAGCGCACTGACGCGTGCGATCGTCCGGCGTGCCGCCGATGCCACCGCAACTGAACACCACATCGCTACCGGCCATGGTCTCGCGCAATGCCGCCGTGATTCGAGCCGGATCATCGCCTTCCATTCGCGCCCAGGCCAGCTCCAGGCCCCGTTCGTCGAGCATGCGGATGACTTCGGCGAGATGCCGGTCCCGGCGTTTTCCCGAGAGCAGTTCGTCACCGATGATGATCAGACCGAAACCGGTGGGAATATCAGAGCCGAGCATCAAGCCCCCTTTCAAGTGTTTTGGGTAACGGCCGAAATCAGGCCATCAAAAGGCCCGGGAGTTCCGTCAGACTGCGAACCCGCTGGTGTGGCACCGACGGCAGTTCCTCCGGCCACGGCGCATCGTCGCGGTTCATCCAGACCGCGCGAAGGCCGAAGCGGGCGGCGCCGGTCACATCGGTGAGTGGATCGTCGCCGATGTGGACCACCTGTGCCGGATCGACACCGATGCGATCACAGGCCAGCGCAAACATGGCCGGATCCGGTTTCGCAGCGCCGGCCTCGGCCGGTGAAATGGTGTGCTGGAAATAATCGCCCAGACCAATCCGCTGGATATCCGCATTGCCGTTGCTCAGTGCCAGCAACGGCCAACGCAGCGCCAACTGCTCCAGTACCGGCCGCGTCTCGGGAAACACTCGAACGCGGTTACGGGCATTCAGAAACACGCGGAACGCTGGCAGCGCCAACTCATCCGACTCGCCGCTGATGCGCGCGGCCCGCCGTAAGGTCTCAATGCGCAGCACCGTCAGGTCATGGGCAATCGCCGGGCGCTCGCCGGCCACCTGCTGACGAAGCTCGGCCATGGCGTCGATATCGAACTGAGCCGCCACCGACGGGTGGTAGCGTTCCAGGTAATCGTGCAGTGCCTGCTCGGCCCGGCGGATGACCTGGCCCAGTTCCCACAATGTGTCATCCAGGTCGAAACTCAGTGCAGCTATCCGTGTCATCCGCTGTCGCGCTCCAGTTGTCGCCAAAGGCAGGGGCCATCCACCGCCTTGTCCAGCCGCTGCAGCCAGACCTCATGCGCCTCCTGTTCCGCCGTGTTCGGCCGGATTACATTCAGAGGCGGACGCTGATCGGGGATCCGTCGCGGTGCCGTGCGTCGCCCGCTGCCGGTTGCATCAGGGTCGTTGTGATCGAGTGACAACGCGGCCTGACCACCAGTCATTGCCAGATAGACGTCGCAGAGGATCTCCGCGTCCAGCAGCGCACCATGATACTCGCGGCTGGAATTGTCGATCTGGTAACGCCGGCACAGGGCATCCAGGCTGTTGCGCTGGCCCGGATGCATGCTGCGGGCCATGACCAGCGTGTCGATCACGCCGCAAAGATCGCTGGTCCGGTGCTCGCAGTCCGCCAGCAGTCCGAACTCGTGATCCAGAAAGCCAACGTCGAACGGCGCGTTGTGGATCACCAGTTCGCCATCGCGCAGGAAGGCGATCAGGTCCTCAGCGATATCGGCAAAGCGCGGCTTGTCCCGCAGGAACTCGTCGGTGATCCCGTGCACCTCCACCGCGCCCTGGTCCACCTCGCGGTCAGGCTGAATGTATTGATGAAAGGTTCGACCGGTCCGCCGGCGTTGCACCAGCTCGACGGCACCAATCTCGATAATCCGATGCCCCTGAGACGTCTCCAGGCCCGTGGTCTCGGTGTCGAGCACGATCTGACGCATCAATTCATCTCCGCATTTGCTGCCAGCATTTCATCCAGTCCACGATTGGCCAGCGTGTCCGCCCGCTCATTGCCGGGATGGCCGGTATGTCCGCGCACCCAATGCCATTCCACCTGATGCTGTTCCACCAGTTCATCGAGTCGCTGCCAAAGATCCTGATTCCTGACCGGCTTCCTGGCCGCGGTTCTCCAGTTTCGCGCCTTCCAGCCCTCCAGCCATTCGGTCATGCCCTTGCGGACATACTGGGAATCCGTGGTGATCACTACCTGACAGGGTCGCTTCAGCGCCTCCAGCGCGCGGATTGCCGCCATCAGTTCCATGCGATTATTCGTGGTTTCGGGCTCACCGCCACAAAGCTCTTTCTCCACCTCACCGAATCGCAGCAAGGCACCCCAGCCTCCCGGTCCGGGGTTGCCACGACAGGCACCATCGCTGAAAACCTCCACCCGCTGCATGCACACTCCCTGTTCAGTCGCCGTTCTGCTGCTCTCGCCGTTGCGCCGCGCAGTCACCGGGCCGCTCGCAGGCGGCGGTCGCACCGTCCCGACGCGCCAGTCCGGTTGGCGCCGGCCGCAGCAACGGCATCGGCAGGAGCCGCCCACGCGGGGGCAGGCGCCGCCGCACCCTTTTCCGCGCCAGTATGATACGCACTCCACCGAATCCCGGCAGGCGTTTCTGGCAAAACTGCTCAAGTCGCGAGGTGATGCGCCCGGGCAGCTGCAGGCGGGACGGTGCAGCAAAGGCTGTGGCACGCACACAGACCGGCTCCAGCTCCAACAGGCGACACCAGTCGCGCAGGCGATGGCCACCGTAATAGTGGCCACTCCAGGGTGCATCCCTGCGCCAGCAGCCAAGCAACGCCCGGTTCATGCCAAGCAGGCTCAGCGGATTGAAGGTGACGATCAGCAGATGACCCTCCGGTGCCAGTACGCGCACGGCCTCGCGCAGAACGGCGTGGGGGGTTTCGGCAAACTCCAGGGCGTGCAGCAGCAGGACGGTGTGCATGCTGGCATCGACCAGGGGCAGGGCTTCGCTCCGGCCCCGGATCTGTATCGCCGGTGAGCCGTCTGCCGCCAGCAGCCAGCGCGCCGCATGGCCGGTTTCCGAATCCAGCAGGCCGCCGGCATGACTGCCGATCTGCAGCATGCGGACATTGGCACACCGCTGTAAAAGCGGCTCAAGAATGGCACGTTCGCAGGCCGCGACCCGCAAACCAGCCGGCGTCTCATACCAGCTCCGTAATGCCCGGTCGGTTTCTGCCGCTTCGCCCATGCCAATCGCCCTCCCGGCCTCACCGCAGCCGAAATATGTTGCGTTGCATCATGTTAGCGTTACACTTTACCGATACCGAGTGACGGGCTTTCCCGACAGGTGGCATCACGGTCCGGTGAGGGGTAGCATACGCCAGCATGATCAACGTGTTAGCTATTCCAGCCTTATCCGATAACTATATCTGGTTGCTGCACCGGGAGCAGCAGCAGGATTGCGTCGTGGTCGACCCGGGTGAAGCCGATCCGGTGATGCAGCACCTCGAACAACACAGCCTTACCCTGCGCGCAATCCTGCTGACACATCATCATGGCGATCATATCGGTGGCGTGGAAGCCTTGCTCGCGGGCCGGGATCTTCCGGTCTACGGCCCGGCCCGGGAACACATCGGCGCCCGCACCCATCCGCTCGACCGCGGGGATCAGGTCGAGATCCCGGAACTCGATCTGGTCCTGGATGTGCTGCATGTGCCCGGGCACACCGCAGGCCACATCGCCTATGCGGGCGGCGGCATGCTGTTCGCCGGCGACACGCTGTTCGCGGGGGGTTGTGGTCGCCTGTTCGAGGGCACGCCGGAACAGATGCTGCACTCCCTGGATCGACTGGCTTGTCTACCGGAAGACACGGCGGTTTATTGCGGACACGAGTACACCGAGGCCAACCTCCGTTTCGCCAAGCGTGTCGACCCGCACAATAGGGCATTGGCCGAGCGACTGCGGCAGGTCATCCAGCAGCGACAGAATGGCCACTGTACCCTGCCATCCCGAATCGGTCTGGAACGGCAGACCAACCCGTTTCTGCGCGCCGACAACCCACAGGTTCGACAGGCGACCGAGGCCCTGGTCGGACATGCGCTGCCGACGCGACTCGACGTATTCACCGCCGTGCGTGCCCTGAAGGATGCCGCCTGAAGCGAACGCGAAAGTCTGACCTCGCGACACGGGGTCCAGGATCGAGGCGAGTCCGGCCGCTGTAGCGCTGACTCGCCTGAAAGGAATTCAACAGCATGTTACTGGAGGGCACCCATGGGTTCCCGGAATGTACTTTTTGTCATTTTCGCCGTCCTGGCATTATCAGCCTGCGCGGCATACGACGCCGGCCGTTCCACCGGAGTGCCCGGTGATGACATCGCCCGCACCGAGCAGCGCCCGGTGCGGGCCGAGCACCCGGCACTGTCCACCAACGGCAAGAAAGTCGAGCAGGCGGCTTCGGAGAGCCCGGACAGCGAAGCCACCGCAGATGTCGATAACCTGTGGGAGCGCGTGCGTCAGGGGTTTGCCTACGGCGATGTCCGGAATGACCGCATCGAGGCGGCGATTGGTATGTATGCCGGTTCGCACGGGTTTCTGGATAATCTGTCGCAGGGGGCCGCGCCTTACCTGCACTACATCGTCGAACAGGTCGAGGCCCGCGATATGCCGCTGGAAATCGCCCTGATTCCGGCGGTGGAAAGCGGTTTCAATCCCGATGCCCGCTCCAGCATGCAGGCATCCGGTCTCTGGCAGTTCATGCCGAAGACCGCGGAATACCGCGGCCTGCGAACCACCGCCCTCTACGATGGCCGAAAGGACGTCATTGCGTCCACCGAAGCGGCACTGGATTACCTGGAGATGCTGCACGGCATGTTCGACGACTGGTTCCTGGCCCTGGCCGCCTACAATGCCGGCCAGGGTACCGTTCAGCAGGCCCTGCGGCGAAACGCCCAGGCCGGGCGTGCGACGGACTACTGGAGCCTGTCGCTGCCGGCCGAGACCCAGCGCTACGTGCCACGGATACTCGCCGTGGCAGAGCTGATTCGTGATCCCGGAAAGCATGACTTGACGCTGCAGCCGCTGCCTAACCAGCCGGTGCTGGCGGTAGTCGAGACCAACGGTAGCCAGATCGATCTGAGCAAGGCCGCGGAGATTGCGGGCACGGACACGGAGACGTTGCGCACGTTGAATCCCGGCCTGAACCACGCGGTCACGGACCCCGGCGGGCCACATCAGATTGCGGTGCCGGCGGAATCGGCGGACACCTTTATCGCACAGCTTGCGCAACTGCCTCCGGACGAGCGGATTGCCTATCAGCAGTACGAAGTGCGAAGCGGCGACAGTCTGGGCGCCATCGCCAACCGACATGGCACGTCTGTGGCCGCGATCAGGCAGGCCAACAGTCTGAACGGGGACATCATCCGCCCCGGCGAGCGACTGCTGATACCGGCAGGCGCTGGTCGGCAACCCATTGCCCAAGCGCAGGGTGCCGAACAGTACACCGTGCGCAGTGGCGACTCACTGTCGATGATCGCGCAGCGCTTCGGCGTCTCCATGGATGAGATCCGCAACTGGAACGATCTGGATCCCGACCCCGTGCTGCACCCGGGTCAGACGCTGACCATGCGCACCAACGGACGATCAGCCCGGCGCTGACATTCCCGCCGGGACACGTGCCAACGAAAAAGCCGCACT
>SKGQ01000147.1 GCA_007117515.1 Ectothiorhodospiraceae bacterium | reverse complement strand
ATGTTACGCCCGGCGAGATGTTCTCGGATTATTTCCACTCCGAGTCCATCCGCATGCTGATTCTGATCGTGGCACTGATCTTTGCCGTGCCTTACCTGGGCATCCAGCTCCGTGCTTCGGGTTTTCTGTTCAACGTGCTCACGGATGGTGCGCTTGGTGTTGAGGTTGGCATGTGGCTGCTCTCGGCGGTGGTGCTGTTCTACGTGGCTTCCGGGGGGCTTCGGGCGGTCGCCTACGTGGACGCCATGCAGTGCATCCTGCTGATGATCGGCATCGCCTCCATCGGCGTGATCGCACTGTATTATGTCGGCGGCTGGACGGATTTCACCCGTGGCATCGCCGCATTGTCGCAGTGGGATCTGTTGAATGAGGGCGCGGGGCACCGCTCCGGAAGCCTTACACCGGCCGGGCATAGCGGTTATGTCGCAGTACCCGGGGTGATCCAGTGGGTGCCGGGTGCAGGGGCCGCGGCTGGTGGCGTCTGGACGGGGATGATGAACCTGACCTACATGTTTGCGCTGATGGGCATCATGGCCTCGCCGGCGTTCACCATGTGGGCCTTCTCCAACACCAACCCGCGGCCGTTCGCACCGCAGCAGACCTGGATGTCGTCCTTCGGCATCGGCTTCATCCTGTTCGTGTTCACGGCCATCCAGGCTCAGTCCGGGCATATCCTCGGCGCCAATACCGATCTGGCCAAGGATGTCTTCGATCCGCAGTACGAGGAGACGCTGGGCCAATATCGGGACCTGTTCGAGACCCGTCAGGACGCAGTGTTGCAGCGTGGTCTGATCGCCACACAGAACCCGGACCTGAGCCTCGAGGAGGTGGATGTACGCATCGAAGCAGGGCTGCAGGCCTTGCGGGATGGCGGGGATCCGGAGGAGGCCGGCTGGGTCGATCTGGTGCGTGATGGCGGTGGTGACGGCGCCCTGGTGCCTCAACTGCTGGGCATGTTGCAGGCCACGGCGCCGTGGCTGGCGGCGTTGCTTGCGGTCTGCGCCCTGGCAGCCATGCAGTCGACCGGCGCGGCGTACATGTCCACGACCAGTGGCATGTTTACCCGCGACCTGTTGAAGCGTTACCTGATGCCGAATGTCACGCATAAGGTGCAGGTGTTCGCCGGCCGTGTCCTGGTGACCATGCTGGTCATCGCCGCGCTTATGGTGGCGACCTTTACCACGGACGCCCTGGTCCTGTTGGGGGGGCTGGCAGTGGCCGTGGGTACCCAGATGTGGGTGCCGCTGGCGGCCATCTGCTTCTTCCCGTGGATCACACGGGCCGGTGCGGTGCTGGGCCTCGCAGTGGGCGTTATCGCGGTACTCATGACCGAGAACATCGGTATCAACGTCGTGTCCGGTCTGGGTATCGAGGTGCCGTGGGGACGGTGGCCATGGACGCTGCACTCCGCCGGCTGGGGCATCATGCTCAACATCATCGTCGCCGTGGCGGTGTCAGCCGTGACCCAGAACCGGGCCGAGTACGAGCATCGCATGACCTATCACGGCTTCCTGCGTGAACATGCGGCGCTGCCGGAATCCAAGCGTCACCTGATCCCGATTGGCTGGATCGTGGTGGTGGCCTGGTTCTTCTTCGGCAGCGGCCCCGGCATGGTGATCGGCAACTGGCTGTTCGGCAATCCGAGCGATCCGGCCACCTGGTGGGTCTTCGGCATGCCGTCCATCTGGGTCTGGCAGCTCATTTTCTGGGTACTTGGCGTGGCCATGATGTGGTTCTGCTGCTACAAGCTCGAGATGAGCACGGTGCCCGAGAAAGAGATCGAGATCCTCTTCGACGAGGACGCCGGCGTCGATCGGAGAGTCACTCCGGCCCGCAGCTAGAATCGCTGGGCATGGAACTCGATGATCGATGATTGACGGCGGGAGGGTTTTCCCTCCCGCCGTTTTCACGTGGGGTGGAAGGTATCGATGACACATGGCCTGTTCGTTTTTTATGTGCTGTTGCTCGCGGCCCTGCTGTTCTACCCGGTCAGCCAGTGGATCTGGGTCTTGAGCGTGCGACGGCTGCAGCGCAAGCTGAATCGTGAACTGAGTCAGCAGGAGATCACCGGCCAGCGCCGTCGCGCCTGGGTTATCGCGACGTTCATCTGCCCGGTGTTTTCGGTCCTGTTCAACCTGTCGACGGTGGGAATGCCGCAATGATCATTAGCGAACGGACGTATAAATTCCTGAAGGGGCTGGCCATCGCCGTGGTTCTGGCGCCCGTGTTCTGGCTCGCCTACGAGGGCTTCGTGCCGGACCGGCAGCCGGGGGACATGGCGACCATCGCGGGTGACCGGGCCTTTGCCGACGGTGAATACGAGCGTGCCCTGCGCGAGTATCGCGAGGCATTACGGCAGGTGCCGGACAGCCGACAGGCCCTGCTGGGCAAGGCCGGTACCCATGTGCAGATGGAGCGCTACGATGAGGCCCTGGCGGCCTATGAGCGATTCATTGAACGTTATCCGGATTTTGCCGGGGCCTATGCCAATCGCGGTATCGCACTGGATCGGATGGGCCGCTATGAGGATGCGCTGCTGGATTACGATCGTGCGCTGACGCTGGACCCGTCAGTGGCCGACGGTCCCGGATGGCTCACCCGATTCCTGCACATGGGGCCGGAGGGACAGCCAACGGTTGCCGAGCGCGCCGACTACATTCGGCAACAACTGGCCTTGCCGGAGGACGAACGGCAACTTTACGACCCGGAGCAGGATCGGGCCCAGCGGGTGTATACGCAACGTACCGACTAGCGCCGGGGTGGACCGACCGCGCGATCCTAGTCCTGTTCCAGGGGTGCAATGCCCCAGACAGGCAGCCCCATGATATCCACGAACAGGAAGCGCAGCGCAAAAGTCAGCGCGATGCAGCCGAACAGCAGATGCCCCGGCGTGTACTCGCCGTTGGCATCGCGATGCGTAATGCCATGCCAGGCGATGGCGGCTGTAACGAGAAAGTAGATCCACGGTGACATGCCTGCAGTTTCCCGTCTGCAGGCGCCGCTGACAAGTGATAGCCGGCGGATCTTCTCATGATCAAGGCTGCATGTCCGGGCAGTCCCGGCCTTGCATTCTCCGGAGGCGGAAAAAAAGGCCGCGCACCGTGTGGTGCGCAGCCTTCGCTCGAACGGACGTTTGTCTACTTGTTGGCGCGATTGTCGATCAGCTCGTCGACCACGGCCGGATCGGCCAGCGTGCTGGTATCGCCAAGATTGTCCAGTTCGTTACAGGCCACCTTGCGAAGAATGCGGCGCATGATCTTGCCGGAGCGGGTCTTCGGCAGGCCAGGGGCCCACTGGATGAAGTCCGGCTTGGCGATCGCACCGATTTCCTTGCGGATGATCGAGACAAGTTCCTGCTTCAACTCGTCCGAGGGTTCGGCATCGGCCATCAAGGTGACATAGGCATAGATGCCCTGGCCCTTGACGTCATGCGGAAAGCCGACGACCGCTGCCTCGGAGACGCAGCTATGCAGCACCAGGGCGCTTTCGATCTCGGCGGTACCCATGCGGTGACCGGACACATTGAGCACGTCGTCGACGCGACCGGTGATCCAGTAGTAACCGTCCTCATCACGTTTGGCACCGTCGCCGGTAAAGTATTTGCCCTTGTACGCGGACAGGTACGTTTCCATGAAGCGCTTATGATCGCCGTAGACGGTGCGCATCATTGATGGCCAGGCCCGGGTGATGCAGAGGTTGCCCGAAGTGGCACCCTCGAGCACGTTACCGTCGTTGTCCACCAGTTCCGGTTTCACGCCGAAGAAAGGCTTGCTTGCTGAACCCGGCTTCAGATCGGTCGCTCCCGGCAGCGGCGAGATCAGGATCGAGCCGGTTTCGGTCTGCCACCAGGTATCGACGATCTGGCAGCGTTCCTTGCCGACCACCCGGTAATACCATTCCCAGGCTTCCGGGTTGATGGGTTCGCCTACGGTACCCAGCAAGCGCAGAGAATCCAGCTTGGCACGATTGACGAAGTCGTCGCCCTGACCCATCAGCGCCCGGATTGCGGTGGGTGCGGTGTAGAAAATCGCGACCTTGTGCTTGTCCACGACATCCCAGAAACGGCCTGCGTCCGGGTAGGTCGGGACGCCCTCGAACATCAGCGTGGTGGCGCCATTGGCCAGTGGACCGTAAACGATGTAGCTGTGCCCCGTGACCCAGCCGACATCGGCCGTGCACCAGTAAACCTCGCCATCCTTGTAATCGAACACGTAGTGATGGGTCATGCTGGCGCCCAGCAGATAACCGGCCGTGGTATGCAGTACACCCTTGGGCTTGCCGGTGGAGCCGGAGGTGTAAAGGATGAACAGCGGATCCTCGGCGTCCATTTCTTCCGCCGGGCAGTCGGCGGAAACATCAGCCACTGCCTCGTGGTACCAGACGTCGCGCTTGTCGTCCCACTCCACCTTGCCACCGGTGCGCTGAACCACGAATACGGTCTTGACGTTGGGGCACTCTTCCAGCGCCACGT
>SKGQ01000035.1 GCA_007117515.1 Ectothiorhodospiraceae bacterium | reverse complement strand
AGATCAGCCCCCAGCCGCCGTCTGCGGTCTGGTACGGACGTAGCGCGAAGTTCAGCCACTTCCAGAAGTCACCGCCCTGGTCATAGGTTTCCGAGAAGTAGAACCGCGGGTACTCGGTTTCCATGTACATGACCTTGCGGCTGTACGGATGCTCGGAGGGCGGAGTCGCCTCGATCACCCAGACCTTGCGCGGCTCCCACTGGTCCACCGGGTTCCAGTGGGGAGCGTTGGCCAGATCCACACGGGGATGCTGGGCGTTTGGACTACCAGCGCTTTCATCCCAGGTGGGTTCCTTGCTGTGGGCCACCGCCAACACCCAACGCTGGCCGATGACCTTGTAGTCTTCGAACCAGGTGGGATGGGCGTTGAAGATCTCGATGTCCGACTGCAACTGGTCGGTACCACCGATGGGATCCATCCAGGCACCGCCGGACAGGGTCCGAACGCGGCGTACGGCCGGTATGTAGGCCCAGGTGTCATCCAGGCGTCCATCGTTATGCCGGATCGTCAGCGTGCCGAGGCCGGAGATATCCCGCGGGAAGGTGGCGAAGAGCAACGTCCGATGATGCGGTGCATCCATGCCACAGCTTTGCGGTGGGTCAACCCTGCCGGTTTCAAAGAAGCGCTGGAACCTCCAGTACTGCGTCCGCTCCAGACCACCGTCCTCGTCGATCAGGAGGAAGGCGAAACGGCGGTAATCCTGGGCACCACCCGTGGGCTGACCGAAGTGGTGGTTCCAGATCAGCTTCCAGCCGGCATCGGGATCGTCCTCACTGACCTCCGGGAACGGCAGACCCGTGCAGTAGTTCTCGATCATGCCAGTGTCACGGTTGAAGCTGACGGTACCAGCGTGCTGCTCGGTCAGTCGGTCGTAGTTGGGATCCCGCGGCAACTCCTCGGAATGCTTGAGCTCGATGCGCAGGCCGTATTCCCGGATCTGCCACTCGAGACGCTCGGGCAGCATGCTCTGGATGGTCTTGCCTTCGAAGGTGCGGTCCAGCATCTCGTCGATGTTGCCCGCGTGAATCATGGTGCCTTCGCTCACTTCCTCGGCGACCGCAAGCGATGATGCGGTACCCAGGGCAAAAGCGAGCAGCCCGCCCATAAACGTTTTCTGTAAGTTCAACATCTGTCTCGTCCTCCGGCTCAGAAGTTGTAGGTGAAGCGCGCGTACAGCTGGTTGTTACGATCGAAATAGCCGATGGTCCTGGTGTCCGTGGTTTCATCTTCGGCTCGTTTGCTTCGATTACCCAGCGGGAAGAAAAGATCCGCTTCCAACAGCACCCGCCAGTTATCGCCATAGGCAAACTCGACACTGGGAATCACGAAGAAGGATCCGCCACCAGTCACATCCGACCCCACGGCCAACTGGGGGTTGATGCGGTCGTTGTTGTAGTTCAGTCCCAGAATACCGGTGACGAACGTCGACCAACGCTGCTGCCGGGCCTCGTAGCCCACCAGTTCCACCAGGTTGTCGGAACGGCTGTAGCCAGGCAGCCAGGTGTTGAACACCTGAATGGAAGCAAACGACGGCCGGCTGGTCCGCAGGAAGGTGCCGGTGAGGTCCACGATCTTGTCCATGCGCAGCATGATGGAGACCGTATCCTCCTCCTTGATGCCCGCCGAACCGCGTCCCTGGAAATCGAAGGCATCGGTTCGGGTACTGCTGAAGTTATAGGGCTTGTCGAAGGTATAGGCTATTTCTGTGGAGAAGACCGCATCCGCCCAGGCTGCATAGCCGCTCGCGGTTGCACCAACGGTATCGACGATCGGGAAGATGAATGAGCCATTACCTGGTCCGAAGTCCCCTTCCCGTCCTTTAAAGGGATTCAAGGCCTGATGAAAGACCGGGTCAGGATTGTGATGTCTGAGATACATCAAGGAGTAATCGATACCGCCCGGCGTCAACGCAGACCAGCGAATGCCGTAGGTCTGCTCATCGTGCCGTCCCTCTGGGTGATCAAAGTCATATGGAAACGGAACGAGGAAGTCCGTGCCCTTGTTCGGCTGCAGGGCCCAGCGACTGCCGACCAGATCGAAGGTGTTGCCAATGTCCTCCTTACGGTCGAAGCCCGGGCGGAAGAACATCTGGAGGTTGCCATCGACCTCAGGGACATCGATGTCGAACGTGGCCATGATCAAGGGCTTGCGCAGTTCCTCGTTCTCCGCCTCCAGGAACGAGCGCCAGGAGAAATCGAAACCGTGGATCAGGTCATTGGCCTGAAAGAAGTCGGTCTCGCCCCAGGCCAGCTGCTGCTTGCCGACACGGGTGGAGATACGGTTGGTTAGCGGCAGGTCAAAGTAGGCCTCGCGGATCTCCGCGTTGTTGTAGAAGTCGTCGATATCATCGGAGTCGCTTGAGTAGGCGCCTCCGCCTGTGCGTTCCAGTCGACGTAGATAGCTCGTCCGGTATTCCCGATCACCACGAGAAATAACGGTAAAGCTGATGTCATCAAAAATGAAACGAGTGTCCAGTCGCAGGGTACTGCGCGCCATTGAGAGGCGATACGCGTCATTGGTATCGGTTTCGCGCGGATTCTGCAGGTTCATCGAGAACCCCTGGCGCACGTAGCCTTCCACTTCCACTTCGAACGCGGAGGCCGTGGCTGGCAGCCCTGCCAGGGCAACTGTCAGTGGGGCCGCAACTCCCAACGCTGTCAAGCGTGTTTGCGCTGTCGTTTTCATAACCTCGTTCCTCGCATTTTCGCCATTACCTGAGGGGTTTTTAATTCCCGGTTGATCCGGGTTTTCTACATCACTGGTTTCCCGCGAAGGCCGGGGTACCAGCAGAACGTTCCGCAGAGCCGCTCTGCAGAACGAATTTCGGCCGGAAGATGTAAACGAGCGACGGCATGACGAAGATCGCCGTCACCGCGGACACGAACAGCCACAGCGCCAGGAGCATGCCCATCTCCGCCTGGAACTTCAGTGAGGAGAAGGACCACAACAGCACCGCGACAATCAAGGTGGTGGCAGTAATCATCACCCCCTTTCCGGCCGTGTGAACCGAGCGCTTGATCGCATCCAGCAGATCATTGCCCCGGCCCAGCTCTTCCTTGATCCTGTCCACCACATACAGCGCGTAGTCGACACCCAGGCCAATGCCCAGGGCCGCCACCGGCACCGTATTGATGTTCATGCCGATATCCCGCCACGCCATGAAGCTGAAGGTCAGCGTATTGGCCAGCACCACCGGCACCATGAAAAACAGGCCCGCCATCGAGGAGCGGTAAACCACCGTGCAGAGAATCACCAGCACCAGCAGAGCCAGGGCGATGGACTGGATCTGGCCGGCGAGGATCACCTCGTTGACCGCCGCCAGAACGCCCACCACACCGCCGGCCAGGCGGTACTCCACGGTCTCGATGGGGTTGCTGTCGAGGAATTCGTTGATGCGGGACACCGCCGTACGGATGGTGTCCCCCTGGCGGTCGCGGAAGAACAGCGTAATGGCGCCATTTCGATAGTTTCCGTCCACGAAGCGCTCCATGTCCCCAGGAGCCGCATCGGCCTGATAGAGGTACATGAGCTCGCCGTTCATCATCGCCGATTCACCCAGCTCGAAGAAGCGGGGATTCCCCTCGAACAGGCTCCGCTTGACGATGGGCACGATATCGGTGATCGCCATGGTGGCCCCCACCTGGGGCTGTACTTCCATGAATCGCTGGAAATCCTGCATGTGCTCAAGGACCTCCGGCTCCTTCAGCGCGTCATCCTCGCCGGATATGACGACAAACATGCGGTCCGACCCGGGAAACGTTTCGTTTATACGGGCAGCGTTCAGATTGTATTCGGAGTCCGGCCAGAGAATCGGCGAACCGGGGTTGGCGTCGCCGATCTGCAGATTGGTGGCATACCAGCCGGAGGCCAGGAAGATGACGGTAATTCCGCCCACCAGCCAATAGCGGCCGCGGGTGGTGACGACCCGATAGGCACCGTCCAGCACCCGATGGGCCGGGCGATCCAGGTCGATGCCATGCACCCGGGCATGGGGATCACGGCACCAGGACAACAGCACCGGCGTCACGATCAGGGCACTGACAATGATGGTGGAGAGCCAGACCACACCGATGATTACCAGCTTTTCCAGCAGCGGGATCGGCGTCAGCGCCACCACCGAGACACAGCCGATATCCGTTGCCAGACCCAGCATCCCGGGCCGGAACAGACCCTTCAGCGTTTTATGGGAGGCCTCGCTGGAATCCTTTGCGCCACTGGCATTCTCATCCTCGAAGCGGGTTATCAACTGCACCGAATGGGAGATCGCCCGGGCGAAAAGCAGCAAGGCCACCACCACCACCAGCGGCTCGAAATGCAGGCCTATCTGCGCCGCCACGCCCAGCGCCCAGAGGGCGCTGATGCCGCCGGCGATCATCGGCAGGAAGGTGCCACGCCAGGTGCGGGTGATCAGCAGCAACAGGGCGAACAGCACCAGGATCACCACCCCGGCGATCAGATAGGTCTCGTCCAGATAATGATCCACCCAGCCATACAGGATCGGATCCCCGACGATGGAGACCTCGAGTCCAGCGTCCCGGGCGGCGTCGGTGATCTCGTGGATCTCGTTGAATATCTTGGTGTAATCCACCAGGTGATCGTAGAAATCCACCGTGATCAGCGCCGATTTCAGGTCCATCGACACGTAGGAGCCATAGACCAGGTTGTTACCCAGGACCTTGTCCCGCAGTTCGACGATGCCCTGATCCGTCTCCGGCAGATCCGGCCACATCAGCGGGCTGGTATCGATGCCGGCGGTAGTGGCCCGCACCTCCTTCATGTGGTTGGAGGCCAGCGAGATGATCTGGAAACTGTTGACGCCGGTCACCCTACGCAGCTCGCGGGTGATACCGCGGATTTGCTCCAGCACCGGACGCTGGAAGATCTCGCCTTCGTCCACGGTGAGCATGATGCTCACCATATTGGAACTGCCGAAGGTCTCCTTGAACTCCTCATGCACCGCCACATAGGCGTGATCCTGGGGCAGCAGGTCTTCGAACACGGTACGCACGTCGATGCGCGAGGCGGACCAGCTCATCAGCGCCGTAATGGCGGCAATGATGAGCACTACCCAGAGGCGCCGCGCGATCAGGAAATCAATGAAGCGGTCAATCACGGGCGCCCTCCTGCCTGTTCGGTGAAGCTCTGCCATTCGGTGCCCCGCAGGCGACCGAAGGTTGCCCCGGAGACATAGACGGCGTCGCCATTGGCGGCCACGGTGGTATGCCATTCACGCAAGTCGGGATCGAGCCGCTCGGCACGCCAGGTGCTCTTCGGATTATCCTCACCGCGGACCACGATTCCGTCCTCCCCCACCGCCAGCCATTTGCTGCCGTTCCAGGTAACGTCGAAGAGATGCTCCTGGAAATCGGTCTGCAGACGCGTCCAGTCATCACCACCATTGCTGGTGTAAAGCACGGTGCCTTCCAGGCCCACGGCGACACCATGACCGTCGTCACGGAAACGCACCGCCATCAGACTGCTTTCCAGATCGAGCATTTCTTCGGTCCAGCTGTCACCGCCGTCAGTGCTGCGCAACAACATGCCGAACTCGCCCACCGCCCAGGCGTTGCTGTCATCAACGAAGCCGATTCCATTCCAGGCAATGTCTTCCTCATCCACCAGGCGTTCCCAGGTACGGCCGTAATCCCGGCTGCGGAATACCGCACTCATGCCGCCCACGGCCCAGGCTTCGCCGTCGGCCCGGGTGATGACCCGCACCAGCTTGTTGAAGACTTCCGAACGCGGCGCCTCCACCTGTTCCCAGGTCTCGCCGGCGTCCTCGGTCACCAGCACCACACCCTCATTACCTACTGCCACCGCCCGCCGTGTATCCCAGGCAGCAATGGATTGCAGATTGTGGCGGGTTCCGCTCTGTTGCACGCGCCAGGTGGCGCCGGCATCCTCACTGCGGACGATCTTGCCGTCGCCACCTGCGGCCCAGAGCACCTGGCCCTGCTCCAGCACCTCAAGCCCATAGAATCGGTCACGACGCTCGATGGGGGGCGGCTGCACGGTCTCGCCCACCGGCTGCGGCTGAATGAAGAACGCAGCAAACAGCAGGCCCGCGATCACCGCCCACGGCACCAGACCGCCTATCGCCTTGATTACGCCCCGCATCGTTTCGCCTCCCCTGCGCCCTTGATGTCTTCCATTGCCCGGCTCATGCGCTGGCCTCCTCGGCCTGCAGACGGTTCAGCTGGTCGCGGACCCAGGGCATCACCCGGCCGCCCAGTTCGCGACCGGTGATTTCCCGCGCCACGTCCACCGCCTCGACCATTCGGTCCAGCGAGATGCCGGTCTCGAAATCGCACTGACGCAGGAACAGCAGGAGATCCTCGGTGGCCAGGTTGCCGGACGCGCCTGGAGAGAATGGGCAACCCCCGAGACCACCGACGGCACTGTCGAAGCGGCGGATTCCCGCTTCCAGTGCAGCCCAGACATTGGCCAGGGCCATCGCCCGGGTATCGTGGAAGTGGCAGGCGAATCGCTCGGTGCCGAACTCCGGCACCAAGAGTGAAAACAGGTGCTTGACCTGAGCCGGGCTGGCCGCACCGATGGTGTCGGCGATGATGACGCGACCGGCTCCCGCCTCGAACATCTCCCGGGTCAGTTCGACGATGCGCTGCGGATCAACCCGGCCCTCGAACGGGCATTCGAAGGCCACCGCGATGTAGGCATCGGCAGCCACGTCCAGGGTGGCAGCATGGCGGATGGTGTCGACACAGGCCTCGCGGGTCTGTTGCAGCGTCATGCGGATGTTGCGCTGGTTCATCGTGTCGGTGGCCGACAGCACCAGGTTGACAGTGCGCGCGCCGGCCTCGGCGGCCCGCTCCAGCCCCTTGCGGTTCGGCACCAGCACCGAGTAATCCAGATCATCCTTTTGTGGCAGACCGGCACAGACCTCGGCGGCGTCCGCCATCTGCGGCACGGCCTTCGGCGAGACGAAGCTGGTTACTTCGAAGTCCCGGACGCCCGCGTTAACCAGACTATCCAGCAACCGCAGCTTGTCGGCGGTGGGCACGAAATCTCGGTGCATCTGCAACCCATCCCGCAACGCGACTTCGTTGATAACGACGTTTTCCATGATTCCCTCAGCGAATGACGGCATGGCTACGCAGCTCTTCTAGCTGCTCCTCACTCAGGCCCAGCAGCTCTCCCAGCACCTGACTGGTGTGCTGCCCGAGCATCGGGGGCGGCGAAAAGCTGTCTTCGTAGGTGTCGGAGAGCTTGACCGGATTGCCGGGCACCTCGGTGGAGCCGCCCTCCGGGTGCTCCAGATCCACCACCATGTTGCGGTAACGAACCTGCGGGTCGTTCAGCGCCTGCTCGAAGTTGTTAACCGGCGCTACCGGAATACGCTTTTCCTTCAGCAGCGCAATCCACTCATCGGCCGGCCGCTTCAGCAGCACCTCCTGCAGGCGGGAATTGATGAAATCACGATCCTCGAACCTGCCCGGCTGGGTCAGGTACTTCTCGTCCTTGAACTCCGGAACATCGACGATTTCGGCGAGATTTTCCCAGAAACTGTCGAAGATCACCGCAATGATGATGGGCTGGGTCGCGGTGTCGAAAGTGTTGTACGGCACATGCACGAAATGACCGTTGCCCAGCGGCTCGGGATTGTCACCGGACAGCGAGTACATGGTGGCCATGTAGTTCAGCAACGAGATCTGGCAGTCCAGCATGGAGATATCCACATGCTGCCCCTTGCCGGTGTTCTGCCGCGCCACCAGGGCCGACAGCACACCCATGGCGGCAAACATACCGCCGCTCAGGTCACCGATCGGGATTCCGGCACGCAGGGGGCGGCCACCCGGCTCACCGGTAATGGACATGCCACCGCCCATACCCTGAATCACCTGATCAAAGGCCGGGCGCAGCGGATCCGGTCCGGCAGAGCCAAAACCGGTAACCGAACAGGTGATGATGCGGGGATTGACCTTGCTCAGGTGTTCATGGTCGATCTTCAGTCGCCCGGTGACTCCGGCGCTGAAGTTATCGAACACCACGTCGGCCTCCTTAACCAGACCGTAGAACAGTTCCAGCCCCTTCTCCGACTTGAGGTCGATGCAAACGCTGCGCTTGTTGCTGTTCAGCGTGACGAAGTAAGCGCCTATCCCATTCAGCGAGAACTTTTCGCTTTTCCCCAGCAGCTTTCGGGTGCCCTCGCCAGCCACGGGCGGCTCCACCTTGATGGTGTCAGCACCCATGTCGGCCAGCAGCATGGCGCCGTAGGGGCCGGAAAGCATATGGGTCAGGTCCAGTACACGAATGCCATGCAACGCTTTCATTACTATAAATTTCCCTGTGAGCTCTCTTGGTATGGTGTTATCGCGAATTCCGGCAAGAGCTTTTCCAATCCATGGGGACCCGCTACGAAATCGGCGTCACCAGTCCCGAGTCAAAAATTGAGATGTAAGTTGTTCCAGCATTGCAGGGGGTAGAGGCAAGAGGGATGCCAACCAGTGGAAGAGACTGCGCGGGGCACAGCAAGCGGCTGTTATCCTGAGAATTAAACCTGGGGCGGGCGCAATTTTGTTGCGGCGCAGTAAACGAAGGTCCGGAAATCGTTCGTTTCACTAAATGGAAACAGGAACGCAACTTTGAAACGAGGAGCCCGGGGAAGGCTCTCGCGCCATGCTGAAGCGTCAGGGAAACGCTGCGTCAGTTGCGACGTCCTGCAGGCTAGAAATCAGTGACTCGCCCGTTCTTCTCCCAGTCGCCGTAACGTGTTGGTTCCGGACCGTCCTGGCCGCCTTGCTCCGGCGGCAGGGTCGACGCGGGCGCTTTCTGGCGACGACGGCGCGCTTCAGCCATGGCCTGCTCGGCGTTCCGCTGCTGATCGTGTTTCATGGGCCTCTCCCGATGAGTATCCTGCCGCTGACCTTGCGATCACTGCCTTGCGTCACAACCTATAGTCACGCGGGACGGCAATTATGTTCCATGACATCGTTGCATCGCAGCAAACCCTGACCACCAACGTCCAATCGGAGACGGCATGAGCACGACGGCTTTCGACGCACCCCTCGATTCCAGCATCACTGAACGGCTTCAGGATGGCGCGATGGTTCCGCTGCCGAGTCTGGGCCTGCTCCAGGTCAGCGGCGACGACGCACGCAGCTTTCTGCAGGCGCAGTTGACTCAGGATATCGCCACGGCCACCGACAGTCGCTGGACACTCGCCGGCTACTGCAACCCGAAGGGCCGACTGTTCGGACTGTTCACGGTCATTCAGAGCGACGCCGGCTTTCTGCTGGTGACACGTCGCGAGCTGCTGGAGAACCTGCTGAAACGGCTGCGAATGTTCGTGCTGCGGTCGAAAGTCTCGATCGACGACGTTTCCGACAATTACCGGTGTCTTGGTATCGTCGGTGATGGTCCCCTGCAACGGCTTGAGGAGACGGCCGGAAGCACGCCCGAAGGCCCGTTTTCTATGCATCAGGCCGGCGATCTTCTGGTGCTGAATCAACCCGGCGAACTCCCGAGGAAACTGCTTATTGCACCGACGGAACAACTGGAAGAGTTGCAACAGGCGCTTCAGGGCACCGTCGGAAATGCCCCCGAGCAACTCTGGTGGCTCACGGAGATCCGGGCCGGTATCCCGGCGGTCACTGAAGGGACAAGGGAAAGCTTCGTTCCGCAGCAGGTAAATCTGGAACTGGTCGGCGGTGTGGACTTCGAGAAAGGTTGCTACCCGGGCCAGGAGATCGTCGCCCGCATGCACTACCTGGGCAAGCCCAGCCGTCGCATGTACCGGATGCTCGCGCCACTGGCATCAGACGTTCCGGCGCCTGGAGACAAGGTCACGGATGGCGCCGGCACCTCGGGAGGCGAGGTCGTTCTCGCGGCCCCGGGACCTGATGGCACGGAACTGCTGGCGGTCCTGAAAACCGGCTTCCAGGACCGCCAGGACCTGCAGGTTGCCCTCGCCCCCGCGGAGATCGCGCCCCTCCCCTACGATCTGGAGGGATAGAGGCGCATGAAGCCGATGGCAACGGCCACGACCGCGGCCCAGAGCAGCAACCAGAGCGGACTGTAGATGAACGCCATGCCAAGGGCGCCGGCGGCTGCCACATAATAGGCCATCGGCAACAAGGCCTTGCGGATCAGCGCACCCTCCCGCCCCAGCAGGCCGACCGTGGCACAGGCCGCAACCACATTGTGCACGCAGATCATGTTGCCGGCGGCTCCGCCCACGGCCTGCAGCGCTACCACCAGAGCCGCGCCGTCGGCATCCAGGCCAATGGATTCTGCGGTCGCGAACTGGAACAGCGAGAACATCATGTTGCTGACCGTGTTCGAGCCGGCGATGAAGGCACCCAGCGCACCGACCAGCGGCGAGAGCAACGGCCATGTCTCGCCCGTTGCCGTGGCCAGTGCCAGGGCCATGATTTCCGGCATGCTGTAACTCTCCGTACTGCCCGCCAGCACCTGCGCGTCCGTGTTCAGAAAGACCTGAACCATGGGCACCGCGAAGATTAGGGCTGCACCAGCACCAACGATCATTTGTCCGGATGCCCGCCAGGCCGTGAGGTAGGCCCCGGGGCGGGTCCACATCCGGTGAATGAAATAGGTCGCCACCGACCCCAGGAGCAGCATGAAGCCCGGCAGATACAGGGGCTGTGAGGTGGCATTGATGCCACTGCCGAATATGTCTCGCAGCTGGATCGTGAATGCCGGGGCTTGCAGCAGACTGATCAGCGGGTCGACGGTACGGGTCAGCACGAGTAGGACGGCGACGACCACATAGGGCATCCAGGCACGCAGCAGGCTTATCCCCTGGCTATGCTCGGCGGATGGCTCTTCCACGACCGGCAGCCTGCCGATCCATTCCGCCTCCCAGCGATCACGCTCCGGAAACCGGAACCGTTTCCCTGGCATCAGGAAACCGGAGCGGGCGGCCGGCACCACGATGGCCAGGCCGACCAGACCGCCGATAAGGCTGGGAAACTCCGGACCCAGCAGATTGGCGACGATGTTGTAGGGGATGATGAAGGCAGCGGCGGCGAAGATGGCGAATTTCCAGACCGCCAGGCCCTCGCGGAAGGAGCGCCGCTCGCCGAAAAACCGCGTCAGCATGCCGGCCATGATCAGGGGAATCAGAATGCCGACGATCCCGTGCAGCAGTGCCACGTGCGTGCCGATCTGAAACACGTAGTCGGCCAGCGGCAGATCACCGATCAGCTGCTCCACCACCGCCTGGTCTTCAAGGCCGGACCGGACTCCGACCAGAATCGGAGTGCCCACCGCACCGAACGATACCGGGGTGCTCTGGATGATCAGCGCGCACAACACAGCCGCCATCGCCGGAAAGCCGATGGCGAGCAGCAACGGCGCGGCAATCGCAGCCGGTGTTCCGAAACCGGAGGCGCCCTCGATCATCGAGCCGAACAGCCAGGCAATGATGATGGCCTGGATTCGGCGGTCGGGCGAAATGTCCGTGAACCCCTGTCGGATCACCGCCATCGCACCACTCTCCCGCAGCGTATACAGCAGGAGAATTGCGCCAAAGACGATGAACAGGATATTCAGGGCAGTGATAACGCCGTTGACGGACGCCGCCATCGCCGTGCCGAAGTCCGTTCCCCATAGCGTCAGCGCAATACCCAGCGTCACCAGGTAGGCGAGCGGCATCGCATGCTTCGCCGGCCAGCGCAGGACAACCAGGAACAGGAACACCGTCAGCACCGGCATTAATGCCAGCAGAAACAGCAGGCCCAGACCCATCATTTACCTCCGTCTCTTTTCTTCGCAACCGGCACTGCCGTGGATGCAGCAACGAAAGCAGGATAACAGTGGGTTTTCGCCCCGCATCGACGGTCTGGTCTAATACCGAAACCGACAGTCCGGAACACAGACTCATGACAGGCAGCAGCCGCACACCCCCAACCCCCCGCCCCACCACGACGGGCAACCAAACGGATACGGTACAGGCGCTGGATCGCGGCCTGCGCCTGCTGCGCTTGCTAGCGCGGCACGAGCAGGGGGTATTACTGACCGAACTGGCAAAGGAGCTGGCGCTGGCCGCTTCGACCACCCATCGTCTGCTGGCGACGCTGCAGCAGGCGGGCTTCGCCGAACTGGATGAAGACACGGGGTTTTGGCGGGTCGGGGTCGAAACCGTTCCGGTGGGCAGCGCCTATCTGCGCGGACGCGACCTGGTCAGCCTGGCACGACCGCTGATGCGCCAACTGACCGAGACATCCGGTGAAACCTCCAACCTGGCAATCCGCCGTGAGGTGTTCGCCGTCTATCTGTCGCAGGTGGAATCCAACGCGATGGTGCGGGCGTTCTCACGCATCGGCGATCGTGTACCTCTGACCTGTTCCGGCGTCGGCCTGGCACTGTTGTCACGCACGCCGGAGGCGGAACTTAACCAGTTGATTGCCGAGGCCGGCCTGCCGGTGAAAACCGAGAAATCCATCCGTAGCAGAGCTCAGCTCGATACGGCCCTGGGTGAGGCACGAAAGCGGGGCTTCGTCATTGATGACGAGGCCCAGGTGCCCGGTATGCGCTGCGTTGCAGCGCCGTTCTACGACACCTGGGGCGAGGTCGCGGCGGCCATTTCCATTTCCGGTCCGAGCAGCCGGCTGACCCCGGAACGCCTTCCCGAACTCGGCCGCCTGGTTGCCGACACCGCCTCCAGGATTACCGAACGCCTCGGCGGAAAACCGGTTAAGGAAACAGTCTGACAAAACCCGGCGAATGCCCTACCCTTGTGCTTGAGTTCAGAACTCAATCGATAGACCGAAGCGGGGGTGCGCCAGGGAAACCGTGAACGACGGCCTGGCGCTGAGAAACACCCTTTGAACCTGATCCGGCTCGTACCGGCGAAGGGAGCTTCGATGATGCCCTCATCGTCGCCGTTCTCCGCTTCGTGTTTGCCACTCGATTCAACCGAGGTAAACGCGATGAGCAGCAATCAGACCAGCGCCTTCTCCGGGAAGGACGCGACCGTTCTCAATCAGGAAGTCACCACGCCGCTGCCGGGCTCCCGGCGGATTTACGTGACCGGCAGTCGGCCGGATGTTCAGGTGCCGATGCGCGAGATCCATCAGTCGCCGACCATCGGCAGCATGGGCACCGAGGAAAACCCGCCGATCACCGTCTACGACACCTCCGGCCCCTACACCGATCCGGAACAGACCATCGATCTGCTGAAAGGTCTGCCGGAAGTCCGACGGGCCTGGGTCGAGGAACGCGGCGACACCGAACAGCTCGACGGCCCGACCTCGGAATTCGGCCTCGAACGCGCTCAGGATCCGGCCACGGCCAGCCTGCGCTTCAGCCATATCCGCGCACCGCGGCGGGCGAAACCCGGCCGCAATGTCAGCCAGATGCACTACGCCCGCCAGGGCATCATCACGCCGGAGATGGAATACATCGCCATCCGCGAGAACCAGCGCATCGACGAACTCAGGGACAAGCGCCTGCTGAAGCGCCACCCCGGCGAGAGCTTCGGTGCCGCGATCCCCGAGCGGATCACCCCGGAATTCGTCCGCGATGAGGTGGCCCGCGGCCGCGCCATCATTCCCTGCAACATCAACCACACCGAACTGGAGCCGATGATCATCGGCCGCAACTTCCTGGTGAAGATCAACTGCAACCTGGGCAACTCGGCGGTGACCTCCTCCATCGAGGAGGAAGTGGAGAAGATGGTCTGGGGCATCCGCTGGGGCGGTGACACCGTGATGGACCTCTCCACCGGCAAGCACATCCACGAGACCCGCGAGTGGATCCTGCGCAACAGCCCGGTCCCCATCGGCACCGTACCCATCTACCAGGCGCTGGAGAAGGTCAACGGCAAGGCCGAGGACCTGACCTGGGAGATCTTCCGCGACACCCTGATCGAACAGGCGGAACAGGGCGTGGACTACTTCACCATCCACGCCGGCGTGCGCCTGCCCTACGTGCCACTGACCGCCGAGCGGGTCACCGGCATCGTCTCCCGAGGCGGTTCGATCATGGCCAAGTGGTGCCTGGCCCATCACCAGGAGAGCTTCCTCTACACCCACTTCGAGGACATCTGCGAGATCATGAAGGCCTACGATGTGGCCTTCTCGCTGGGCGACGGCCTGCGGCCCGGCTGCATCGCCGATGCCAACGACGCGGCACAGTTCGCCGAACTGGAAACCCTCGGTGAACTGACCAGGATCGCGTGGAAGCATGACGTGCAGGTGATGATCGAGGGGCCGGGTCATGTACCGATGCAGATGATCCAGGAAAACATGGAGAAGGAGCTCGAGGCCTGCGACGAGGCCCCGTTCTACACCCTGGGCCCGCTGACCACGGACATCGCGCCGGGCTACGACCACATCACCTCGGCCATCGGTGCGGCACAGATCGGCTGGTACGGCACGGCCATGCTCTGCTACGTGACACCCAAGGAGCACCTGGGCCTGCCCGACCGTCAGGACGTGCGCGACGGCATCATCACCTACAAGATCGCCGCCCATGCCGCCGATCTGGCCAAGGGCCACCCGGCGGCGCAGGTCCGGGACAACGCCCTGTCCAAGGCCCGTTTCGAATTCCGCTGGGAAGACCAGTTCAACCTGGGCCTCGACCCGGACAAGGCGCGGGAATTCCACGACCAGACCCTGCCAAAGGAGGGCCACAAGGTGGCGCATTTCTGCTCCATGTGCGGGCCCAACTTCTGCTCCATGAAGATCACGCAGGACATTCGCGAATACGCCCATGCCAACGGCATGAGCAATACCGACGAGGCGATCGCGAAGGGCATGGAGGAGAAGGCGGTGGAATTCCGCAAGCGTGGCGCGGAGATCTATCAGGCGGAGTGAGCCATCAGGCGAAATCGGCGGCCATCACTTGCGGATGGCTGCCGGCTTCGAATGAGGTTTTGACCCTCAACTTTCGAGCAGTGCTTCCTTAACGTGACCGGTCCGGCAGGAGATGGCGGGCACGCGAGGCCAGCCTTCTGATCGTGTCCCATTCACCGGCAGCGAGCAGATCCGCCGGCGCGAACCAGGAGCCACCAACAGCAATCACGTTGGGCTGGGCCATGTAGGCCCCGAGCCGCGTCTCGTCAATCCCGCCCGTGGGGCAAAAACGGACGTCAGGAAACGGGCCGGCCAGTGCGCGCAGCATTTCCGGTCCGCCGGCCTGCTCGGCCGGAAACAGCTTCAGGGTATCGAAACCGAGGTCGCGCGCCTGCATCAGTTCGCTAGGCGTCATGACTCCAGGCAAAAGGGGCAGGCCGGCACGGTCGGCCGCCCGCGCCACCGCCTCACTCAGACCTGGGCTGACCGCGAAAGCGGCACCGGCGTCGGCCGCCTCGGCGACCTGCTCGGCAAGCACCACCGTGCCGACACCGAGACGGGCCTCGGGCACCTCGCGAACGATCTGGCGTATGGCATCCAGCGCGATGTCCGTGCGCAGCGTCACTTCCATCACGGGCAGCCCGCCATCCACCAGCGCCCGCGCCAGCGGAACCGCCGCCTCCAGACTGGAAATCCGTAGCACCGGAAGGACCGACGTGCCGGCAAGAATTTCGCGAATTCCATGACTCATGCTTGTTTCGACTCCCCGCATTATCAGGAGGCCACACCACGGGCCCCGGAATGTCCCAACAGGATAACCCGCATGGAGCGCTGTGCGGCAGCGGGTGTCGGT
>SKGQ01000065.1 GCA_007117515.1 Ectothiorhodospiraceae bacterium | reverse complement strand
ATCGCGTCTCCGCATCGCGGATCAGTTGTTGCCACTGTGCCGTGGCCCCTGTTTCCAGAATCAGCTCGGTCATGCCGTGATTACCTCCGCAGTTCGTCCGGCAAGCATGCCGCCAGGGGACGCGCTGCCACCAATCCGGATACGACAGAGCCAGCGCATCGTCCGCACTTCGACGTTGGGGCAACGCTGCCCGCAAAACCGTGGACCGCTTGGCAGATTCATGCTCCTGACTCCTGGTTCTTCAGGCCCTTCGTGAGCGCCGGCCGATGCAGGTATACTGTCGGGTTTGACCAGCTACCAAGCCATTTGTCCGCCCGATTCAGGGGATTCCGTCGATGAACCAGACGTCTTCAGATGCGGCAACACCGGATGTCGCCACGTTTCAGGGTCTTATCCTCGCGCTGCAAGCCTACTGGGCGCGCCACGGCTGCGTGGTGCTCCAGCCCCTGGACATGGAAGTGGGTGCCGGCACCTTTCATCCCGCGACCTTTCTGCGGGCGATCGGCCCCGAGCCCTGGAATGCCGCCTATGTGCAACCGTCGCGCCGGCCTACCGACGGCCGCTATGGCGACAATCCCAACCGCCTGCAGCACTACTACCAGTTCCAGGTGGTGCTGAAACCATCACCAGAGGCGATTCAGGACCTTTACCTGGGATCGCTGCGCGAACTTGGACTCGATACCCGGGTGCACGATGTCCGCTTCGTCGAGGACAACTGGGAGTCGCCCACACTGGGTGCCTGGGGCCTGGGCTGGGAAGTCTGGCTGAATGGCATGGAAATCACCCAGTTCACCTACTTCCAGCAGGTCGGCGGCATCGACTGCCAGCCGGTGATGGGCGAGATCACCTACGGCCTGGAACGGATTGCGATGTACCTGCAGGGTGTTGAAAGCGTCTACGACCTGGTCTGGACCCATGGCCCGGACGGACCGGTCACCTACGGTGATGTCTACCACCAGAATGAAGTGGAACAGTCCGCTTACAACTTCGAACACGCCAACGTCGACGCCCTTTTCCAGCAGTTCGACCAGCATGAGAGCCAAAGCCAGGGTCTTATCGATCTGGAACTGCCATTACCCGCCTATGAGCAGTGCCTGAAGGCCTCGCACACCTTCAACCTGCTGGACGCCCGTCATGCGATTTCAGTGACCGAGCGCCAGCGCTATATCCTGCGCGTGCGGACTCTGGCAAGGGGCGTCGCCGAACTGTATTACGCAAGCCGCGAGTCGCGCGGCTTCCCGCTTTTGAAAACCGTGAAAGAGGCCGCGAATGGCTGATACCCGTGATCTGCTGGTGGAGATCGGCACCGAGGAACTGCCACCCACCGCACTGCCACGTCTGATCGAAGCCTTCCATCGCGAAGTTCTGGCCGGACTGGAGCGACAGGAACTGACACCGGAGCAGGAACAGGTCTTCGCCGCCCCGCGTCGCCTGGCGGTGCTGCTCCGCAGCTTGCCGGTCCGCCAGGCGGATCGCATTGTCAATCGCCGAGGTCCGGCCCTGCAGGCGGCCTTCGACGCCCAGGGCGAGCCAACCAAGGCGGCCCTGGGGTTTGCCCGATCCTGCGGAGTCGCGGTGGATGAGCTCGGCGAGGAACGCACTGACAAGGGCGCCTGGCTGAGTTATCAGGCGGAACAGGCCGGCCAGGACACGGTAGAACTGGTGCCGGAGATCATCCAGAACGCTCTGAGCCGACTACCGATTCCACGCCGGATGCGCTGGGGCAGCGGCAATGGCGCCTTTGTGCGCCCGGTGCACTGGATCTGCGCGCTGTTCGGTAACGCGGTGGTGCCGATGCAATTATTCGGTATTGATAGCGACCGGCTGAGCCATGGCCACCGCTTTCACGCACCCGAACCACTACGACTGGAACAGGCGACGGATTACGAATCCGTGCTGGAGCAACAGGGCTTCGTCCTGGCTGACTTCCAGCGTCGGCGCCAACGTGTGCGCGACCAGGTCGAGGCCGAGGCGCGGAACGCGGGCGGCCGGGCGGTGATCGAGGATGCCTTGCTCGACGAGGTCACCGCGCTGGTGGAGTGGCCGGTGGCTATCACCGGTCGCTTCGATGCGCGCTTCCTGAAAGTGCCCAGCGAGGCCCTGGTTTCGAGCATGCAGGGCCACCAGAAGTACTTCCCATTACGTGATGCCGACGGTCGCCTGATGCCGGCATTCATCACCGTGGCGAACCTGGAAAGTCGTGATCCGCAACAGGTCGTGCAGGGCAACGAACGCGTCATTCGGCCGCGCCTGGCCGATGCGGAATTCTTCTGGGATCAGGACCGGCGCAAACCGCTCAGTGAACGGATTCCGGCCCTGCGCGAGATCATCTTTCAAAAACGGCTTGGTAGCCTGTACGACAAGGCTGTCCGGGTCGCTGCTCTGGCCCGCCTGCTGGCACCGGGCTTCGGCACTGATGCCGACCGTGTGGAACAGGCGGCAATGCTGGCGAAATGCGATTTGCTGACCGAGATGGTCGGCGAGTTCCCGGAACTGCAGGGCACGATGGGGCGCTATTACGCCCTGCATGACGGCCTGGACGCGGAGCTGGCCGGTAGCCTGGAACAGCATTATCTGCCGCGCTATGCCGGTGACAACCTGCCCGCCACGCCGCTGGCGCAGGCACTCGCAGTGGCGGAACGCGCCGATACCCTGATTGGCATTTTCGCCATCGGCCAGATTCCCACCGGCGACAAGGACCCGTTTGCCTTGCGCCGCTCGGCGTTGGGATTGATGCGCATTCTGGTTGAATGTCGGCATTCGCTATCGCTGCAGGAATTATTTAGCCATGCCCACGCGCATTTGCCGCAGGATCTTCAGGATCCGGCGATCATCGAGGACGTTGTCGGGTTTTGCATGGAAAGACTGCGCGGCTTCATGCTGGACCGCGGTATCAGCAGCGATGTATTTGACGCGGCCCGCGCCGCTCGCAGCATGAACGATGATCAGGGCACGGTGGACGACCCGGTAGACCTCGCAGTGCGTCTCGAGGCCTGTGCCGAATTCCGGCAAACGGCGGCCGCGGTCAGCCTTGCAGCTGCCAACAAGCGCGTGCAGAACATTCTGCGCAAGGCTGATGAGCAACTGCCGACGCCTGAGCCGGACCCCACACATTTTGAAGCCGAGCCGGAGACACGGTTGTATCAGGAGCTGCAGCTCCTGAAAGGCGAGATCCAGACGCTGAACGAGGCAAGGCGCTATCATGAATCACTGAGCGCCATGGCCCGATTGCGTGAGCCGGTGGACGCCTTCTTTGATGCGGTCATGGTCATGGCGGATGATCCGGTGGTGCGTCGCAACCGGCTGCATCTACTGGGGCAACTCGCAGCCATCCTCAGTTCGGTGGCGGATATAGCGCAACTGACTCCCGAGCAGGCCACCGCCTGATGCTACCCAGGCCGGCGGTTATCCTGGACCGTGATGGCGTCATCAATCGGGATTCGGAACTGTTCATTCGGTCGGTGGACGAGTTCGTACCGTTGCCGGGAAGCCTGGAGGCCATCGCGCAGTTGAAGCAGGCGGGCTGGGCAGTGGTCGTCTGCACCAACCAGTCCGGTGTAGGTCGTGGTCTCTATACCAAGGCCACGCTGGATGAGATCCACGCTCACCTGCGCGCTTTATTGGCCGAGCACGGCACCTCGGTAGATGGCATTTACGCCTGTCCGCACCGACCCGATGCGGGCTGCAGCTGTCGGAAACCGAAACCCGGTATGCTCCTGCGCGCCGCCACCGAGCTCGATCTCGACCTCGGCGCCAGCTACATGTTGGGAGACGCGCCGCGGGATCTGGAGGCGGGGCGGGCTGCCGGCGCGCAGCCAGTGCTGGTCCTCACCGGCAAGGGGGAACAGACCCTCGCGAACGGCGACTTTCCGGACGTGCCGGTTTTCGACTCTCTGCAAGCTTTTACAGACAGCCTGCTGGCCTGAGTCCGGTCTCGTACCCCTGACAATCAATGAGGTTCTGAAACGCATGACCCGGCCAAACCCGACGCTGAAGAGCGTCCGCGTCGTTCTTGGTTCGACCTTGTGGGCCGCCGGCGCTACGTTAGCGACACTCGCCTTTGGCACCGTCGGCGTTCTCGCTGCCCTTGTGATCCCTTACCGGGCACGATACCGGCTCTTCAATTTGTGGAGCCGGTTCATTATCTGGTGGGCCTCGGTGGCGGTGGGCATTCGTTTTCAGGTGGATGGGCTGGAGAACCGCCCGGATAAGCCCTGCATCGTGCTGGCAAAACATCAGTCTGCCTGGGAAACGCTGGCCCTTATGGACCTGTTTCAGCCGCAGACCTGGGTCCTCAAACAGGAACTGACACGGATTCCACTGATTGGCTGGGCCATCAGATTATTGAACCCCATCGCCATCGACCGTTCGGCACGCAAGGAGGCCATGCAGCAAATGCTTGAGCAGGGCCGCGAGCGGCTTGATGAAGGCGTGTGGGTCGTCATTTACCCCGAGGGAACCCGGGTGCCAGCCGGGCGCAGTGGACGCTATCAACGCGGGGGGGCCGTCCTGGCCGTGGAAACCGGTTACCCGGTGGTTCTCGTGGCGCACAATGCCGGAGAATGCTGGCCCAGGAACTCGTTCCTCAAGTATCCGGGAACAATCCATGTAAGAATCAGTGAAGCAATTGATTCAGGAGGAAAAACGCCAGAATCGCTACTCACCGAGGCGCGTACCTGGATCGAGCAGAACAGCCGGGAGGTCAGCCGTATTTACGAGGACGGCCCAGGCCAACGACGCTGACGAGGGAACGTCAGCCCAGGCGTCAGCAGGCCATTGCAGGGACCTTGTCCGCAGGGGTGCGGTGATATGACCAGGCACAGGACAGTTCGACCGTTTCCAGATTGCCCTGGGCAGCGATAAAGCCCAGGGGACAGGCAATCTCGATGACCAGTACTCACAGTGTTCCACGTGGAACACTGCTTGCGGTCCAACCTTTCAGACGTCCAGATTCGACGCCGCCAGGGCGTTACGCTCGATGAACTCGCGCCGCGGCTCGACATGGTCACCCATGAGCGTCGTGAAGACTTCATCTGCGGCCACGGCATCCTCGATCCGCACCTGCAACAGGCGACGGGTTTCCGGGTTCATCGTCGTATCCCAGAGTTGGTCCGGGTTCATTTCACCGAGACCCTTGTAACGCTGGATGTACTGGCCGCGTTTTGCATCATCGAGCATCCACGCCACGGCATCGCCAAAGAAGGCGACTGGCTGCTGCCGTTCTCCTCGCTGCATGAATGCCTTCGACCCGAGCAGACCATCCAGCGCCGCCGTCAACGAACTGATGCGACGGTACTCAGGCGTCAGGAAAAACTCCGGCGTGAACCGGTAGTCATGCCGGATGCCATGCATCCGCTTCGAAATCACGGCTTCCTGGAAACGACCGTCCGAGCCAGTGGAAACCATGGCCTGATACTCGGTGCCCTGGGACTGGGAAGGATTGAGACGATCGACGATCTGCTGAAACCAGTCCTTCAGATAGGACACGTCGTCGAAGGCCTGCTCGGTGAGCACCGGGACATGGAGAAGCGAGATCAGCACATCTCGGTCCGTCTGCCGACTCATGTGCTCGATAATGTCCATTACCCGCAGGTACTGGCCGGCCAGCGCTTCGAGCCGTTCGCCGTCGATATCACCGACCTCCGTGTCCGTATGCAGCACGGCGCCATGCAAGGCCAACTGCAGCAGATATTCTGTCAACTCCCGCTCGTCCTTGACGTAGTGCTCCTGCTTGCCGCGCTTTATCTTGTACAGAGGCGGCTGCGCGATATACACATGACCGCGTTCCACCAACGTCAGCATCTGGCGGTAGAAGAAGGTGAGCAACAGGGTGCGGATATGCGACCCGTCTACGTCGGCATCGGTCATGATGATAATGCGATGATAGCGGAGCTTTTCGGGGTCAAAATCCTCACGGCCGATGCCGCAACCAAGTGCAGTGATCAACGTCCCCACCTCCACCGACGAAAGCATCTTGTCGAAGCGCGCTTTCTCCACGTTGAGGATCTTGCCCTTCAACGGCAGGATCGCCTGCGTCCGGCGATCCCGACCCTGTTTGGCGGAGCCACCCGCTGAGTCGCCCTCCACCAGATACAGTTCGGACAGGCTTGGATCACGCTCCTGGCAATCCGCCAGCTTCCCGGGCAATCCGGCAATATCGAGGGCACCCTTGCGCCGTGTCATCTCCCTAGCCTTGCGCGCCGCTTCGCGAGCCCGCGCTGCATCGACGGTCTTCTCGACGATCGCGCGAGCGTCAGCCGGATGTTCGTAAAGAAATTCCTGGACCTTCTCCGCAAGAACCTGCTCGACCGCAGTCTTGACCTCGGACGATACCAACTTGTCCTTGGTCTGGGACGAGAACTTGGGATCCGGCACCTTGACCGAGAGAACGGCGGTCAGTCCTTCACGGATGTCTTCGCCGGAAAGCGATACCTTGAGCTTCTTGGCATAGCCTTCCTTCTCCATGAACGTATTCACGGTCCGCGTCAGCGCACCGCGGAAACCCGCCATGTGCGTACCGCCATCCCGCTGCGGAATATTGTTGGTGAAGCAGAAGATGTTCTCCTGGTAGGAATCATTCCACTGCATGGCGACATCGACACCGATGTCGTTACGCCAGGAGGTGATGTACAGCACTTCCTTGTTCAGCGGCGTCTTGTTGCGATTCAGGTGCTCTACAAAGGCCTTGATCCCGCCCGCATATTCAAACAGATCCGCCTTGTCGGTCCGTTCGTCCTTGAGGCTGATTTTCACACCGGGGTTAAGGAAGGAAAGCTCACGGAACCGACGGGCGAGCAGATCATAATGAAAATCGATATTGGTGAAGATCTCCGGGCTCGGGCGGAACGTGATCTTGGTGCCGGTCTCGTTGCTGTCCCCAATTACATGCAGCGGGGCGACCGGTTCACCCATACGGAACTCCACCAGATGCACCTTGCCGTTCTTGCGCACTGTCAGCTGGAGTTCCTCGGACAATGCGTTAACGACAGAAACCCCAACGCCGTGCAGGCCCCCTGACACCTTGTAGGAGTTGTTGTCGAACTTACCCCCGGCATGGAGGACGGTCATGATGACCTCGGCAGCGGATCTTCCCTCTTCAGCATGCAGATCAACCGGAACGCCGCGACCATCATCGGTTACGGAGATGGAATTGTCTTCGTGGATGACAACCTCGATTTTCGAGCAGTGCCCCGCCAGCGCCTCATCGATGGAGTTATCCACCACCTCGAAAACCATATGGTGGAGACCAGTTCCGTCATCGGTATCACCGATATACATGCCGGGCCGTTTACGAACGGCATCCAGCCCTTTTAGAACCTTGATACTCCCCGAGTCGTAGCTTGGCGTTGCACTCATCGCTGTCCCCCCGTTAAAGGAGGCTATTGTACCATTTCACGGAGCCCCCCATGTTCCACGTGGAACCACCGAGTATCGCCGCGCAAAGGCAGTTGCTCGCGGGCGGTGGCGGTCACGAACAGCTGGGCGCCAGTCCCGAGGAGGGCGTCGACCACTTGCTCCCGTCGCTCGCTATCCAACTCCGCCGCAAGGTCATCCACCAGGACGATGGGCTCACCCGGGCCGTTGGATTTCATCCGCTCCGCCACGGCGAGCATTAAAGCGATTACGAGGATCTTCTGCTGTCCGCGGGATAACCAGTCCTGCGCCGAAACGCCGTTGGCCCTGATCGATAAATCAGCGCGGTGCGGCCCCACCAGGGTGAAGCCACGGTCCATCTCGCTCTCCTGACTCTGATTCAGGGCTTCGCTGAAACTGCGATCCCGGGACCATCCACGTCGGTAATGAAGCTGGATCATTACACCGGGCAACCAATCGATCAGAAACGGTTGGAGCAGGGTTTCAAGTTCTTTCACCAGCACTGCCCGGTAGCGGGTCACATGATCACCGGCTGCCAGCAACTCCGGATTCCACGCCAGGGCGATGCGTCGGTCCCCCGCCCGGATCGCCGCATTCCGCTGACGCAGTGCCCGTTCGTACCGCTTCCACACTTCGCGGTAACCCTGTTCCACGTGGAACGTTGTCCAATTGAGGAACTGGCGACGCAGGGCCGGACCGTCCTGCAGCAGACGTTGGCTGTCAGTGTTGATCAACTGAACCGGGAGGTGACGCGCCAGATCGGACAGTACGCGAACGTCCTGACCATCTACCCGAACCCGCAGTTGTCGCCGACCGCGCTCGAGCCCCAGGCGATGCAGTGAACGGCCGCTACTCACATCGCCAACAAGGCGAAACGTGTCTTGCCCCTGACGAGTGACCGTATCGAGACGGGCGGCGCGGAAGCTTCTCGCCCTTGCCAGTACGTGAATCGCTTCCAGCAGGCTCGTCTTTCCTGAGGCGTTTGCACCTACGATGCCATTCACCGGGCCGAACGCTGGCAACTCGCCATCATGCAGATTACGGAACCCACTAACCCTCAGACGCTCAAGTCCCATGCACGACGTCGCCCTGCGCTTTGCCCCCGAAAACCGACGCGCCGTAAAACATGGTTATCGAATGCACAGGCCTTTGTCCTGACCTGTCAGAGCCGCATCGGCATGACGACATACTGATGGCTCTGATCGCCAGCCGCCGTTACCAGACAGGAACTGTTTGCATCCACAAGGCCAATCGAAACCTGCTCGGTTTCAATCGCTCCGATAGCGTCCAGCAGATAGCTGGCGTTGAAACCGATCTCGAGCGGACTGCCGTTATACTCGACGGTAAGCTCTTCGACTGCCTCTTCCTGTTCCGGGTTATTGGACTGAATCCGGAGGCTGCCCTGATCCACCATGAAGCGGACACCCCGATATTTCTCGTTGGACAGGATCGAGGCACGCACCAATGCCTGACGCAGTGTTTCCCGATCTGCCAGCAGAATCTTGTCGTCTACCGCAGGAATCACGCGCTGATACTCGGGGAACCGACCGTCGATCAGCTTAGAGGTGAAGCGCAGCTCACTCAATGTGACGCGAAGGTGATTGCTACCCAGTTCAACCCGGACCTCACTGTCATCGTCGCCGAGCAGTCGTAACAGTTCCTGCACGCCTTTGCGTGGCACGATGACCTGCTTGCTCTCGGCAACGTCGACCGCGCCGGGCACTTCGCCCAGGGCCAATCGATGTCCATCGGTGGCGACGGCACGCAACCGCTCCGGTTCAAGCTCCAACAGCAAGCCATTGAGGTAATAGCGAACATCCTGCAGGGCCATGGAAAACTGGGTTTTCTCGATCAAACGGCGCAGGCTCCCCTGAGACAGCAGCAAGGGCTGGCTCTCGCCGATATCCTCGACCGTTGGAAACTCCGTAGCGGGCAGCGTCGTTAGGTTGAACCGGCTGCGCTCTGAAGTAATCAGCGCTCGCTCCTGATCCACGGCCAGAGTGATATCGCTGCCTTCGGGCAAATTCCGCACGATGTCCATCAACTTTCGTGCCGGGACCGTGATCTGTCCAGCCTCGGCAATCGGGACATCCACCCGGGCGGCAATTTCCACCTCGAGATCCGTTGCAGTAAGCCCCAGTCCCTGGTCATCAGCTACCAGCAACACATTGGCGAGGACTGGCAACGTCTGCCGTCGTTCGACAACACCGATGATGGACTGCAATGGACGCAGCAGCGTCTCACGCTTGATTTCAATCTTCATAGGTCTGCCTTTTCAGCGCTTCCTTAATAATTAGTGTTTATCTTTTAAGAGACTTATTGTTATTACTAGGTTTCGCCACGTCTGTGGATAATCCGCAATATATTTTTAAATATCAATTACTTGCAATACGATTAGTGTGTGTGCAAAGCGCCGTACCGTTCCTGTATGTGCGGAGGAGAACCTGTGGACAAATCCGGGCCGAATCAGCCCCCTCTCTTTATCCACAGCTCCCACACATCATGTGGTCAGGGTTCTCAACAGGTTTGCATAGTCTTCGTCGATACGTCCGTCTGCTTCCCGCAACTCCACCACCTTTCGGCAGGCGTGCAAAACTGTCGTGTGGTCACGTCCGCCAAATGCATCACCGATTTCCGGCAGGCTGTGACTGGTGAGCTCCTTGGCCAGCGCCATGGCAAGCTGCCGTGGGCGTGTAATGGAACGACTACGGCGCTTGGAGTGCAGGTCAGAAACCCGGATCTTGTAATAATCGGCGACCGTTTTCTGGATGTTTTCCACGGTGACCAACTTGTCCTGTAGCGCCAGCAGATCCTTCAGTGCTTCCTTGGTGAAATCCACGGTAATCGGACTGCCTGTGAATTGGGCATTGGCAAACACCCGTCGCAGAGCACCTTCAAGTTCACGGATATTCGACCAGATCCGTTTGGCGATAAAAAAAGCCACTTCGTGGGGCAGGTCGATTCCTTCCTGCGACGCCTTGCTCATCAGGATGGCCACCCGCGTCTCCAGCTCCGGTGGCTCTATAGCCACTGTCAGGCCCCAGCCAAAACGGGATTTCAGTCGTTCCTCGAGACCGTCCACTTCCTTCGGATACCGGTCGCAGGTAAGCACCACCTGTTGCTGGCCTTCGAGTAGCGCGTTGAAGGTGTGAAAGAACTCCTCCTGTGAGCGCTCCTTGCCGGCAAAAAACTGGATGTCGTCAATCAGCAGAGCGTCAGCGGTCCGATAATGCCGTTTGAATTCGTTGATGGCGTTATGCTGGAGCGCTTTCACCATATCGCCGACAAAACGTTCCGAGTGCAGATACAGCACCTTTGCCCTTGGGTTATTGCGCAACATCAGGTTGCCAATGGCATGCATCAGATGGGTTTTACCCAGGCCCACGCCGCCATACAGAAACAACGGGTTGTAGGCACCACCGGAGTTCTCCGCAATCTGCGTACAGGCGGCGCGCGCCAGCTGATTGGATTTGCCCTCGACAAAACTGTCGAAGGTGAACCGTGGGTTGATGTTGCTGCCGCCCGAGGCGCGTGCTTCCGGCCGTGGTCTGGGCTCGGACCTGCCGGACCGCGTCGGTCTTCGGTCAGTTGTGGCCTCAGGTTGCAGACTGCTGCCAATTTCGAGGATCACGTTGGGTCGATCGCGGTGCTGTTCAGCCAACTCCTGAATGCGTTCGAAGAAATGCTCGCGCACCCAGTCCAGCACGAACCGGTTTGGAGCCAGCAGACGCAATCGCTGGTCGCCTTCCACAGCCTGCAATGGACGGATCCAGGTATTGAGCTGTTGCTCGGGGATCTCGGCCTCCAGGCGATTCAGGCAATGTTTCCAGACGGAGCTGTCCAAGCGGAACCCCCGATATAGAGTGGATATGAAGTCGAGCGACGCGGTAATGCAGATCGTGCCGGTTCGGGAAGTGACGCCTGACCGATTCGCGTTGCCCGTTTGATTCGATCAATGGACCGCCGAGTCTATACCCCAAGGTCGGTGTTATCCACAGGAAGGAATGTGCTTCTGTCGTTGACGTAAGTCCGCGGCAGCGGTACATTCGCGGGCTTATTTTTGTGCGGGCTCCGGCCGCCGCATGACCTTGTCGAACAATCAAGTGAGCTCAGCCATGAAGCGGACATTTCAACCCAGCGTCATCAAGTGCAAGCGGACCCATGGTTTCCGGGCGCGTATGGCAACCAAGAATGGTCGTCGCGTGATCAAGGCGCGTCGGGCCAAGGGCCGCGCACGCCTGACGCCCTAGAGACTTCGCCGCAGATCTCGGTGAGTTATGGTTTCCCACGAGATGCGCGTTTGCTGCAGGCGAGTCAGTTTCGACGCATTTTCGCGGACCGTCCCTGTCGAGTCTCGGATGACGCGTTCACCCTGCTGGTCTGTCGCGGCGAAGCCAGTGGTGCCCGGCTGGGCATGGCAATTTCCAAACGCAATGTGCCTCGGGCGGTTGATCGTAACCGTATAAAACGGATGAATCGCGAGGCCTTCCGCCAGCGGCGGATCACGCTGCCGCCGTTGGACGTCATCGTGCTTGCGAGGCCACCGGCGAGGCACTTGGACCGCACGCGCATCAGGCGGAAGCTGGACGCCCTGTGGCAGAGGTTGATCAAGCGATGCGGCGATTCCTGATTCTGCTGATTCGTGGCTACCAGTACCTCATCAGCCCCTTGATCGGACCCTGTTGCCGGTTCTACCCCAGCTGCTCCGCTTACGCCTGTGAAGCAATCCAGCAGCACGGCGCCTTGCGGGGCGCCTGGCTGAGCCTGAAGCGCGTGTTACGCTGCCATCCCTGGCATCCGGGCGGCGTCGATCCGGTCCCACCTTCACGTACTGACCAGCGGTAATTCATGGAAACGCAACGTCTTATCCAGTTCTTCGCCCTTGGCCTACTGCTGCTCCTGATATGGGGTGCCTGGGAGCGCGAATACGCCACCCAGCCCCCGACCGAAGAACAGGCTTCCGAAGAACGGGATGAAAACGGTGACGATCAGTTCGTGCCTGATGATCTCGACGCTGAAGGTGGACCGGGGCGCGACACGACGGCTGACGAGGAAGGCTCAAGACCCGGTGCGGCAGACGAAGACGCCGAAGTGCGTGATGTCCGGATCACCACCGATCTGCTGGATGTGGTGATCAGCACCCGCGGTGGTGAGCTGCGGCGGGTTGACCTGCTGGACTACCCAGTCTCGACGGATGACCCCACGCCACTGCGGTTAATGAGTGATGAGCCGAACCAGTTGTTCATTGCCCGTGCCGGCATCGTCACGCAGAACGCAGCGCAGGGTCCCGGGAGCCGCGGTGTTTACACCGTGGACCAGGACAGTTTCACACTGGATGATAATGCCGACAGCCTGACCGTGCCGCTGGTCTGGGAGGGGGCAGACGGACTGCGCGTCACCAAGCGCTATACCTTTCACCGCGACAGCTATCTGATCGATGTCGAACACGAGGTGGCCAACGCCACCGGCGAGGACGTGCGGGCCTCGCAGCAGACCTACCTGCGCCGCAGTGCCGACCACGGTGACGGCACCTCCTGGTTTATCTACACCTACACCGGTGGTGTATTGCACACGCCGGACGACCGCTACACCAAGCTGTCGTTCTCTGATATGGGGGGTTCAGACCGCCTGGATCAGAATGTTCGTGACGGCTGGCTGGCGATGATCCAGCACTACTTCATTGGCGCCTGGATTCCGCCGGAAGGAGAGGAGCGCCGTTACTGGAGTCAGGAACGGGACAACAACGTCTTTGACCTGGGCATGAACACCTTCTGGCGTGGTGTGGCAGACGGCGAGACGGGAGAGTTCTCGACCCAGCTCTATGTCGGACCGAAGGAATACCGACGGCTGGCGGCTGCCGCCGAGGCGCTGGATCTGACCGTGGATTACGGTTGGCTGACCATCATTTCACGGCCGCTATTCATCGTCCTCGAGTGGATTCACTCGGTGGTTGGTAACTGGGGTGTGGCGATCATCATCGTCACGCTGCTGATCAAGCTGGTATTCTACAAGCTCTCCGAGACCAGCTTCCGGTCCATGGCCAGGATGCGCAAGGTGCATCCCCGCATGAAGGCGATCAAGGAACGCTACGGCGATGATCGTCAGGCCATGAACCAGGCCATGATGAAGCTGTACAAGGAGGAGAAGATCAATCCTCTGGGCGGCTGTCTGCCGATCCTGGTGCAGATCCCGGTATTCATTGCCCTGTACTGGGTACTGCTTGAGAGTGTCGAACTGCGCCATGCCGATTTCATGCTCTGGATCAACGATCTGTCGTCGCCGGATCCGTTCTTCGTCCTGCCGCTGCTGATGGGCATCAGCATGTTCGTTCAGCAGAGGCTGAATCCGGCACCGCTGGATCCGATCCAGCAGCGGATCATGATGGCGCTGCCGTTCGTGTTCACTATCTTCTTTGCCTTTTTCCCTGCCGGGCTGGTTCTCTACTGGGTGGTCAACAACGTCCTGTCCATCGCTCAGCAGTGGTTCATCACCCGGCGGATCGAGAAGGGCGAGGACAAGTAGCGCCGCTCGGACCGGACCGGGCGGCGATTGCCGGCCGCCGGTCCGTTTTCCGAGTGATCAGGAGGTGTGTCCGTGCAGCCCTTGCCTGACACCATCTGCGCGATCGCTACTCCGCCAGGGCGGGGCGGGATCGGCGTGGTCCGTCTGTCCGGGCCCGAAGCCGGGCGTTTCGCCCGCAGCCTTGCTGGAGAACTCCCCGATCCGCGCCGTGCGGTCTACCGGCATTTCCGTGATGCACAGGGCGAGAGCCTGGATCAGGGCCTGCTCCTCTGGCTGCCGGGACCCGGCAGTTTTACCGGGGAGGACGTGGTCGAGTTTCATGGCCACGGCGGCCCGGTGGTGCTGGACCGGCTGATGCGGCGACTGACCGAACTCGGTGCCCGCCCGGCGCGACCCGGAGAATTCTCCGAACGCGCCTTCCATAATGGTCGTCTCGATCTGGCCCAGGCTGAGGCCATTGCCGACCTGATTGCGGCCGGTTCCGAGCAAAGCGCGCGCGCCGCGATGCGTTCGCTTTCCGGGGATTTCTCCCGCCGGATCGAGGCACTGCTGCAGGCACTGACCGAATTGCGGGTACATGTGGAAGCGGCCATCGACTTTCCCGAGGAAGAGATCGATTTTCTGGCCGATGGTGAGGTCGCGGCAAAGTTGCAGACGGTGCGGGCCGAGCTGGACGCGGTGCTGGCCAGCGCGCAACAGGGTCAGATTCTGCGCGACGGCATGACCGTGGTTATCGCCGGTCCGCCCAATGCCGGCAAGTCCAGCCTGCTGAACCAACTCGCCGGCAGCGACAGTGCCATCGTCACCGAGATTGCCGGCACCACCCGCGACGTATTGCGGGAGCAGATCCAGATCGACGGCATGCCGTTGCATATCATCGATACGGCTGGCCTCCGCGACTCTGAGGATCCGGTGGAGCAGGAAGGCGTGCGGCGCGCGCGTCAAGCCATGAAGGCCGCCGACCGGATCCTGTTGGTGGTGGAGGATGCGATCGGCGTTGGCCTCGTGGAGCAGGCCAGTCTGGAAGACCTTCCCGCCGGCCTGCCGGTTACCGTTGTACGCAACAAGGTAGACCTCAGCGGTCGCCTGCCCGGAAGAGACGAACAGGCGAGCCAGCTGGAAATACGTCTCAGTGCCCTGTCCGGCGCCGGGGTTGATCTGTTGCGGCAGCATCTGAAGGAGGCGGTCGGCTTTCGCGGTGGCGAGGATGGTTTCATTGCCCGTCGCCGGCATCTGGATGCCCTGCGACGCACGGGCGAATGTCTGACTGCCGCCCACGAACAGTTGCACGATGCAGCGGCTGGTGAATTGATGGCCGAGGAGCTGCGCCAGGCCCAGCAACACCTGGGCGAGATAACCGGAACCTTCAGCAGTGATGATCTGTTGGGCGAGATCTTCTCGAGTTTTTGTATTGGGAAATAAGCGATCGCCGCAGGCGATCGCGTTTTAGGTGTAACGTTTTACGTTTTAGGTGGACGTTTCACGTCGAAACTCATCGTATCGTGGCTTCTGTTTTCAAGGACTTAAAACCTAAAACATTACACTTTAAGGAAACACTGATTTATTCCCGCGTCTGCGCCCGAGACCGGTTTTGGTCATCTGGCAAGGCGCGGTGCCGGTTCGGTAGACTTAGCTACCGGGCCGGTGGCGCAACGCCCCCAGGGGCCAAAACCGGCCGGGGTCTTCGACTTGGGCCGCATTTTTCCCGACTGCCGCGTTGCGCTGCTTGACCGCAGAATGACTGCGGCGCGGCACAGCGCGCCTTGCCTCGGAAAAAATGCGGACTCCAACGCAGGCATGCGAATCAATCAGTGTTGCCCTAAGGCGGCCGCGTT
>SKGQ01000202.1 GCA_007117515.1 Ectothiorhodospiraceae bacterium | reverse complement strand
GGCGATGGCCGGTGACGGATATTCCTGGAAATTATCGGGTGGCTGCCGGTTGTCATCCGGACCGACGAAGTCAGTGAAATAGCGCCAGGTGCGTCGCGCCGAGGTCCGCAGGAAGGCCCGCTGATCGACAGTCAGGTTCGGGGTAGGGGCAACCAGTGGCTGACTGATCCACCAGCCCAGGACCGGCGACAGCAACCACAGCAGAAGGATCGGGGCGGCGTAGAGCCACGCCCCTGGCTGGCTGGTCATGGTCAGAACCAATCCCAGCGAAACGGCGAGCGTTGGCGCTATCCACATCTCGCGGAAAAATCCAGCGAGCGTTCGGCGCGCGTTTCGGCGCGCGTAGTCGGGCAGGTGCCACAGTAGCAGGCCGCGTCGTGTGAACAGCATGCGAACCCCGGAGCGCAGGATCGCGTCCAGGCAGATCCGCGTGTCGTAGGGCAGGAACGTCAGGCAAAGCAGGGCGAGCGCTATCGGGCGACCGGCGGAGCGCCCGGTCAGGTTGAGATGCACCGACCAGTCGCGTTCCTCGGGCTTGCGTACGAGTTCTATCAGACTGGACAGCAGGGTGGGCAGGCTCACCACCGCGATCGCCAGCAAGGTCCACAGCCACACGGGCCCCAGTATCCAGCCCCCGGCGAGCAGGACCAGCAACGCCGGCGGCACCAGACTACGCCGCAGGTTGTCGCCCAGTTTCCAGCGGGACAGGGCCGAGAGCGGATTCGCCTGCCGTGTTGCTCTTGCCCCATTCGGGTCGGAGGGGCCGGGTACGCGCGGCAGCAGCCAACCGGCAAGCTGCCAGTCGCCGCGTATCCAGCGGTGGCGGCGGCTGGCCTCGATGGTGACGCTGGCCGGATGTTCTTCGATGAGATCGACATCGGCTACCAGCGCTGAGCGCGCATAGCCGCTTTCCAGCAGATCATGGCTAAGGATGAGGTTTTCCGGAAAGCGGCCATCGACGGCCTGACGAAATGCGTCGACGTCGTAGATGCCCTTGCCGACGAAAGAACCCTCGTCGAACAGATCCTGATACACATCGGACACTTCACGGGTGTAGGGGTCGATTCCCGATTCGCCGGTGAACAGTTTGGTAAAGCGCGACTGGTTGGCACTGGTCAGGCTGATCGAGGTCCGCGGTTGCAGGATCGCGTAGCCTTCGACGATGCGGCCCTTGTCGGCATCGTAAACCGGTCGGTTCAGCGGATGCGCCAGATTGCCGACCAGCAAGCGTGCCGCATCGCGCGGCAGCTGCGTGTCGGTATCCAGGGTGATGACGTACGCGATGGATTCGAGAATGGAGGGATCGCCGACGATTTCCGAAAAGGCCGTTCTTGCCCCACCCCTGAGCCGGGCATTGAACTGGTCCAGTTTGCCGCGCTTGCGCTCGTAGCCCATCCAGACCCGCTCGAACGGATTCCAGAGCCGGGGCCGATGAAACAGATAGAAAATACACGGCCGATCGTCGCGGTAGGTCGCGTTGAGCGTCTCGACCGCGGCGCGCGCGCGGTCGATCAAAATCCTGTCGTCCGGCAGGGTCTGCTCGCGGGCGTCGGGGAAATCCGTCAGCAGGGCAAAGAACAGATTGGGATCACGATTACCAAGATAACGGATCTCCATGTCTTCGAGCAGATTCTCGACATCCTGCAGGTTTGTCAGGAGAGTCGGCACGACAACCATGGTGCGGTGGGCCTCTGGAATCCCATTCGAGAAATCCATGCGTGGCAGGACCCGCGGTGGCAGTGACAGGTTGATAAGCAGGTTCACCAGAGGGACCGCCAGCGCCGAGGCAGCGACGACCAGCGGCAGCGCAAGCAACCAGGGTTGCCAGTCACCCGCATCGAACCAGACCGCCTCACGCGCGAGAACGGAAAGCACGACTGCCATAACGAGCAGCGTGAGCGTCAGAATGGATCCGCCGTAAAGGGCCAGTCGCAGATGCGGGCTGGTCCGGCTGAGGCGGGGTTTCAGCGATGGCTGGTAGCCGACCGCATGCTCCAGTTCACTGCGTCCCTGATCGATCAGATAGTAGCCGACGTGCGCGCTGCGTTCGCTCAGGCCCCGTTGCGCGGCCGTCCGCTGTGCAAGCCTGATGGCTGCGCCAGCCACCTCCCTTTCGCTGTGTGTGCTGCGTCGTGCCAGGTCCTCGATGACATGCCGGTAGCGGTCGCGAGTGGCGAAATCCTGGTTGGCGTACATCGCCGTCGGGTCTTCGCGCAGGATCTGTTCGACGGCGCTCAGCGCCTCGACGTACTGCGTCCAGTCCGTGGCGCCGATAAAACGAAGGCTGCCAATGCTGTTGGCGATGGAGATCTGGTTGGCCGCAGCCGTGTGGCCGGCTGCCTCCGACAAGTCGCTGGCGGTGACTCCCTGTTCCAGCAGCTTTTGCTCGACCCAGGTCTGGACGAAGGCCATGGTGGCTCCCTGGGCCTGGAGCCGGCCGTAAAACTCCTCTACAAAAGGCGCGGTCAGCGGCACGTCGGCATTGGCGAAATCGGCCAGTATCTGGATCAGCCGTTTCGGTTCGCTCTCGGCTGCGGCGAGCATGCGGTCCGCCCAGAGGGTGGCCGCATCGAGCTCCTCGCGCCGCCGGGCAATACGCACTCCGACGCGGGCCAGGTTTTCCAGCAGGGCCAGTTGCAGCATGATGGGAAAGGCCCACAATTCACCCAGCTTCAAGGGCTCGACAGTCTGGTAAGAGGCTATGAACTGGGTGGCATCGTCGCCGTCTATGCGGCCATCCATGTGGGAAATCAGCTCCAGAGCCAGGTCGTAGATGCGCGGGAACCCGGCAGACGGCCCATCGGCCAGGCGGGGTAACTGGCGGCTGTATCCGCGCGGCAAATGCCGGCGCGCCTGCGTGATTTGCTGTTCGATGAGGTAGAAATTGTCGAGCAACCAGGATTCGGCCGGGACAATCCGTTGCCCCTGCGTGGCGACCACGGTCACGACGTCATACGCGGCCAGCAGAACGCGCGAATTGTCTGCCAGCCGCGGCAGCAACCTGTCCGGGCCCGGATGCGGATCGAGTCGGTGCTGGCCCGCCAGTGTCACCGCATGGCGCTTCAACTGACCGATGCTGAACAGCTCCGAACGCAGCAACTCGGTGTTCCGGTCGGGATGCAGCGACTTCCACGTGCGTGCAGATGGTCCTGAGTTCAAGATTCCTATGACATTGTCCTCGCCGCAATCTTTCCGGTCGGCATCGAAAGCGACTCCGGTCCGTTAAGGAGACCACTCGGAAGCCGTTCTGCCTGTCAGTGTTATAGCTGCATAAAGCGCCACGTGCCCGTGGCCGGATCCGTGCTGGCGATTGGCGAAATCCGCACAATCAAAGCTGTGATTTGATGGGCCTGAGAACCCGCTCGGAGAATTTCTCGCGTAGCGGGCGGCTTTGCCAACGAGCAAGGGAATACGATTCAGCCTTGAGCAGATCGCTCTCGAACACCGCGGTCATCCGGGAGGCAAGGTCGTCGCTGTAAATATTCAGACTTGCTTCTTCATTGAGCCGAAGGGATCGCATGTCGAAATTGGTTGAACCCACTGATACAAATGCGCCATCGATTACCAGCAGCTTGCGGTGGGTACGGTTGTTCATGCGGTCGAGGTTGTACCAGTGCAGGGGTCGATACCGGTGCAGCTGCACGCCTGCAGCCTGCATTTTATCCAGCAGCGTTTGCTCCATCCTGTTGCTGCCGAACCAGTCGACGATGACGTTAACTGGTATGCCCGCTCGGGCGCGCTCGGAGAGTGCTTCCGAAAATGCTTCACCGATATCACCGGACCAGTAGATGAAGGTCTCGAAAGTAATGGAGGTCTGCGCGGAACGAATGGTCTGCAGCATCGCCGGAAAAATCTCGCTGCCATTTTGCAGCGCGGTTACTTGATTGCCGCGTGCTATTGCCGGGCCCAGCAATACGGAAATTTCGCGGCGGAAACGCGGGTCGGAGATAGCGTAGCGGTGCGATACCTTGCGCTCGCGCATCTTCTCGGGCGTTTTAAAGTTCTGAATCAAGAGCAGTATCAGCCCCGTGCCCGGCGCAGTGATCCCAATAATCCATAGAATGGATCGTCGGCTTGCAGTCAATGCCATTGCAAAGGGCCCCAAATAGAATGTAACTGGCGGTTCCCGGGATAACGCTCTCGCCTTAACCGTTGCTTCACCGACTCCGGCCCACAGACAGGCGACGACGTGCAGGATCGGCATCGCCGGTCCGCCGCCGGTTGCCGATCATTCGCATGAGCCTGCACTTGACGGTGCGAAGTCCGACGACGTCAGTCAGTACGGCACCGCACGAAAGTGACAGCCGGAGCGCTGAGCTCAGCCAGTCGAAGGAAAACGAAGGGTTGGTCAGGCAGCGCGTCTTATCTCGGAAAAAATGCGGACTCCGACGCAGACGCGCTGATTTCGTGACGGCGTATGTAGCGGAAACCCCCGCCGCACCCGGGCGGCTGTCTACCGTGGATATGATCCGCAGGGGGTCGAAATGGAGATAAAAAACCGCTGATTTGCCAGGCTGGCTCAGCGG
>SKGQ01000171.1 GCA_007117515.1 Ectothiorhodospiraceae bacterium | reverse complement strand
GCCGTGGCATCTCGAACGGGATCACACCGCGTGCATTCGCTGCGCTTAATGCACCCTACGAAACCAAGAAACCGCGAAACCACCAATCCACGAAATCACCGAACCATCGGTGACATCATCGTAGGGCGGGTCAAGCGTAGCGGACCCGCGCGGTGTGATGCGTTTGCGGGCCAGCAATGCGCCCCAGGCGAAGATCGTCGGGAGCTTGGGAGAAGGCAGGCCGCAGTGCGTGGGGAGTTAGTAGACGTTACGAGCGGTAACCATCCAACAGCGCCTGGTGGCCCTGCGGGGTGTAGGCCCAGACGTCCTTGATGCGCAGGCGTTTTTCGAGATCCCGTTTCAGCCGTTCCAGGTTGGCGTCGCGCCAGTCGTGGCCGTTTCCGGTACGCCACTCACCGCGATCCCAGTCGATGATGTGCACCGTTTCCGGTTGCGGGCCGACCAGGATGTTGCGGCTGTTCAGGTCGCTGTGCCACGCGCCGGCATCGTGGAACCGGCGGATGGTTCTGCCGATGGCCGCCCAGGTGTCCAGGGAGACTTCGCCGGCGCTGAGCAGATCATCAAACGAGGCGGCGCCAGGGACCCGCACCGTGATGAAATCGGCGCGATACAACGGTCCTTCACGCACCACGCGACCGGCGACGGGGCGTGCAACCGGCAGCCCGACATCGAACAGCTGTGAGGTGTAATGCCACTCGCGCCAGGCGCGGGTGTCCTGCAGGCCACTCCAGAGGTAGCGATCACCGAACACGCGGGCCACCGAGCCGCCACGCATGTAATGCCGCAGGGCCCATTGGTCGCCCGACCGGTAGGGGTCTGAAATGAATATCACCGTGCCTCGGCCGCCGCCCTGTTCCAGCACCAGTCGGTTTTCGGCCAGGGTGGCCGGTTCGAACAACCAGTCGGCGGGCGGTGCCGGCAGCGACTGGTCATAGATGTAACGCGCGCGGCCGTTGCGGAATTCCGCTGCCTGCATCAGGCAGCCTGATCAGCGCCGCGCGCAACCACGTTGTAAGGCGCTCGTTCCGGCAGACGGCAGGCATCCAGCTCAACGTAGTAGGTCGCCACCAGCGCATGCTGGCCGGACAAGGCCGCGTGGCTGACGGCATCGGTCATCACCGCCCAGCTTTCGAAGGGCTGGAACGCCAGTTCCTCGCCACGGTTCGGATCCTTCTGGAAGTCGTCGTTGTCCTTCATCCAGTTATGCATCTTGCGCATGGCCCGGTCGTAGGGCGAGGTGTCGCCGATGACCTGCAACTGGGGCAGGCCCAGTTTGGCCAGGCCTGCCAATGCGCCGGACCAGGCCCGCTCGGCCGGATTCCCCTGCACGGACATGTTCGTATCGATACCGGCCTCTTTCGCGTAGGCGGCATACAGCCGGTCGAACTGTTCGGCAATGCGCCATATCCGCGGTTCACTGGTGTTGATGTTGGTGAAGAAGCGCAGTGGACGGCGGCCATGGGTGGCACCGGCCGGAAAGGCGTCGACATGCAGCAGCTCGTTGTTCGAATGCCGCTTGATCTGCCGCCCCTTCTCCTGCACCGGGCGGAAATTCACCTTCTGCTGATGCCAGCTCACCGCGTAATGCGGCAGCGCCGCGCCGAGAAAGCTGTTCACGGTATCGCTGTATTTGCGCAGGATGGCGCGCAGGCGCTGTTCAGTGTCACCCACCTTCTTCATGCCGGTGATGTAGTCGCCGTCCGGGTGATAGCTGATGTTCTTCAGCGTGATCAGGGCGCCGACCTCCTCGCGCAGGAAATCCATGTCCTCTTCGGACGGCAGCGGCAACATGCCGGGCTTGAAACGCAGGATGCGGCCATCTTCCAGTGCCCGTTCGAACTGGTCGCCCGGGTTGGCGTAGGCTTCTGCCGTGACATCAACAATCGGGTTGCTCATCGTGGTACTCCATGCGCCCGGTGGCGCGTTGACTGCTGAAAATCCGCGTGGGTCCGCTGCGCTTGACCCACCCTACGCCAGACCGACCGCCCCGGGGTCGCAGGGTGCCTTAAGCGAAGCGAAGGCACGCCGTTTGATCGGTCACGATCGGGGCAAAAGGCTCTCGGTTACCGCCGCCGCCAATGCTCACACCGGCCCCGGTTCGTACGAACACCGCCCGTATCCGAGAACCTGCGTTGTCCTGCCAGCAGATCACACCGCGTGGGTCCGCTGCGCTTGACTTTGCCCACGCTGGCACGCACGACCCGGCCGCTGGCTCAGCCAGAAACCGCGTCGAGATAGGCTTTCACGCCATCCTCCACATCATGAAAGATGTGGTCGCAGCCGGCGGCACGCAAGGCCGTGAGGTCGGCCTGGGTGTAGCTCTGATAGCGCCCCTTGAGGTGTTCCGGAAACGGAATGTATTCGATCTCGCCATGACCGTGCCACTTCAGCGTGGCCGAGGCCACGGCATTGAAAGGCCGCGCCCTGCCGGTTCCCAAATTGTAGATCCCGCTGACTTCCGGGTGTTCCAGGAACCAGAGATTGACCGCCACGCAGTCGCGGACGTCGACGAAATCCCGTTCCTGCTCGCCGTCGCCGTAACCGTCACAGCCCTCGAACAGCTTCACCTTGCCCTGTTCGGCAAGCTGGTTGCGGAAGTGGTGGATCACGCTGGCCATGCTGCCCTTGTGCTGCTCCCGCGGGCCGTAGACATTGAAATAACGCAGGCCAACCACCGGCGCCGTCAGCGCATCCATGTAGCGTCGTAGGTACTGATCGAAGGCCAGCTTGGAATAGCCGTAGACGTTCAGAGGCCGCTCGCAGGACGGTTCCTCACGAAACTCCGTACCGCCTCCATAGGTCGCCGCCGAAGAGGCATAAACCAGAGGGATCTGCCGGTCCTGACACCAGTGGAATAATTCGCGGGTGAAGGCGAAGTTCGTCTCCATCATGTACTTGCCGTTCCATTCCGTGGTGCTGGAACAGGCGCCCTGATGGAGCACACCCTCGATGCGACCAAAGCCGCCACCCTCGCGGATGATGCGCAGGAATTCATCCTTGTCGTAATAGTCCGCGATCGTGCAGTCGGCCAGGTTAAGGGCCTTCTCTCCCCGGGTCAGGTCGTCGACAACGATGATGTCGTCGCGGCCCTGCTGGTTTAGGCCGTGAACGATATTGCTGCCGATGAAGCCGGCGCCGCCTGTGACGATAAGCATAAGGTTGATCCGTTCGAGCTTGATCCAGTATTCGCAGTTTAACGGGAATCAGTCGATTTTTTCTCTGGACGGCAGCGAGGGCTCGGCGCGTAGCAACTGACCGTTGCAGAAGATCAGCGGTTCGGCCGGCCGGTGTTCCAGTTCCAGAACCCGACCCAGGAGTATGACGTGGTCGCCGCCATCGAGGCGTTGTTCGACCCGGCACTGAAAGCGTGCCGTAAAGTCTTTCAGTAGTGGAAGCCCGGCGAGGCCAGGCTCGGTTTCGAGGCCACTGAACTTTTCATCCGTGTTGCGGGCGAACTGGATGCAGAGATTTTCCTGCTCGGCATGCAGGACATGGACCGCATAGTGATCCGCGGCCACGAACTCGTCAGCTGGGCCGGTGCTCCGGTCCACGCTCCACAATACCAGGGGCGGATCCAGCGACACGGTGGTGAAACTGTTAACGGTCATGCCGATGGGGCGGCTATTGGTGCCGCGGGCGGTAACCACGGTGACGCCGGTCGCAAAGGCGCCAAGCGCCTGTCGGAGACGGGCGGTGTCAAAGTCGGTCATTGGTGATGGTTCCGGATCTGTAAGCAAGTCCGGAACCGTACCATCAAAGCCGTGCTTTCGGCAGGGTGTCAGACCCGTATCTGGTGTCCGTGAATGTAGTCCACCAGATCGGCGATCTCGCGATCCTTGTCCTTAACCACGAAGCGCACCAGGTCACCGATGGACAGCAGCCCAAGCAATTGGCCTTCTTCGGCCACTGGCAAATGGCGGATACGGCGGTCGGTACACTCCACCAGGGCTTCCTCGACGGTACTGCTCGGCCGCACCGTGACCAGCTCACCGGTCATCACGTCGCGCACCAGAAGCCCATTGGCTTTTATGTTTCTGTTGGCGACGCGGCGCATGACATCGCGTTCCGAAAAAATGCCCACCAGCTTGTCGTTTTCCAGAACCACGACACAGCCGATATTGGCATCACACATGATCGCAATGGCGTCCGCTGCGGATGTGTCGGGTCCGACGCTGTAGAGCGTCTCGCCGCGCTCGGCCAGCAGGGCCGCCTTCTCTTTCATCACTGCAGACAGCGGTGTTTCCATCGTTTTTAGCTCCCCCGTAAACGGCTTTTTCCAAATCATAGACCAGGCGCAGTTCTGATGCCGCCTTCCGCGTCGCGAGCCGCAACTTGTCAGCCACGGCCCACTCGCCGAATGGCAAGACTGGTCGATTGAACCATACTGAATTGAAGGCACGCCAACAGTCCATCGCCGAAACAGCGGATGTCTGTCGGAGCCGGAGCGGTCGTCGTGAAAGGGGGCAGCACTGTCCGGGATAGTCGGTCGCGATACATGGCCTTGGCGGATTCCTGCCAGATGACAAGG
>SKGQ01000195.1 GCA_007117515.1 Ectothiorhodospiraceae bacterium | reverse complement strand
GTCCGCTGCGCTCCGAGTAGTAATCCGCCACCGCACTCAGCAATTCCGGCAGACCGGCGTCCATGGTGTACCCGGTGTGTCCCGCCTGCAGCGCCTCGATATGCGCCTTGATGATGTGATCCGGCGTCGGAAAGTTGGGCTGGCCGATGGACAGATGAATCACGTCGTCCATCTCGGCAGCCAGATTGACCATGCGCCGGATACCAGCCACCGGGATGGCCCGCAACGAAGGGCTCCAGGTAGCCTCCGCAAGTTCCTCGACTTCTGCCAGATCCGTTTCCAACGGGGTTACCGCCATCAACCTGCTCCCATTTCCACGCGCGCCAAGTTCCAGCCGACTATGTCTGCGCACCGCAGGGGGGGTCAAGACCCTTCGGCAGCGCGTTGAATAACGCCCCGGAGCAGTGCAGGAAGATCGTCCGATGCCTCGCTTTCGTGCATTCGAAAACGCGTATTGACGCTGCTTGTAACCGCTCTGTACCGTCAGTCGACGGCCACACAGGCGTCGCGAGGAAAAATGCATGAATGATCGACCGCGTATCGCGATTGTCACGGCGGCGGATGAAGGCTGGCCCCCGGGTCTTGACCCGCTGCACGAGCAGGCCGACCTGACGCTGGCAAACGACGAAAAAAGCCTGCGCAAGGCGCTGTCCGGGGCCGACATCCTGATGGTCACGGACTTCCGCACCGACCTGCTGGAGGACTGCTGGCCGCAGCAGCACCGCATTCGCTGGATCCATGCCACCAGCGCCGGCGTCGATGCGCTGATGATCCCCCCGATCCGGGACAGCGAAATCCCCGTCACCAATGCCCGCGGCATCTTCGACCGGCCCATTGCCGAATTCGTGCTTGGCCTGATCCTCTGCTTCGCCAAGGATTTCCCGGGCTCGCTGCGTCACCAGGCGGAACGCGAATGGGTCCACCGCGAGACTGAGCGCGTCGAAGGCAAACGGGCGCTTGTCGTCGGTGCCGGCTCGATCGGCCGCCAGATCGGCCGGCTTCTGAGCGCCGCCGGACTGTCGGTCACCGCCATGGGCCGCTCGGCCCGCGAGGACGATCCGGATTTCGGCCAGGTCCATGCAGCCGAGCAGTTGCATGCGCTGCTGCCGGATGCTGACTATGTCGTGGTCGCCGCACCGCTGACCCCGGATACCGAGGGGCTGTTCGACGCCACCGCGTTCTCGCTGATGCAGCCAACCGCACGCTTCATCAACATCGGCCGTGGGCCGATCGTTCGCACCGACGACCTGGTGGCAGCTCTGGACAACGGCGAGATCGCCGGCGCCGGTCTGGACGTGTTCGAGCAGGAACCACTGCCGGCGAACCACCCGCTCTGGACGATGCAAAACGCCATTCTCTCGGCGCACATGGCCGGTGATGTGATCGGCTGGAAGGAAGCCCTGAGCGAGCAGTTCGTTGCCAACTTCAAGCGCTGGCAGGCGGGCGAACCGCTGCAGAATCTGGTGGACAAGGAGCGTGGCTACGCCGCGCGTTGAGACCGCAATGGCTCTGAATCTTAATGGGATGAACGACGCATGAATGGAAAGACCCAGATTGCCGACATGACGGCCATGGAGATGCTGCGGGCGTTCCGGCGCAAGGAACTCTCCCCGGTGGAGGCCGCTGAAGCCTGTCTGGCACGGATCGAGACCTACAACCCGGTGGTCAACGCCTTCTGCCTGGTGGATCGGGACACGACGCTTGAGGCCGCGCGCGAATCCGAGGCCCGCTGGCAGAAAGGCGCACCACTGGGTCGGGTGGACGGTGTGCCCACCGCGATCAAGGACGTGTTCATGACGCGGGGCTGGTTCAACCGCAAGGCGTCCCACGTCATCCCCGATGACCCGGCCACCGACGATGCGCCCGCCATCGCGGCCTTGCGGCGCGAGGGCTTCGTACCGATGGGCAAGGTGACGACACCCGAGTTCGGCTGGAAGGGCATCACCGACAGTCCGCTCTGCGGCATCACGCGCAACCCCTGGGACCCGGACAAGACTCCAGGCGGTTCCAGTGGGGGCAGCTCGGCCGCCGTCGCGCTGGGCATGGCGCCACTGTCCCTGGGCACGGATGCCGGTGGCTCGATCCGTATACCGGCCGGCTTCACCGGCATTTTTGGCCTCAAGCCAACCCAGGGTCGCTGTCCGATCTGGCCACAGAGCCCGTTCGGGGCCCTGGCACATCCCGGGCCGATGACCTGGACCGTCGAAGACAGTGCATTGCTGATGAACATCATCGCCAGTCCGGATCCGCACGACACCACGCTGCCGGAAACCAACGAGGATTATCTGGTTGGCCTTTACGGTGGCGTCGCAGGCATGCGTATCGCCTACAGCCCGAACTTCGGCTACGTGAACGTGGACCCGGAAATCGCCGACGCCGTGAAGCGCGCGGTCCGGGCCTTCGAGGAGCTCGGTGCCGTCGTCGAGGAGGTCGACCCCGGCTTCAGCGACCCGCTCGATGCCTTCGGCGTTCTTTTCTACGGCGGCGCAGCAAATGCCATGCGCGACCTTTCAGCGAAACAACGCGAGCGGATGGATCCCGGCCTGGTGGAAGTCGCCGCCTGGGCCGAGAAACTGAGCCTGCTGGACTATCTGGGGGCGCAGAACGAGCGCGCTGCGCTGATCGAGCAGATGAACCTGTTCCACGCCAGGTACGATCTGCTGCTGAACCCGGCGCTGCCGATCCCGGCATTCAAGGCCGGGCTGGAGGTGCCGGAGGGCTGGCACAACCCGCGTTGGCCGACATGGACCCCGTTCACCTATCCGTTCAACATGACCGGTCAGCCCAGCGCCTCGGTACCCTGCGGCTTCACCACGAGCGGCCTGCCCATTGGCTTGCAAATCACCGGCGGCCGCCATCGCGACGCCATGGTACTGCGTGCCGCGCATGCCTATCAGGCGGTAAGCCCGCTCACGGACCGCAGGCCGACACCGGATATCTGATACTTCGATACATGGTGATACCCGCAAACTGCGGGACATGATCCCTACACCGCGACATGACAGGACTTAAGCTGATGATCGAATCCCCTCTCCTCCCGCATATCCGGGGCTATATCAACGGTGCCTGGGTCGGCGCCGACGGCGACCGCTCGGTCAAGGTCCACAATCCGGTCAATGGCGAGGTGCTGGCCGAGATCCCGAACATGAGCGCCGACCAGACCGGTGAAGCAGTGGCTGCCGCGCGCGCCGCGCTGGCCAAGCCGGCAAGTCTGGAACAGCGACGCGAATGGCTGGAAGCCATTGCCGCGGCGCTGGTGGAAAACAAGGAGGAAATGGGTCGCATTCTGACCCTGGAACACGGCAAGCCGTGGAAGGAAGGCCAGGGCGAGGTGGAGTACGCAGCAGGATTCTTCAGCTTCGCGGCGAAGAACCTGGATGCCCTGAAGTCCCATGCGCTTACCGAAAAACCGCGTGGCTGCAGCTGGAAAATTCACTATCGCCCCGCCGGTGTCGTGGGTCTGATCACACCCTGGAATTTCCCGGCCGGGATGATCGCGAAGAAGCTGTCCTCGGCCATCGCCGCCGACTGCCCCAGCGTGATCAAGCCATCGAGCAAGACCCCGCTGACCATGATTGCGCTGTTCACGCTGCTGGATCAGGCGGTGGGCCTGCCGAAGGGCAAGGTCAACCTGGTGATGGGTTCGGCCGGACCCATCGGCGACACCCTGTTGCACCACCCGGACGTTCGGGTGGTGAGCTTCACCGGTTCCACCGAGGTGGGCAAGGAGCTGATCCGTGGCTCCGCCGGGCAGGTCAAGAAACTCTGCCTGGAACTGGGCGGCAATGCGCCGTTCATCGTGTTCGACGATGCCGACCTGGACACCGCCGCCGATCAGCTCATGGTCAACAAGTTCCGCGGTGGCGGCCAGACCTGTGTCTGCGCCAACCGGATTCTGGTGCAGGACAGCGTTGCCGATGCCTTCGCGGCCAGGGTCGTGGAGCGGGTCGAACGACTCAAGGTCGGTGACGGCATGCAGCCGGACACGGACCTCGGGCCGCTGATCGATCGCGCCGGTTTCGAGAAGGTGCGCCGCCATGTCACCGATGCCCTGGCCCAGGGCGCGGAGTTGATAGCCGGGGACGTGCCGGAAGCACTGGAAAACGACTGGGGCGGCTTCTATCCGCCGACGGTGCTGAAAGGCGCAACCAGCGACATGGCCTGCTGGAAAGAGGAAACCTTCGGTCCGCTGGTGCCGCTGGTGTCGTTCAGCGACGAGGCACAGGCGATCCGGCTCGCCAATGAGACCGAATACGGTCTGGCCAGCTATCTGTTCAGCCGTGACGACGCCCGAGCCGAGCGGGTGATCCCGCAACTGGAGTTCGCCCATGTCGGCCACAACACCGGCACGGGGCCGGCACCCGAGGCGCCGTTCGGGGGCATGAAGCAGTCAGGGTTCGGGCGTGAAGGCGGTATCGAGGGGCTTTTCGAGTTCATCGAGCCGCAGACCGTGCCGCGCGGGGACTGAGCCGGCGGAACCAGGGTTACCCCGGCGCCGTATCAGGCCGGGGTGCTCACTGCCGATCTCAGGCGGGG
>SKGQ01000100.1 GCA_007117515.1 Ectothiorhodospiraceae bacterium | reverse complement strand
GCCAGCGCCAGCGCGTAAACCTGCCAGGGCTGCTGCAGGAGCGCATCCAGGGGGTGAAGCAGCAGGTAATGCGCCACGATACCCAGCGTCGCAATGCTCATCACGTAAGCTGAAAACCGCCGCGTTCCCAGTTTCCGCGACAGGTTGCCTGCGATCACGTAATAGGTGGCAAACAACGCTGCACTGGTGAGCATCATCACCACGCCCGTCCAGGTAGCGCGTAATTCTTCCATGCCACCCCCGACCAGCGCCAGCGCCAGGCCGCCGTAGCTGATGCTCAGAAGAAACACGGTCCGCCCTTCCAGCCAGCGACGGCCTATCAATGCCAGAAGAATGACAATGAAACACGGGTACGTGAAAACGATGAGCCGGCCAAGGGTGGCAGACACGGTCTGAAGCGCCACCAGATCCAGCAACTGCGCCACGTAGTAGCCCACCAGCCCTGCCCAGAGCAGTCTCCAGCCATCACCTGCCGGGCGCCAGCCCGCCACCGGCTCATTACGCCAGAGCAGCAGCAGCCAGAACAGCGGCATCGCCAGCACCATGCGCATCAACATGAAGGCGGCCGGTTCCACGCCATGGGGATAGGCCAGCTTGGCGAACACACCCTTGCTGGAAAACGCCACCACACCCAACAGGGTCAGCACCAGTCCAGTCCGCCAGCCCGGTGCGTCCCCGGCCAGCCGCGTGATCACTGGTCGCGGCCGGCCAGCTCACGCGCGGCCCGGATGTAATCCTCCAGTCCCATCAACTGGTTAAAGGTACCAAAATCCACATAGGCCGTTTCCCCGGTCAGCCGCCCGTGTTGCTGGATCTCCCGCAGACCTTCGGCCATGGCCCGGGTCGCCGCCAGCAGACTGCTGATGGGGAAGATGGCCAGACGGAACCCCATGGCCTGCAACTCCTCCGCCGAGTGATAGGGGGTCTTGCCCGCCTCCACCACATTGGCCAGCAACCACTCGCCCCGGAACGCATCACACACCGCCTGCAGCTCGGCATCACTCTGCGGCGCCTCGACGAACAGCATGTCGGCGCCCGCCGCCAGATACTGTTCACCTCGCCGCAGCGCCTCGTCCAGGCCATCGGTGGCACGTGCGTCGGTGCGGGCGATGATCACCATGTCGGGATCGGAACAGGCCGCACGGGCCGCCCGGATCCGTCGCACCATCTCGCCGGCGGGCACGACCTGCTTGTCTTCCATGTGACCGCAGCGCTTGGGCGAAACCTGGTCTTCCAGCTGGCTCGCCCCCACCCCGGCGCGCTGGTACAGCCGCATGGTGCGCTGCACATTCAGCAGATCACCGAAGCCGGTGTCGGCATCGGCGATCACCGGCACCTGCACGGCCTGGGACAATCGCGAGGCGTGATCGGCCATCTCGGTTGCCGTCACCAGGCCAAGATCGGGAACGCCCAGCAGGCTCGCCGCGGTGCCGAAACCGGTCATGTACACGGATTCGAACCCGGCCCGCTCGGTGAGCCGCGCACTCCAGGCATCGAATACCCCGGGCGCCACCAGAATGCGCTCCTCGGCAAGCCGGTGGCGTAACCGGGACGCGGGCGAGACGAACCGCTGTTCGCTCATGAGGCGAGCAGTTCCCGCGTTTCCGCGAGACTCAGCACATCCGCGTATTTGATGCCCAGGTCCCGCAGATTCGCCGCATGCGCCGCCGGATCGCGATCACCGACCGCCTCCATTGGCACCACCACACGGTAGTTGTGCTGCAGGGCATCCACTGCAGTCGCACGCACGCAGCCGCTCGTGGTAAGCCCCGTGACCACGACTCCGTCCACCTCCAGCGCCTGCAGGCGCTGGTTCAGATCGGTGCCGAAAAAGCCGCTGGCGGCGTGTTTGACGATTACCGTCTCGCCGTCCTGCGGTTGCAGGCGCGAGTCGATATCCTCCAGCCCGGACCCCGCCGCCAGCTCGTTCAGTACCGGCAGCTTCTCGCGGAATACCGAGGACTGCTCGGGGCTGTCATAGGCGACCGTGGTGTACACCACGGGCCAGCCACGCTCCCGGAACAGGTCCAGGAGCTCTCGGTTGGCGGCCACCACATCGTCAGCCTCTGAAGCCAGGGGACTGCGTGCCGGATCGGTAAATCCGACACTGAGGTCCACCAGTACCAGCGCGTAGCGGCGAGCCCGTTTCAGACGTTTGCTGTCCAGCGCCATGACCGCCCCTAGTGTTCCCACTCAGGCGTGACCGGCGGTTCCAGCCCGGTCTCGGCCATGCAGCGCGCCTTCAACTCCTCCAGCGTGCCGCCGCGGTTGAAGATGCCGATCTCACCGCGGTTCTGGCGCATCTCCTGACGCAGGGCCTCGGTGGCCTCCTGGTCGACTTCGGCGGCCGCGGAAATGACCACGCCGAAACGACGGGCACCGTCCGGTGACACCAGCTTGCGCCGCACATCACGCACCACCGCTTCGATGTCGCGCTCCAGCGGATCGCCGCAGCCACCACCACCCCAGGTGTCGAACACCAGCAGGTCACCCTTCTCGACCTGCACCCGATCACACTTGGACGGCAGCACCCGGCGTTCGCCGTTAGCCTTGATCAATTCCTTGTGACCGCGCTGCCCGGGTTCACCGCCATTCACACCCCAGGGATAGGTCAGCCAACGGTCGTCATGAATCGAGACCTGACCATTGGCCAGCAATCTGTAACCCACCCGCAGGCCGTTGCCACCGCGGTGATTGCCGGCGCCACCGGAGTCGATGATGGTCTCGTAGGTCTCGATCCGCAGCGGGAAATAGGCCTCGACGAACTCGTTGGGCACGTTGGTGAAACCCGGCCACAGCGAATGGCCGTCCATGCCGTCGCCCAGCGGACGCCCCGGCACGCCGCCGAAGCCGATCTGGAACAGCTGGAACCATTCGCCATCGTCGTCGTAACCCGAGTACATCAGGTGCGGCGAGTCGGAGAAGCCGGCGCCACTCATGGCGTCCGGCGAGCCCTGGCCCAGCAGACCGCTCATGACATCGAAGATCCGACCCAGCAGGTGGGTTCGGCAGGACAACGGGGCCGGGAACTTCGGCTTCAGGATCGAACCTTCGGGAATACGCACGTCCACCAGATCGTAGAAGCCGTCGTTGAACAGGATCGACGGATCAAACAGATTGATGGTGAAGGCGCCGAAGAACATCTTGAACATCTCCTCATTGAGGTAGAAGTTCACCGACGACGGTGCCTGGGGATCGGTACCCGTGAAGTCGAAAATCGCCTTGTCGCCCTCGCGCCACAGCGTGCAGCGAATGGTGTACGGACCCAGACCGGCGCCGTCGTCACAGATGTAATCCTCGAAAGACTGCTTGGTCTCGGGCACCACGTTGCGGATGATCTCCCGCATCGCGATGTAGTTGCGGTCCAGCATCTCGCCCAGGGCTGCGGCGAACACGTCGTCACCGAACCGTTCCGCCAGTTCCTGGCAGCGGCGACCGGCGGTCTTGCAGGCCGCGACGATGGCGTTGAAGTCGGACCGGTTCCAGTGCGGCATGCGCACGTTGTGCAGTATCAGGTCCAGCACTTCCTGGTTCATCTTGCCGTTACGGTAGATCTTCATCGGCGGAATGCGGATGCCTTCCTCGAAGATCGTGCGCGCATCGGTGGGCAGACTGCCCGGCACCTTGCCGCCCACATCTGACATGTGACCGAACATGGCCGACCAGTTGATGATCCGACCGTCCTTGAAGATCGGCACCAGAATCAACCAGTCCGGCAGATGGCTCACCGCGCCGGCGCACATGTACGGATCATTGGTGAGGAAGATGTCGCCCTCTTCCACTGTGCCGTCATAGGCCTCCAGGAAGCCGTAGATGAAAGAGCCGAACTGGCCCACCACCATCTTGCCTTCATGGTTGGCGATCATCGGAAAGGCATCGCCCTGCTCCCGGATCCCGGGCGACATGGCCGTGCGCATCAGCACCGCGTCCATCTCGTTGCGGGCATTGGACATGGCGTTCTCGATGATATCGAGAGTGACCGTGTCCACCTCGATCTTCTTGAACGGTTCACTATTCGGCTGAATCAAAGTCGCAGGCATGATGCTTACTCCTCACCCTGGCCCTTGCGGGGCTCAATCAGTAGGTTGCCCACCTTGTCCACGGTGGCCTGGTAACCGGGGAAGACCACGGTCGTGGAGTCCATTTCCATGACAATCGCCGGACCCACGAGACAGTGCCCGGGATAGAGCTTCTCGCGCTGGTACAGCGTCGCATCGTGCATCTCGCCCTCGTAATAGATCGGGCTGGTATCCATTGCGGCTTCTTCGACACTGCCCTGGGCGCTGGCGTAATCACGCTCGGCAATGTTCGGCCGTGGCGCCCGGGCCACGGCGCGCAGGTTCACCAGTTCATGCTCCTCGCTGAGGTTGAAGCTGAACAGCTTCTCATGCTCGGCATCGAAGGCCTCCTTGAGCACATCGAGACCACGTTGCTTCATGTCTTCGGGAGCCAGGTCCAGCGTCAGCAGCAGCGCCTGACCCTGATAGCGCACATCCGCCTGCCAGGTGATGGTCTGCTGATCCTCGGCGATGTCCTGACGTGCCAGCGAACCCTGCACGGTCCTGGTCAGTTCCTCGAGAATGCGGG
>SKGQ01000207.1 GCA_007117515.1 Ectothiorhodospiraceae bacterium | reverse complement strand
GGCCTCTGGCTGCGTTACGCCACCGGCCCGGTAGCTACGGCTACCGAACCGGCACCGCGCCTTGCCAGATGACCAAAACCGGTCTCGGGCGCAGACGCGATAATAAATCAGTGTTTCCTTAGGGGTCCCGCCGCTTGAACTCACCCTCGATGGTATGGCGGCCCTCTGTTTCAGAGCCCTGACCTGGCCGAGACTGACCCTGAATCGGGCCTTGCACGACACGCACGCGCTGCAGCAATCCGAGCACCATCAGCCTGCGCGTGAAAGGAATCAGGCAGGCAAAGCCGATGGCATCAGTGACGAAACCCGGGGTCAGCAGCAGCACGCCGCCGACGGCGAGTGCCACACCCTCCAGCATTTCCATCGCGGGCAGACGACCACGATCCAGATTGTCCCTGGCCCGCTGCATGGTCTGCAGCCCCTGCCGTTGCAGCAGCGCGGCACCGATGGCCGCTGTCAGCAGACACAGGGCGATGGTACTCAGGGCGCCGATCTGGCCGCCGACCTTGATCAGTATGTAGATCTCGGCCAGCGGCACGACGACCAGCACGGCTAACAGGATAAGCAAGGGCATGATGGGGCATCCGCGGTTCTCGTGTCCGACTTACCATGCGGGCGAGCGGTCAGGCTTACAAGGGCCAGTGGAGCGAATCGGCGTATCCCGCGCGAGAGTGCATGGTGCTTTTCTGTGAGTGTCTGGGCCAGTGCAAGCTTTCGTCTGGCCTGACGAACCTCCGGTTCAACAGGGCCAGCCGAAAACTTCCACTGTCCCTGCCAGGCTGCGGGTGGCGTTCCTTCACCCGGACGATGGCGGCCAGTGTCGGCGGCGTTGCAGCGGGCAGTGAGTGCCGGGGGAGGAGAAGGTTTTTCTCCGGCCCTGTTGAACCGAAGGTTCGCCAGGACGGAAAAAAGCTTGTCCTCACACGGCACGGGGCCAGAGGAGAACGGGTCAAACTGCGAGATATTTCCTGTGCAGGGATACTGTTTATTTGTACAGTATTCGCATGGCCTATGCGGAACTCCATTGCCTGAGCAACTTCACCTTCCTGCGCGGTGCATCCCATCCGGAGGAACTGGTGCGGCGGGCGCATGCCCTGGGTTATCAGGCCCTGGCGCTGACCGACGAATGTTCGCTGGCCGGGGTCGTGCGTGCCTGGCGGGCGGCGCGGGAGACCGGGCTGAAACTGATCGTTGGCAGCGAGTTGCGGCTGCTCGATGGTCCGACCATGGTCCTGCTGGCGCCGGACCGGTGCGCCTACGGCCAGCTTTGCGCTCTGATTACCCTGGCACGCACCCGCGCCGACAAGGGTGGCTACCGGCTGTTCCGGGATGATCTGGAACAGGCCGTGCCCGACTGTCTGGCGTTGTTGATCCCGGGAGAGACACCCGATCACGCCGCGGCTGGCTGGTTCGCCCGCCACTTCCGTGGTCGCGGCTGGCTCGCCGCCGAATGCTTTCATGGACCCGACGACGCAGGATATCTGCAGCATCTGACACTGCTGGCCGAGGAATTGGGGCTGCCACTGGTCGCTGCCGGCGATGTCCACATGCATCGTCGCGGCCGGCGCGCCCTGCAGGACAGCCTGACCGCCGTTCGCCTGCACAGGCCCCTGACGGAACTGGGCCTGCAGACACTGGCCAATGGCGAACGGCATCTGCGCAGTCTGGGCCAGCTGCGCAGTCTCTATCCCGAAGCCCTGCTGCGGGAGACACTACGGATCGCCGGGCGCTGCCGGTTCCGTCTCGACGAACTGCGTTACGACTATCCCGAGGAACTGGTCCCCGCCGGCATGACCGCCGATGCCCATCTGCGTCAACTGGTGCAGGCAGGCGCGCACTGGCGCTGGCCGACAGGCACCCCGGAAAAGGTCCGGCAACAGCTCCAGCGCGAACTGAACCTGATCGCGGAGCTGCGTTACGAGGCCTATTTCCTGACCGTGCATGACATCGTCCGCTATGCACGCAGCAGGGACATTCTCTGCCAGGGGCGCGGCTCCGCCGCCAACTCGGCGGTCTGCTACTGCCTGGGTATCACCGAGGTGGACCCGGCCACCAGTCAGCTGTTGTTCGAGCGCTTCATCTCCCGCGCCCGCGACGAACCGCCGGATATCGATGTGGATTTCGAGCACCAGCGGCGGGAAGAGGTGATCCAGTACCTCTACCGCAAATACGGACGTCAGCGCGCGGCGCTGACCGCCACCGTGATCAGCTATCGGCCGCGCAGCGCGATCCGCGACATGGGCCGGGCGCTGGGACTGGCGGAGGAACAGATCGAGCGCCTGAGCGGCAACCTGCAGTGGTGGGACGACAAGGGCGTTGATCCGGAGCGGGTACGGGAAGCCGGCCTCGATCCGCAGGCACCGGTGGTGCACCGCCTGCTGACACTGGTACGCGAACTGGTCGGTTTCCCCCGTCATCTGTCGCAGCATGTCGGCGGTTTCGTGATTTCGCGCGGCCCCTTGAGCGAGCTGGTGCCGGTGGAGAACGCCGGCATGGTGGACCGCACGGTGATCCAGTGGGACAAGGATGATCTGGAGGCACTCGGACTGCTCAAGGTCGATGTGCTGGCGCTGGGCATGCTGAGCGCCATCCACCGCACACTGGACCTGCTGGCGCAGCACCACGAAAAATCCATGACGATGGCCGACATCCCGCAGCAGGATGAGGCTGTTTACCGCATGCTCCAGAACGGCGATTCCGTGGGTGTGTTCCAGGTGGAATCCCGCGCCCAGATGGCCATGCTGCCGCGGCTCAGGCCCTGCTGTTTCTACGATCTGGTGATCCAGGTTGCCATTGTCCGCCCGGGCCCGATCCAGGGCGATATGGTGCATCCCTATCTGCGGCGCCGGGACGGACTCGAACCGATCAGCTACCCCAGCACCGAGGTACGGCATGTGCTGAAACGGACCCTGGGCGTGCCGATATTCCAGGAACAGGTGATGCAGCTGGCCCAGGTGGCCGCCGGTTTCAGCGCCGACGAGGCGGACCAGCTGCGGCGTTCCATGGCGGCCTGGAAGCTCAAGGGCGGACTCGAGCACTTCGAGCAACGCCTGCGCCGGGGCATGGCCGAACGTGGTTACAGCGAGGCCTTCGCCGACCAGATCTTCCGTCAGATCCGGGGCTTCGGCAGTTACGGTTTCCCGGAGTCCCATGCCGCCAGTTTCGCCAAGCTGGTCTGGGTCTCCGCCTGGCTCAAGCACCATTACCCGGCCGCCTTCTGTTGCGCCCTGCTCAACAGTCAACCGATGGGCTTCTACGCACCCGCGCAACTGGTGCGGGACGCACGCCAGCACGGCGTCACCGTTATGCCAGTGGATGTACTGCACAGTCAGGCCGACTGCAGTCTGGAACGAAGCGAGGACCGTCAGGATCCGGCACTGCGGCTGGGGCTGAACATGATCAAGGGACTGTCCGCCGAGGGCATCATGGCCCTGATTGACGCGCGCGCGGTGGCCCCGTTCTACGGCATCGCCGAACTGGCACGCCGCACCCGGCTGTCGCGACGCGACCTCCAGGCCCTCAGCGAATCGGGGGCGCTGCGATCCCTGGCGACGGATCGGCGCCAGTCCTGGTGGCAGGTACTGGCCGTCGAGCCGGATCTGCCGCTCCTGGCCACAGACAGCCATCAGGTGCATGAACCGGCGCTGCCCGCGCCCAGCACCGGCGATACGGTAGTCGCCGACTACGCCAGCCTTGGTTTCAGCCTAGAGGCGCACCCACTGGCGCTGCTGCGCCGGACATTAGGTCAGCGACGGCTGCTGCGTGCGATCGATCTGCAGGCCATGGAACATGGCCGGCTGGTGCGCACCGCCGGGCTGGTGATCAACCGGCAACGTCCCGGCTCCGCCGGCGGCGTGACCTTCGTCACCCTGGAAGACGAAACCGGACACATCAATCTGGTGGTCTGGAAACGCACCGCCGAGGCCCAGCGCCGCATCCTGCTCGGCGCCAGCCTGCTGGGTGTCAGCGGCATCTGGGAACGCCGCGGCCAGGTCTGTCACCTGGTCGCGGGCAAACTGGAGGACCACTCGGAATTGCTCGGCCGACTGCAGGCCAGGTCGAGGGATTTCAAGTAGGGAAAGTTTTCAGTGGTTCAGGTTTCAGTGTTCAGACGGTGCAGTTCTGCAACGCATGTTCGGAAGCCGAATGTTTGTCTAAAAACTGAACACTGGAAACTTAAAACTATCCCTAAACCCCTCCCTTCTTGAACCGCGCCAGCTCCCGCCGACTGTGTTTGTCGGGGCGGCCTTTGGGTTGGGGGAAGGCTGCGGACTGGGCGCGGAGCTGGACGCGCAGCGCCTCGCGCCGCTCGATGCTGTCGGCGAACTCCTCGTACAGCGTCTGCGCGATTTTGGCCGAGCCGCGCTGTTCGGCCACATCCAGCACCTGCAAGTGAAACTCGAAGGCATCCTTGCGGATACGCAACTCGTCGCCGGCACGTACCGTCTTCGCCGGCTTGGCCCGCGTGTTGTTGATCTCCACCTTGCCGCCGTTTATCGCATCCACCGCGAGCCGCCGGGTCTTGAAGAACCGCGCCGCCCACAGCCAGCGATCCACACGCACGCCTGTCTCCGTCATGCCTCGCGCTCACACTCCCCGTTGCTGTATCCGATCAGGCCGGCAGTTCCAGCGGCTCATCCGCCATGATCACACCATCCTCATCGGCATACAGGTACTCACCCGGACGGATACTGATGCCACCGAAACTCACCGGCACGTCACGTTCACCCTCGCCCCGTTTTTCGCTGCGGCGTGGGTGCGTGTTCAGCCCCTTGACCGGCAGCGGAATGGCACCGAGCTCGGCGGCATCGCGCACGCAGCCGTAGACCACCACCCCGGCCCAGCCATTGTCGTACCCCATGCGCGCCAGATTGTCACCGAGCAACGCGCAGCGCATGGAGCCACCGCCGTCGACCACCAGCACGCGTCCTTCACCGGGCTCGGCGAGCGCCTCGCGGACACGGGAATTGTCCTCGAAGGTCTGCACCGTACTGACCGGACCATGGAACAGGGATCGCCCGCCGTAGTCCTGAAACATGGGCGCAATAATGCGAACCGCATTACCATGAGCATCACAGAGATCCGTCGTACGCAATTCGGGCATGAAACTTCCTCCAGGACAATATGCAATGCCTGTCATCAATCTTGATCTGCGGCGCTGCCGGCCGCGGAAAACTCCTTTCCCTACGTTACAAGCCACCGCCATGCAAGACCATGACTGATGCCCCCGGCCCGAGCCACCACCGACGGCGCCTGACCATTGCCCTGCTGGTAGGCAGTGCGCTCATTGGCGGCTATATTGCCGCGCTTTACTGGTTTTTCACACGCATCTGGCCGCAGTTGCCGCCGTGGGCGATGTTCCTCGCCTTTCTGCTGATTGCCGTGCTGGTCATCGGCTCACCGATCGCCGCCCTGCGCGCCGTTCGCCACCTCTGAACGAACGCCCTGGAGCAAACCAATCATGGACGATGCCCTGCTGGTTCATTATCGGCTGACCCCTGCCCCCGGCGAGAACGCCGCGGACAAGGCCCGCGGCATTGCCCTGGAACAGACGGCCGAGTTGCCCGCACGGTGTATTCCCGAGACCCTTCTGGAAACCCATGTCGGGCAACTCGTCGACTTGCAGCAGACCGACGACAACACCTGGAACGCATCCATTGCCTATGCACCCGAGCTTTGCGGCGGCGAAGCGACCCAGCTGCTGAACCTGCTGTTCGGCAATATCTCGATGAAAGCCGGCATTCTGATTACCGGCATTGATTGGCCTCCTGCCCTGCTCGAGCATTTTGGCGGACCGGGCCACGGAATTACCGGGCTGCGATCCCTGCTGCACCTGCCCCCGCACCAGCCCCTGAGCTGCACGGCGCTGAAGCCGATGGGTTCCGATGCCAGCGCCCTGGCCGCGATGACCCGCGCCTTCGCCGCCGGTGGAGTAGACATCATCAAGGACGACCACGGTCTGGCCAATCAGCCGTCGGCGCGCTTCGGTGATCGCCTGCACGCCTGTCAGCAGGCGGTGGAGCAGGTCAACGCACGGCATGGCGGGCGCAGCCTGTATTTTCCGAACGTCACTGCAGGCCCCAGCGAACTGCTGGAGCGCCTGGCCATGGCCCGGGATGCCGGCTGCCGAGGGGTGCTGCTGTCACCGTGGTTATGTGGGCTGGACAGCCTGCGTCTGGCGCGTGATGACTTCGGCCTGGCGGTCATCGCGCACCCGGCCATGACCGGCAGCTATTTCGGCAGCGAACACGGCTTGCAACCGGAGGTTCTGCTGGGCGACCTGTTCCGCGTCGCCGGCGCGGATGCCGTGATCTATCCCAACACCGGCGGCCGCTTCGGTTTCAGTCTCGCCACCTGCGAAGCCATCAATGACGCCCTGCGCCGCCCGCTCGGAGGTCTGCACGCCGCGATGCCGGCACCGGGCGGCGGCATGGACATGGCGCGGGCCGCACATTGGATCGACCAGTACGGGGTCGATACCATGGTGCTGATCGGCGGCAGCCTTTACGAACGTGGTGATCTGCGCAGCGCCACCCGGGAACTGCTCGCAACCCTGGGCCGCTGAAACGACTTAGGAAAAGGTGAACTGCATGGCAAAGGTGATTCGTGCGCGGAACTACCGATGGGATTCGGTGGATATCAAGGAGTACAAGACCGATGGCACCGGCTTTCGCGACATCACGCGCCAGACATTGCTGGGTGAGGCCGATGACGAAGCGCGGCTGAACTTCATCACCCGGTACTTCGAGGTGCAGCCCGGCGGCTATTCCTCACTGGAGCATCACGAACACCCCCATGTGGTGGTCGTGATCCGCGGCCATGGCGAGGTCATCCTGCAGGACCGGGTGGAAACCATCGACCTGCACGACTGCGTATACATCGCCCCGCATACCATCCATCAGTTCCACCCGTCAGGCGACGAGCCTCTGGGCTTTCTCTGCATGGTCGACAGGGAGCGGGACCGGCCGCAGATTCCGGACGAGAACACCGTAGAGCGCCTGCGGCGGAACACTGCCGCAGGGCGCCGGCTGAAGATCTAGGGGAACACTGATCTCATCTCAGCTGGGGGGTGTGATGGCGTGCTTCCGCATCTTGCGATAGAGGGTGTTCCGGCTCATATCGAGTTCCGCGGCCGTGCGCGTGACGTTCCAGTCCTGACGGCAGAGCTCTGCCAACAACGCTGACCGTTCGGCCGCATCGAGCCTGCCCGGTGCCGGCGGAACCTCGGTGTCAGACTCCGCCCCCGGCCGCGCGTCCAGCTGCATCGCGCGAAGCTCACGACTGAGCTGCTCGCGACGAATCGCGCCGTCGCGGCACAAGGCCAGCGCCGTGCGCAACACATTGCGCAACTGCCGCAGATTGCCCGGCCAGTGATACGCCATGAGGCAAGCGAAGGCTTCCGGGCTGATCTTGATTTCGCGACTGTCCAACTCGTGCTCGAGTACGTTATGGATGATCTCCGCCATATCGTAGCGTTCACGCAAGGCTGGCAACTGCAGGCAGATGCCGTTCAGTCGGTAGTACAGATCCTCGCGGAAGGCCCCATTGGCAACCTTGTCCTCGAGATCGGAATTGGTGGCGCTGATCAGATTGATCTCCACCGGCAGCGGCTCACCGCCCCCCAGGGGCACGACTTCATGCTCCTCGAGCACGCGCAGCAGACGCGTCTGCAGTTCCAGCGGCATATCACCGATTTCGTCGAGGAACAGCGTGCCGCCGTCAGCTTCCAGAACCCGCCCCTTGTTACCACCACGCTGGGCCCCGGTGAAGGCTCCGGGCTTGTAACCGAACAACTCACTTTCGATCAGGCTTTCCGGTATGGCGGCACAGTTAACGGCCACAAACCGACGATGCGCGCGTTTGCTGGCCTCATGCACGGCACGGGCGAATAGCTCCTTGCCGGTACCGGTCTCACCGATCAGCAGGATCGGAATCTCACGGTCCATGACCCGCTGCGCGCAATCGATGTTCTCCTGCATCGTCGGATCCTGTCCGGCAAGACAGGCCAGGTTGGCGGGAAAACGCCGTTGCCGCGTACGGGATACAGGTCGTGACTCCCGCGCGCGCGGCCGATCACCGGCAAGACCGTCGGGAGTGGAACTCTGCACGGTGGCAAAAAACCGCGCTCCGCCTTTGCCATAAACCGGCCAATAGGGCATCGAAGGCCGCCTGACGTGTTCCAGCAGTGTTGCCGGTTGGAGATCCAGCACATCGCTGATCCGGCGACCGACGATGTCCGTCCGATTACGCGCTCCCAGATAGCCGATGGCATTGTGATCCGCGGCAATGATCTGCCCATCGCCGGTAACGGCCAGCGCACCATCGTTGATAAGACCCACGTATTCCGGACGGCTGTGGAAGCGCAGGATCAAGGCTTCCCTGAAGCTGCTGGTAAAACGCGTCTTGGAGATGAGCTGGGCGGACATCGTCACCAGCGCCAGGGTGTGCAACTGGCTCTGCGGTGTGTCGGAGGCGCTGACCGTGGAGGCATCCAGCACCGCCAGCAGCTTACCTTCCGGGTCCCAGATCGGGGCGCCGGAACAGCTCAGGGGCTGATGCCGGGTACGGAAATGCTGATCCCGGAAGACATTGACCGCGCGGCTCTCGGCAATGCAGGTGCCGATGCCGTTGGTGCCCTCATGCGCCTCATCCCAGATCGCGCCTTGCAGCAGGCCGGCATCGCGAAACGCGCCTTTCAGGCTGTCCTCGCCGACATATTCGAGGATCATGCCGCTGGCATCTGTCAGCAGCAGCGCATAGCCCGAGCCGGCGATCTGCTGATGCAGGCTCTGCATCTCGGTCCGCGCCATCTGCACCAGGTCACCGTACTGATCCCTGGACTCCACCAGGTGGGGATTGTCGACAACTGCTGGCGGTTGATTCGCGACGCGGTCAATGCCGTATTCGACATTACAGCGTTCCCAGGATCGACGGATGATCCGCAAACCATCGTCCGGGCGATGGCCTCCGTCGGCAGGCTCTTTCGCCCGCGACGGCGTTTGTCCGGCTACTTCAGACCGGGGCATGGCTCCTCCTGCGGCCCATCTTGTGCAGACCGTCTTCTGATCATCACCCGGCGAAACCCCGAATTTGACGGGCGTCGGGCTGCATGCCTGCCGGGAAACCGCTCCGGCGGGGCATGTGGTTACATGACCCCCATTATCTCCGGATTCACCTTTTCAGTCATTTTTTACCGCGATTGCCGCGCAACGGCACCGGCTCGGCGATCGTCGTTGGCAGGCCGCTGTCGACCCAGACATCAATGCCGTCGGCATACCAGTACACTGCAGTGTATCCCATACGCGCGGCGCGCCGGGCCGCGTTCCAGGCCATCCAGCAGTCCTGCAGGCAATAGAACACAAGTGGGTGGGCCCTGTCGCCGTCGCTGTAATAACGCAGACGGGCGGCAAACCAGGCCCGGATCTCGTCGTCGATCCAGCCCAGTCCGACATTCGGCAGCCAGACGCTGTCCGGCAAATGCCGCCTCTCATCGCCGGGAATCCAACCTCGTTCAAGATCCGGGAGGATATGATCCTGGGCCGCCATGACATCGAACAGCAAGACATCCGGCTGCCGCTGGATCAGGCTCCGGAGCTCGGCGGTATCCAGACGCACGCCACCTGGGACGCAATCCGGCGTCCGCGACATGTAGTGCTCTTCGCGGTAGCCGTCTTCATTGATATGACGGAAGCCTTCACCACAGCTTTCGTCGCCGACTGTCGCCTGGGCGTGCAACGCCGGCCACGCTCCGGCAAGCAGACTGCAAAACAGCAGTCCTCGGAGCATCACGGCGTGCGGGCATCCTGCAGGGTGGCGCGCTCGATCTCCGGATACAGATGGGCAACCGAGCGGCGGTATTCCTGCTCCAGCACACCCATGTGCTGGAAGCGTTCCGGCAGTTCCAGGTACAGAACCTCGGCGGCGTCCAGCCCCCTGGCAGCGGCCTGTTGCAGATGGTCTTCCAGCCACAAAAGGTAATCTCGGGTCTGTTGCACCGGATCGGCACTACGCGCCGATGGGCCGTGCCCCGGTACCAGAACCCGGAAATCCAGTTGCTCTATCTGATTCAGGGCATCGTGCCACTCCGCCAGATGGGCATTGGGGGTGGTCGGCGTCCGATCATGAAACACCAGATCACCGGCAAACAGCACACCGCTGCCGTGATCCAGCAACATCAGGTCTGCATGCCCCGCCCCGCCATGGCCGCCCGCAGCAATCAACTCGATGTCCCGACCGCCGATGGACTCCCTTCCCAGCGTGACCAGAGCGCTGGGCTCCAGAGGCTCGGTGCCGGACATCGGCGTGCCAACCAGGCGATACAGGTTATCGGTCACCGCATCGCCGTCCCGGCGAATGGTCTCGATGGTATGTTCCAGCGCATAAATCGGTACATCCGCAAAGGCCTGGTTGCCGAGGAAATGATCCGGATGATGATGGCTGATGTAGACCGCCTTGACCGACTTGTCCGTTACCATGCCGATGGCCAGGCGCATGCTCTGGCCGTAATTGCGTGATGGCCCGGTGTCGAATACCAGCACGCCATCCTCGGTGACGATGAAACCGGTGTTGGCGATGTCGCCCATGTTATCCCGCGTGAAATGCTCGGTGACGCCCTCGAACATGTAAACGCCGGGTGCGATCTGTTGCGGCGTCAGGCTGTATGCCTGAGCCGCCGCCGGCAGCAGCATCAAGGCCAGAGCAAGAAGGCGGATCATGGTTGCACCAGGGCGCGGAAGCGGTTGCCCTGATTATCCCGACCGTTCAGCCGCACGGGCCCATCCACGGCCAGATCGAAGCTTAATACCGGGTTTTCCGACATCGCTGACTCGATAGTGACGGTGGACAACACATCCCCCTTCTCGTCCTGCAATTCCAGCGTCTCCAGATAGAAGGCGGGAATGTTGTCGACCAGCCCCGTATCCATGGGGTGAACGAGGCGGGTCTTCAGGCGCTGGACGCCACCGTCCCGGCGCCACAACGCGGCATCCACCTCGCCAAGCCGTTTGGCCCAGTCCGGATCGGCACTGGCGGTACTCGGCGCAGTGCATCCGCCGCCCGCGGCATTGACCCAGGTGCCGCCCAGATGCCAGGTGCCATCGCTGGTCTGCACCGCGGCCCGGACCGGCGTGCGCTGCTGCACCTTGAAGCGAAATCCGACGGAGGGCATCACCGCCTCATTGATGTCCATCTCCAGCACCTTCTGCACCGGGTTCAGGTCAATGATCACCAGCAGACGCTCGATGTCTTCGATGCCATCGACACGGACGAAGCCGGGAACCGCAAAGGTATCTTCTGCGCTCTGTGGCGCCAGCACCTGGACCCGATCATCGAAGACCACCGTCTGATCGGCGAAAAACCGCTGTTCGATAATGCGCCAGCCGGGCGACCGCATCGGGTCTTCATTTGCTGCCTGAGCGGTGCCAACGGCGCAGAGGCAGACGCCGAGCACCAGACCAATCAGGTGTTTCATGACTCCTCCGAACGACTTTTCATGTGGCCGGTCATTAGCCGGCGGCACTGTCTTCGCGGTACGCGGCGCAAGGCCAGCGGATGCTGCCATGCCTTCCCCCATCAGAAACCAAAAAAGCCGCTCGGGGAAGGCCCCGGCGGCTTTGGCGATATTGCTCTCAGCCGACGGAGCGTCAGTACAGACCTGCGGGCACCGTTGCCCGGCAAACGCGACTGCGTTCCAGCCCCTGGCGTGCAACACCGGCCGGACCATCACCGGCAGGCATCGCGCCGTTGCCGGAAACGTCACCACGGGCACCGGTCCATGCAATGCCGTACTGCGCGAAGATTTCGGCAACGGTCCCGTCCTCGATCAGATCCGCCATGGCCTGTTCCACGGCCTCCTGCAGGCCGGGATTACCGATCTGCATCGCAACACCCACATCCCAGGCACTGCGCACGCGATCCGTGCGGAACAGATCGTCGAGGCCGCTCATGCCGTAGCTGCCGCTGATCTCGGGGAACGTCGCCAGCGCGGAATGCAGCTCGCCGCGTGGACCCATAACCGCGGACACCTTGCCGTCGAGCAGCGATTCCACCGCTTCGACCACGCTGGTGTGGTTGACGGTGGTCTCGCGCAGACGTCCGTCGAAGCCATTGGTCAGGAACACATAGCTCAGGGTGTACATCTCGACACCGAGGCGTTCACCGATGAACGGATCCGGCGTATTGATCACGGCTGGCAGTTCACCCAAACGTTCACGGTCATAAAGTACCGCCATCGACTCATGGAAATAGCCGGCGGTGATCTCGTATTCCGGGTTGCGGGCGGCAAACACAGGATCGATGGGCACGTGCATCATCAGATCCGGGGCCCGATCAGGGAAATAGTCATCGCTCCAGCTGTCGTCCCGCTGCTCGTCCATCCGCCGCTGCAGGTCGCTGCCCATGGAGTCACCGGCACTGAAGCCGAACAGATCCACGTTGACGCCGAGCTTCTCGCCCAGGGCGTTTGCCAGTTCCACGTCCACGCCAGTCAGATCCCTCTCGAGACCGACACAGGAATAAGGCGTGAAATCATTATAGACAGCAATCTTCAGACTGCCGCCATCACGGATTTCGTCCATGCGTTCGGCAGAGGCAGTTGCAGAACCGAGAAGCGCCGCGCCGGCGAGTGCAGCGATGATGCCGCTCTTAACGCCCATAGCGCTGCTCCATCGCTTCTTCGTGCATGGTCTCGAGCCAGGTCTTGATCGCCCAGAGCGCTTCCTGCTCCAGCACGCCCTCGAACGCTGGCATGCCGCGAGCGCCATTGCGCACCTTCTCGACGAAGTACGCGTCGTCAAAATCCGGCTCAAGCATGCGTAGATCCGGCGCGATACCGCCGGAGACACCGCCGAGCCCATGACAGGCCGCACAGTTGGCCTGGTAGCCGCGCCGACCAATGGTGATGGCGCGCTCGTATTCATCCCCTTCCAGATCGCGATAGGGGTTCGTGTCCTTCCATTCACCCAACTCCGGAAGCCCTTCGGTTTCCACCGGTTGTGGGTTCACATCCCCATGAGCATGCAGCGTCCCTGCCGAAAAAATGAAACCACCCAGCACCAGGGCAGCCACGGAAACACGCGTGAGGTGATGCATCATGCTTTTTTACCTGTCTCTCTAGGAATTTCTGGCAATCAGAAACCGGGCAACAGTTTGACTCGTTGCCCGGTTTTTGGTTCTCACAACTCAGCGATTAGCAGAAGCCGCGTGAATGTCTGCCAGTTTGAAGGTCCACATCATGCCACCCTGGGTGATGTGGCTGACCAGCGGGCCAATCTCACCGCCCCAAAGCGGCACGGCACCACCCCAACCGGAAGCGACGGTGATGTACTGCTCACCATCCATTTCCCAGGTGACGGGCTGACCGACCACGCCGGAACCGGTCTGGAAGTGCCACAACTCCTCGCCGGTCTCATCGCAGATGGCCTTCAGGTGACCTTCCGGGGTGCCATAGAACACCAGGCCGCCGGCCGTGGTCAGCACGCTGGACCACAACGGGGTCGGATTCGGCACTTCAAACTTGACCTCAAGGGTCTGCGGATCCATCGCCCGCAGCACGCCCACCTTGTCATCGTAGATCGGCCTGATGGTGAAGCCCGCGCCCAGGTAGGCAGCGCCGCGACGGTAGGTGACCGGCTCGTTCCAGATTTCCATTTCCCACTCGTTGGCCGGGATGTAGAACAACCCGGTCCGCTGACTGTAGGACATGTGGTTCCAGTTCTTGCCACCGAGGAATGCCGGCTGGGCAACCACGGATTCACCTTCTTCGCCATCGGCATCTGCCGGATTACCCGGACGGTTGCCCGTCTCGATCGGCCGACCCGTTTCCAGATCGATACCTTCGGCCCAGTTGACGTTATCGACAAACTTGGCAGCGTTCAGCAGTTCACCGTTTTCACGATTCAGCACGTAGAAGAACCCGTTACGGTCTGCCTTGGCGGCAGCCTTCACGGTTTCGCCGTCGTGCTCCAGGTCAAACAGCACCAGTTCATTGACGCCGTCGTAATCCCAGTGATCGTTGGGGGTGGTCTGATAATGCCAGACGATTTCACCGTTATCGGCGTCAAGGGCCAGCGTGGTGGACGTGTACAGGTTGTCGCCCGGGCGACTGTAGGCATTCCACGGTGCCGGGTTACCCGTGCCGATGTAGATCAGGTTCAGCTCGGGATCGTAGCTGCCACCCAACCACGGGGCACCGCCACCCTGCACATACGCTTCACCTTCCCAGGTGGCGTTCTTCTCGCCGGTCATGGACTCTTCGCCACCGGGCAGCATGCCCATATGGCCTTCGACCACCGGCCGCGACCAGACCTTCTCACCGGTCCGCGGATCGCGCGCAGTGACTTCGCCGACTGCGCCGAACTCACCACCGGAGTTGCCGTGGATCAGCAGATCGTTCGCAATCAGCGGTGCTGCGGTGTAGGAATAACCAGCCTGGTAGTCGGCAATCCTTTCGCGCCAGCGGACACGACCGGTCTCACGGTCCACCGCGACCATCATGGCGTCCAGCGTGCCGAAGATCACGAGATCGTCGTAGATGGCGGCACCACGGTTGACCACGTCGCAGCATGGGGAGATGCCGTCCGGCAGACGGTGTTCGTATGACCACAGCATTTCACCGCTCTTGGCATCCAACGCCCACATGCGGGAATAGGACCCGGTGATGAACATGACGCCGTCATGAATCAGGGCCTGGGTTTCCTGGCCGCGCTGTTGCTCGCCGCCAAAGGAGAAAGCCCAGGCCGGGACAAGACCGCCCACGGTGTCGCGGTTGACCTGGTCCAGCGTGCTGTAACGCTGATGGTACGGACCCATGCCGTAGGACGTGACGCGGTCCGTATGCATGGCATCTTCGTTAATCATCTGCTGGGTCACGACACCATTGTCGGAAGCGACAACATTGCCAGACGCCAGTGCGGCCAACACGAGCGCGGATGAAGCGCCACCGGTCAGCATGCTGCGGGTTCGGGTAAAACGCATTGGAGAATCCTCCCAACTTCTGTCTTTGTAGTGATTTTGGCGGCGGTTGCCGCCCGGGCATGAAGAGCCACACCGGGAACAAGCAAGCTTGGTGCCATCCTTAGAAACCCACGCGGCGCCACGTTTTTTTCAGCTTCGGGAACGGGCAAGACCTTAAGTGTCACGATGCCGGTGCAGCTTTCCCTGGGGGTAACAAAGGCGCTGTGACAGAATTGGGACGGCAAACGAAAACGGCCCCGCCGGGAGCGGGGCCGTACATGCCGAAGCCTCAGCCTCGCCGGTCAGAAACGGGCGCGGACACCGGCAAAGGTGTTTCGCTCCGGGGCTGGTTCGAGGAAATTCGGTGCAGAATTCACTCGCACATTCTCGATGTATTCCTTGTTCAGAATATTGTTGACGGCAATGAAGGTTTCGAATTCTACGGCACCCACCTGCTGCGTCGTGCCGATGCGTGCGTTGACAACGCCGTAACCGGCGACACGCTCATCGTTCGCATTATCACCAAACACATGACTGACCAGCAGCGTATCGGCGATGGCATAGAATCCGCTCGGGTCCCGCCATGCCAGTTCACCAAAGAAGGTATGCCGCGGGAGTCCGGGTAGGCGCTTGCCACGGAAGCTGTCACCAGCCTGATTTTCCAGACTACGGAAACGGAAATCGGACCAGGTATAGGAACCCGTTGCGCTGAAACGTGGCGTGAAGAAATATTCCAGCCCGGCCTCGACACCGATGCGGCGGGTGCGGCCCGCATTTTCGAAGCGGTCCGGATCATTCAGCACCTGCACGATCTCATCCCGCGTCTCGACAGTGAATGCGGTCAGCTCGTAACGTGCATTATCACCGATAAAACCCTTCGCTCCGACTTCGAAATTGAGTGCTTTCTGCGGCTCAAGGCCCGGGTCAAAACCTTCGCCCGGTTCGGTGGGATCGTAGAACTCGGTAAACGAAGGGCTTTCGAATGCGGTTCCGACATTCGC
>SKGQ01000009.1 GCA_007117515.1 Ectothiorhodospiraceae bacterium | reverse complement strand
GAGCTGGGCTTCGTGTTCCAGGCCTTCCATCTACTCTCTGGTCTGACCGCGCTGGAGAACGTAATGCTCCCGCTGGAACTGGCCGGCACGCCCGGCGCCGCCGAAACCGCGACCCGGGCGCTGGCCGATGTGGGTCTGGCCGAGCGTCGCGGCCATTATCCGCGGCAACTCTCCGGCGGGGAACAGCAGCGGGTGGCGATCGCCCGCGCCTTCGTCACCAGCCCGCGCCTGCTGCTGGCCGACGAACCCACCGGCAACCTGGATCAGACCACCGGCGGCAGGGTCTCGGACCTGCTGTTCACGCGCAATCGCGAGGCCGGCACGACCCTGGTGCTGGTGACCCACGATCCGGTACTGGCGAGCCGCTGCGACCGCGTGCTGCAACTCACTGATGGCCGCCTGGAGGCCGCGTGAGGGAACTCCGCTACGCCGCGCGCCTGCTGCGACGGGACTGGAAGGCTGGCGAACTGCGGCTGCTGGCCATGTCGCTGATTCTTGCGGTCACCGCGATTACCGCCGTGGCCTGGCTGGCGGATCGGGTGGGCGGTGGCACCGAGGGTCGGGCTGCCGAATTGCTGGGCGCCGATCGGGCCGTGATTGGCAGTGAGCCCTTGCCCGAGGAACTGGTGGAACAGGCCCTGCAACGCGAACTGTCGGTAAGCACCACGCTGGAGTTCCCCAGCGTGGTGCTGTTCGGCGAACAGACCCAGCTCAGTTCCATCAAGGCTGTCGAAGCCGGCTATCCGCTGCGTGGCAGCCTGCTGGTGGGCGACGATCCTGACGACAGCCGGCGCGAAACCCGGGAGGTACCGCCCAGCGGTCAGGTCTGGGTCGAGCCCAGGCTGCTGCTGCAACTGGATGCGGCACCGGGGGACACCATCGAGCTTGGTGCCAGCCGCTTCACCATCGGCAAGGTGCTGTTTCTGGAGCCGGACCGCGGCGGCGGCTTCCAGAACCTGTCACCGCGACTGATGATGAACCAGGCGGACGTGGACGACACCGGGCTGGTCCAGGCCGCCAGCCGGATTCGCTACGGTCTTCTGATAGCCGGGCCGGATGACGCCGTGGCCGACTGGAGCGCGGCGATCGAACCGTTGCTGGGCGACGGTCTGCGCTTGCAGCGACCTGGTGAGGGCCAGGCGGGGGTAGGCCGCGCGATCGAGGCAGCGCAACGCTTTCTGGGCCTGAGTGCGCTGCTGACCGTGGTCGTCGGCGGCGTCGGCATGCTGCTGACCATCCGCCACTATGCGGCGCGGCACCTGGATCGGGTTGCGATCATGCGCTGTCTGGGCGCCACCGAGCGCCAGATCGGCCTGATCCTGAGCTGGAAGATGTTGCTGCTCGGTCTGGTCACCGCCGCCATCGGCACAATACTTGGCTTCGGCCTGCACCTGGCCATGTTGGCTCTGGTTGCCGATCTGTTGCCGGAACTGCCCGCTGCAGGCTGGCGGCCGGCGGCCACCGGAGTGATCGCGGCGCAGATCATCCTGCTTGGATTCGCTATACCGACGGTGCTGCGGCTGCGGCGGGTGCCGCCGTTGCGCGTGCTGCGACGTGACCTGGGGGAGCAGATCCTGCGCGGCGCCGGTGCCTATCCGGTGGCGCTGGCTGCCGTGTTCCTGTTGATGTGGTGGCAGGCCGGCGATCTGCGTCTGGCCCTGTGGGTATTTGCGGCGGTGCTGGGCACGCTGCTGGCGCTGGCGCTAGCGGCCTTTGGCCTGGTGCAGGCCCTGCGCGCGCTGCGCCGCGGGCGCAGCGGCGTCATCCTGCGTCTGTCCGGGCTGACCCGCCGGCCGCTCACCGCCAGCATTCAGATCATGGCCCTGGGGCTGGGCCTGATGGCGCTATTGTTGCTGACCGTGGTGCGTGGTGACCTGCTTGCAACCTGGCAGGACAGCCTGCCGGCGGATGCGGCCAACCATTTCCTGATCAATATCCAGTCAGACGAGGCGGCGGGGGTGGAGGAGCGACTGCGCGAGGCCGGAATCGAGGCCGACGTCTATCCGATGGTGCGGGGCCGGTTGGTGGCGATCAACGAGAAAGCCGTGCAGCCGGATGACTATCCGGACCCGCAGACCCGCCGCCTGATGTCGCGGGAGTTCAATCTGTCCCAGCTGGAAACCCTGCCCGAGGACAACACCATCGTTGCCGGCCGTTTCTGGGGCGACGATCCGGATCCGGCCTTCTCGGTGGAGGTGGATATCGCCGAGAGGCTGGGTGTGTCGGTGGGCGATACGCTGGCCTTCGAGGCCGGCGGGAGCCGTTACAGCGCAACCGTCAGCAATCTGCGTGAGGTGCGCTGGGACAGCTTCAACGTCAATTTCTTCGTCGCTTCGTCGCCGGGCGTGCTGGACGATGCGCCTGCCACCTACATCACCAGTTTTCATCTGTCGGCCGACCAGCGGCGCCTGGTGACCGATCTGGTGCGCGCCTATCCCAGCGTCACGGTCATTGATATCGACGCAATCCTGGACACGGTGCGCGGGATCATGGACCAGGGCACACGGGTTGTGGAACTGATGGCGCTGCTGACCCTGTTCGCCGGTATCGTGGTGCTGCTGGCTGCGCTGCAGGTTACCCGCGAGGAGCGGCGCTTCGAGGGTGCGCTGCTGCGTTCGCTGGGTGCCAGTCGTGAGTTGATCCGCCGGCTGGCGCTGGGTGAGTTCCTGCTGCTGGGCGGCACCGCCGGGCTGCTGGCCGGTCTGGGTGCCGCGGTGGCCGGCCAGCTCATGGCCCGTCAGTTGTTCGAACTGGATTACGGCTTCAATCTCTGGCTGCCCCTGCTCGGCGCCGCCGCCGGGGCTGCTGTGGTGACCCTTGCGGGCTTGCTGGCCACCCGCGGTTTGTATCGCAGTTCGCCGATGCAGTTGCTCAAGGGGGCTGAGGAGGGGTGAGTGCCCGTGGTTTGGATGCTTTGGCAGCATGTAGACTGCGCATCTGTTTATGGGTGTCGCGCCTGGGGAAACACTGAATTTATTCCCGCGTCTGCGCCCGAGACCGGTTTTGGCCCCTGGCGGCGTTGCGCTGCTTGACCGCAGAGTGACTGCGGCGCGGCACTGCGCGCCTTGCCCCGGGAAAAATGCGGAGTTCAACGCAGGCGTGTGAATAAATCAGTGTTTTCCTGGAAGCGTGGCGGGTATTTTTCGGGGGCGCCCGATTCAGCGTTCCCCAGGCAGGAGTCATCAGATGCAAGGCGGTTATTCTTTCGAAGATCTGAAACCCGGCATGACGGCCTCCTACGGTCGCACCGTGACCGAGGCGGATATTGCCGCGTTCGCCGGCGTCAGCGGCGATTTCAACCCGGTGCATGTGAACGAGGAGTTCGCCGCCAACACCATGTTCGAGGGACGTATCGCCCACGGCATGCTCACCGGCGCCTTCATTTCCACCGTGGTCGGCACCAAATTGCCGGGTGAGGGCTGCATCTATGTCAGTCAGAACCTGCGGTTCCGTGCCCCGGTGCGAATCGGTGACACCGTGACGGTCAATGTCGAAGTCACGGCGCTTGATCCGAAGCGTCGCTTCGTGACGCTTGCGACCACGGCCAGCGTGGATGGCAAGCCAGTGGTTACCGGTGAGGCGGTGATGATGGTGCCGGTACGGGGATGACTCCGAGCGGCACGACAGCCGAGGTGCTGTCGTTGGATGGCCGCTGGTTCGGCGATTTCGAGATTCCGGTCGGGTCGTCGCTGAGTTGGCGGGTGGGGCCGCTCGGCTTCAATGTCCAGCGCACGCGCGGTGAGTGGCGACTGCAGAAGGATGCCTCCGGAGATGCCTACGATTCAACGCTGGCGCTGGAACGGCACAAGGAGGCCGAGGTGGAGCCGCTGGACGGTTCGATACAGCGTTTTCTGGTGGCTGATGACAGCACGAGGTTGCGGGTCGGCGTGCTGCTGCCGGATCGCTCCATCGTGTCGCGGCCCTCGACCCCGGTCAGTATCCCGCCCGGTGAAACCGTGCAGTTCTATCTCAGTTATCCGGTATGGGTGAGCCTGGCGGTGGGTGAGCAGGCGCGACTGCTCACCGAATTTCCCAGCCACCAACTCTCCGATACCTGGTTCGGGCCGAACACGCGATTGGGGTCGCTGTGTTATGCCACACGCACCCGGTGCCGACTTGACCTGACCGAGTATCCGCATATTCCGAATCGTGCCAATACGCCGCTGGTGGTGCGCAATCTGGCGGCGGACACGCTACATATCGAGAAGCTGCAACTGCCTGTCGAGACGCTCAGGGTTTACCTTGCCGAGGCGGACGGTTGGCTCTGGACCGAGACCGTGACGGTCACCCGGCGGGAAGACGGCGATATGGCAGAGTTGCTCACCGGTAGCGGTCCGCCGGAGCAGGCCGGCGCCGCCGAGCTGGTTGCCGGGGCGCGGCAGAAAGTGCAGCGCAATGCCGTCTTCCGCGCCTTCAGCGCATTGTTCTGACGAGGTGGCGTGATGCTGTCTGATCTGGGATCCGGGCTTTGGGTGCAGTTCACCGGCCTCAACTGGGTGGTCATCGTCCAGGCGGTACTCCTGTTGGTGGTCGGGCTGTTTGCGGCGCGACTGGCGGCGCGCGGGGTCGAGAGGCTCATCAGCGGACGCCTCGACGTGCACCAGGCAACGGTCTTCCGCCGGCTGGTGTTCTACGTGCTGGTCGGGCTGGTGGTGGCGACGGCCCTGCATCAACTGGGTTTCCGGCTGGGCGTACTGCTCGGTGCCGCCGGTATCCTGACCGTGGCCATCGGTTTCGCCTCGCAGACCTCGGCCTCGAACCTGATCAGCGGCCTGTTCCTGCTGGCGGAGCGTCCGTTCCAGATCGGTGACACGGTGAAGGTTGCGGACGTCACCGGTGAGGTGCTGGCGGTGGATCTGCTGTCGGTCAAACTGCGTACCTTTGACAATCTGTTCGTGCGGATTCCGAACGAAACCATGATGAAAAGTCTTGTCACCAATTTTTCGCGCTTCCCCATCCGCCGCTATGACCTGCAGCTCGGGGTCGCCTATGGTGAGGACATGGCGCGGGTGCAGAAGCTGATCGAGGCAGTGGCGGATCGCAATCCGTTGTGCCTGGTGGAACCGAAACCACAGGTTATTTTCCAGGGCTTTGGCAGTTCCTCGGTGGATGTGCAGGTGTCGGTCTGGGCCCGCCGCGAGAACTTTCTCGCGTTGCGCACCTCACTGCCGCTGGAAATCAAGCGCGCCTTCGACGACGAAGATATCGAGATTCCGTTCCCCCATGTCAGCCTGTATGCCGGAAAGCACAGTGGACCATTGCCGGTGCGGCATGATGCGGCCGATCAATCAGCCAAGCAGCACCAAGGAGAATTCGAATGAGTGAGTTCCTGTCTCTCGCCGGCAAGAAAGGCCTGGTGGTCGGGGTTGCCAACGAGAGCAGCATCGCCTGGTCCTGTGCCCGGCACTTCCACCAGCTCGGGGCCGAATTGGCCATGACTTACGTCAACGACAAGGCGCTGAAATGGGTGGAACCGTTGGCAAAGAAGGTCGATGCCGATCCCTTCATTGCCTGTGACGTGCGCGAACCGGGGCAGCTGGAGGCGGTGTTCGCGGAGCTGGAACAGCGCTGGGGCAAGCTCGACTTCCTGCTGCACTCGATTGCCTTCGCGCCGCGCGAGGATCTGCATGGCCGGCTGGTGGACAGCAGTCAGCGTGGGTTCATGCAGGCGATGGATGTCTCCTGCCATTCCTTCATCCGCATGGCGCGACTGGCCGAACCGTTGATGGCCGACGACGGCGGCACGCTGCTGACCGTGAGCTTCTACGGTGCCGAGAAGGTGGTGGATGACTACAACCTGATGGGGCCGGTGAAGTCCGCGCTGCAAAGCAGCGTGCGCTACATGGCCGCGGAACTCGGGCCGCAGGGCATTCGCGTGCATGCGCTGTCGCCGGGGCCGCTGAAGACCCGTGCGGCTTCGGGCATCGCCCGCTTTGACGAGTTGATGGAGCGCACTCGCGCACGCGCGCCTCAGGAACAACTTGCGGACATCGAAGATGTCGGCGCGATGGCCGCCTTCCTGGTCAGCGACCGGGCGAAAACCCTCACCGGCAACATTACCTACATCGATGCCGGTTATCACGTGGTGGGGTGAGGCGTATGAGCGAAGCGATCCGCAGTCTTACCTATTCCGATCTGCAGCCGGGCGATTCTGCTTGCATGAAGCGCCGGCTGACGCTGCAGGAACTGCGTCATTACGCTGGAGACGACGATCAGGGTGACGGCAGTCTGTTCCGCCGGTTGATGACCGGCGGCATGTGGGCCACGGCACTGGTCACGGTTGCTGTGGCCACGCGTCTGCCGGGACTGGGCAGTCGGGTGTTGCAACAGGATGTGCGTTACATCGGTTCGATCCGGTTGGGTGAGAGCGTCGAGATCACCCTGACGGTGCGCGAGAAACAGGATGCGCGGCGGGTGCTGCTGGATTGCCTGTGTCGGGCACAGGATGGCAGTTCGGTGCTCGAGGGCAGCGTGCTGGTGGAAGCGCCGGCCACGGCGCAGCCGCTGGACAGCGCCGAGATTGGTTCACTGGACGACGGCATTTCTCGACGTCAGCTCCAGCGCCTGCTCGGCCTGGCCCGTGAGCTGCCCGCACTGACCATGGCCGTGGTCCATCCGGTGGACGCGGAATCGCTGGGTGGTGCCATGGAGGCGGCCCGCCGGGGGTTGATCGAGCCGCTACTGGTGGGGCCGTCCCGCCGCATTCGCCAGGCGGCGGAGCAGGCCGGTATCGAGCTGGAGGATGCCTGTCTGATCGACACCGAACACAGCCATGCGGCCGCAGAGCAGGCCGTGGCGCTGGTCCGTGACGGCAAGGCAGGTGGCCTGATGAAGGGCGCACTGCACACCGATGAATTCATGGGGGCGATCGTCGGTCGGCAATCCGGGCTGCGCACCGAGCGGCGCATGAGTCACGCCTGGGTGATGGATGTGCCGACCTACCCCCGTCCGCTGATCATCACCGATTCGGCCCTGAACATCCGACCGGATCTGTCGGCCAAGGCCGATATCGCACGTAATGCCATCGACCTGTTGCATGCCATGGGTGTCGAGACGCCGCGGCTGGCGGTGCTGTCAGCCACCGAGGAAATCAATCCGCAGATCCAGTCGACGCTGGATGCGGCAGCACTTTGCAAGATGGCCGATCGCGGTCAGATCCGGGGTGGCGAACTGGATGGCCCGCTGGCTTTCGATAATGCCATCTCGGAAGTGGCGGCGCGGACCAAGGGTATTCAATCTCCGGTGGCCGGGCGGCCGGATATCCTGCTGGCACCGGATCTGGAATCCGCCAACATGCTGGGCAAGCAGCTGCATTATCTGGCGGATGCCGAGGCCGCCGGAATCGTCTGTGGCGCGCGTGTGCCGGTGGTGCTGACCAGTCGTGCCGATGATCGCTTCTCGCGGGTGGCCTCGTGCGCAATTGCCCTGCTTATGGCCCGGGAGAATAGCAATGCGTGATCTGGTGCTGGTGGTCAATGCCGGCTCGTCCAGCATAAAGCTGGCCTTGTATCGCGTGGAGCGCCGGGGCCTGTCGCTGGAGGCGCGCGGCCTGGCCGAAGGTCTCGGCGGGAAGGGCCAGGGCCGTATCCGGATCACCGACGGCCACGACGCCACGCTGCTGGACGAGGCCTTGCCGTCTGCCGAGCATGCGCCGGCCATGGATCGGCTGCTGCAGTGGCTGGATTCGCAGGACGACGGTAGCGGCCTGGTGGCGGTCGGTCATCGTGTGGTCCACGGCGGCCCCGAGCGCAGAGAACCGGTGGTCCTGAGTCCGGCCGTCCTGAATGAACTGGCGCTGCTGGAGCCGCTGGCGCCGCTGCACCAGATGCACAATCTGGCGCCGCCGGCGCGGCTTACCGAGGCGCGGCCCGAGCTGCTCCAGATCGCCTGTTTCGATACCGCGTTTCATCGTACCCAGCCGGCGGTGGCACAGCAGTTCGCACTGCCGCGCCGGTATACCTCGCAGGGCGTGCTCCGGTACGGCTTTCATGGGCTGTCCTACCAGTCCATTGCTGCCTGGCTGCGGCGCCATCGGCCGGATCTGCACGCCGGTCATGTGGTGGTCGCACATCTGGGCAACGGTGCCAGTCTGTGCGGCATGCGTGCCGGCCGCAGTCTGGCCACCAGTATGGGATTCACGGCACTGGACGGCCTGCCCATGGGGACGCGCTGCGGTAGTCTGGACCCGGGCGTGGTGCTGTACCTGATGGATCATGAGGGCATGGGCCCGCGCGAGATAGAGGACCTGCTATATCGACGGTCGGGGCTGCTGGGGGTCTCCGGCATCAGCCAGGACATGCGCGAGCTGCTGCAAAGCGGTGAGAAGCCAGCCGCCGAGGCGGTGGAACTTTATTGCTACCGGGCGGCGCGTGAGATTGCCTCGGTGGCGACAGGTATCGGCGGCCTCGATGCCGTGGTGTTCACCGCCGGTATCGGCGAGAATGCTGCGGCGGTCCGCGAGCAGATCTGTCGCCATCTTGCCTGGCTGGGAGTGCGCCTGGATCGCACGGCGAACGCAGAAAACGCGCAGACCGTCAGCAGTGCAGACAGTCGGGTGCCGGTATTGGTCGTCGCCACCGATGAGGAGGCCGAGATCGCCCGGCAGACCCTGGCGCTGGCTTGAGGAAACGCGGATCCATTCCCGCGCCTTGCCGCGGAAAAAATGCGGACTCAACACACAGGTAGGGGAATGAGCCGGCGTTTCTTCAATGGCCAGGGACGAAAGCAGTGTTTTCCTACGGCTGTCTTGCGGGACGTTCCCGCCCGCAGTTCCAGCAGGTGTCGAACTGGGCTTCCAACTGTTCCTGGCAGGCGGGACAGGTCCAGCCGCGGCCGGGTTCCGGTTCGGTCAGGGCTTCTTCCACCAGCCGTTCGGCGCGATCATGGTCGATCTCCCGTTCCACCCATAACTCCGGCCAGACCAGCGTCGGTGGCAGCTCGCCGGCGCCGCCGATCAGTCCTTCGTTGCGGATGAAGCAGCGCACGCCAGCCGTTTGCAGGATGTTGCGCATATGGCCGACCAGAAGCGGGCTGGGGGCGCTGTAGACCCGTTTCACTGCGCGACCGCTTCAGCCTGCAGGGACTGCCACCAGTGGGCATTCGGGTCACCGACCGCGATCACGTCGCGCAAGGTCAGCGAGGCGCGCCGGTTGTAGACCAGGGGGGCGAGTCGCTTGAGATCGAGCACGCCACCACCAGCGGCCTCGAGAATCGCCTGCGGCGCGGCCAGATCCCATTCCGAAATCGGCCCAAGCCGCGGGAAGATATCGGCCTTGCCCTCGGCGATCAGGCAGATCTTGATGGATGAGCCATAGTGCAGGAGTTCGTGTTCCGGCAGCCGTGCCAGCATCTCGCGGACGTGCGGACGCGGCCGGTTGCGCCCGACAACGATCCGGTAAGGAGGCGATGGCCTGACACTGCTGGCAAGCGCGCTGCGGCTGCCATTGCGGGTTTCGAGGAAGGCGCCGATGCCCGGGCCGCCGAACCAGCTACGGCCGTCCGTGGGCGCATGCACGATACCGAGCGCTGGTCGTCCATCCTCGATCAGCGCGATGTTCACCGCGAACTGCCCGTTGCGGCGGATGAACTCACGGGTGCCGTCCAGCGGATCAAGCAACCAGTAGCGCGACCAGTGGCGCCGCCGTTGCCAGGCGGGCAGTGGCTGTTCCTCGGAGATGATCGGCACCTCCGGAGTCAGCCTGGTCAGGGTATCGGTGATCACCGTGTTGGCGGCCGTGTCGGCTGCTGTTACCGGTGAGTTGTCGTCCTTGCGATCGACGGTGAAGCCGCTGTTGTAAACCGTCATAATTGCCTGGCCGGCCTCGTGGGCGACGCCCAGAACGGGCTCCAGAAGGTCCGGTACGGAGACCGTCATTCAGTACCCTCCCGGCGTCGCGCCAGGTATCGCTGGGTCAGGCTGAGGGCGGCGATGGAGCGGCCTTCGGTGAACTCCGGGTCGGTCAGCAGCAACTCATCCAGCCGGGCCAGCGGATAGGGCACCACTTCGATCGGCTCCGGTTCATCGCCGGGCAAATGCTTTTCATAGAGGTCCTCGGCGAGCATGATCTGAGTGCGATGGCCCAGATAGCCGGGCGCCAGACTCACCGCCTTCAGTGGGGTCAGGCTGCGGGCCCCGAAGCCGACCTCTTCCATCAACTCGCGGTTGCTTGCCTCGGCGAAGCTCTCGCCCGGTTCGACGCGGCCCTTCGGCAGCCCCAGTTCATAACGTTCCAGGCCAACACCGTATTCGCGGATCAGGAGCACCGTGTCGTCGTCAAGCAGCGGCACGATGATGACGGCGCCTACGGCACCCGAGCCCCGGAGCCTTTCGTACTCCACCTCGGTGCCGTTACTGAAACGGAGATTGACGGCCTCGATACGGAACAGACGTGAGCGGGCGACCACGCGACTGTCGAGGATATCCGGCTTTTTCGGCATAGAGACAAAAACCTGCGGCGGCTGGACTGTCACGAAACGACGGGCAAAACGCGCCATCGGCGGTCTCCCATTCTACACAGTCCAGGCGCTCAGGCAGTCAGAGCCGGATCACTTCAAATTCGGAAGGAGGCGCTGGCGATCTAGTGATCTCCGGATCATTTCGCGTCAGCGGCCCAGCCGGCTTACCACTGTTGCGTCCGATGATGCGGCCAAGCGCGTCCTGTTGCAGCGTGAGTACAGCGCGATCCGCGCGACGCTGCGTCCTGGTCTGGACACCATGACCCGGTGACCGCCACTCGGTTGCCGCATTTTCTCCGGTGCCCGGGGCTGCCTCTTCCGCGCTGGCCAGCCAGGGGGTAGAGCCGAGGCCGAGGGCAAGGATTGCTGCGACGCCCCGAATTGTCATGCTCATTGCGTACCTCTTCGACACTCAAGGAGATGTATTTAACTTGTACAAGATATGTACAAATCGAGGTTAGACGAATGAGACCTGACGTCAAGTCCTTTCAGGCAGAAGATGGCAAACCGTGGAACCAGTCGTGGTGATGAATCGGCGCCTTCTACAGGATGTCGCCCTGGAATCCTAAGGGGTTGGCAAGGTTGCCATGGAAGCGGATGCGGTTCTCGGCCGTCGGCTCGGGGAGTCCGGCAAAGCGCATGTTTTCGATCAGCGCCGAATCGGCGCCTTCCAGGGCCTGCGTGATGATCTCGCCATGGACATCGCCACTGCGCGGTAACAGGACGACGTCGCCTTCCAGTCGAAGCACCGCATCCACATCCTGCAACTGGCCCAGCAGGCGTTCCTGATCACCGTCGATCCGCAGGGCGTAGCTGCCGAGTTCGACCGGATCGCCAAGACTGAAACTGCCGTCGACCCAGTTGACCAGGCCGCGAATGCCCCGCAGGCTGCCGGCGGCATCCAGATGCACCGTTTCGAGAAAGGCATCCAGCCGGCCGTCCACGTCCACCGGCAGTCGGTCCCGTCCGGAGAGTCGCAGGATCTGCGTTGCGGGCAGGGCCAGCCGCAGATCCTGCAACAGCAGGTCGCGACGCAGGCCGCGGGAGGCTCGACCCTGGACCCGCCCCTGGTCGGCGCGCATGCTGAAGTCCACGGTTGCCCGTGCACTTAAAAGCCGCCCGGGCAGAAACAGCCAGCGGGCATCGTGAAAGGTTTCCTCCTGGTAGTGCACGCGGGCCGCACGCCCGTCCCAGACGGTTCCGGAAATGCCTTCCACCTGTACGGGCAGATCCTGGCCGAACCATTGCCAGGCCTGGGCTGCCGGCAGACGCAGTATGAGTGCCAGCAGAAAAGTGAGCAGGCCGAATAACACAAGGCCGGCAATCAGGCGGCGCCGATGAGGGGTGCTACCAGGGTGCGTTGTCATGTGCCACCGGGTTCCAGCACTAGCTGCGCGTCGACCCGGCCACCGAGACTGGATTGCTGCAAGGTCAGCATACCGATACGAACCCCGTAGCGGGTCTGCAATGCACCCACCCAATGCATCAACTCGTCGAAGGCGATCTGCTCGAAGACGATGCGGGCGCCGCCTTCACCGCTGGGTTCGACCCGTTGCAGCACATCCGCCAGACCTGCCTCGCGGGCGTGGCTGTCGGCCAGGGCGAACAGGGCCTGACCCGAGTCGTCGACGGCAGCCACCTGGCCGCCGCCGCCAAGCGTGCGAATCCGCGCCACCGTCTCACCGCTCCAGGCGAGCAGCGCCTGGCGATTCTCCACATCCTGGGCCAGCCGGTCGGTGTCCTCGCGCAGTGGCTGCCAGAACAGGAAGTAGAACAGGATGACGCCAAGACTGACCCCGCCAATCAGCAGTGTTCGGCGCTCACCGGGCGCGAGGTTGATCCACCATTGCCTCATGAGGACGGCCTCCGCAGCAGCAAGCGCCCCTGCACGGCTTCGTCGCCGCTGCTGGCGGAGCGGACCTCGGCACTGATGCCGCTGGCGGCGTTCAGTTCACGGCTCAGCCGGTCAATCTGCTGCAGGCTCTCGCCGCGCAATTCGATCTCCAGGTTGCCACCCCGCCAGCTCATGCCGCTGAGCGTAATGGCCTCATGCCGACGCAGGATTGGCCCGATCTGGCGCAGCGTGTCGAGCGGGCCATCGCCGAAATCGGGCCCGTCGCCGGCCTCGAGTTGAGCGAGTCGCGCCTGCAGGCGTTCCCGCGCCTGGCGCACGTCGTTGGCCTGGGGAAAGACCTCGCGCATGGTATCGAGTACCGCGGCGTCAAGTTCAGCCAGTTCCGCCCGGAGTTGCCGCTGCTCAAGGATCATTGAGCCGCTGAGCAGGACCATCCAGACGAGGAATAGAGCGGCCACCGCAGCCCAGGGCCGAACCAGGCTGCGATCGGTCGAGAGAACCGCGTAATCGCCCTGCAGCAGGTTGATGGCATTCGGATCGCGGCTGTAAACGGCCAGCCAGTCGTGCAGTGCCGGCAGCCGTTCCGGCTGCAGAGGCAGCGCAGTACGGCCCAGATCCCTGGGCAGTGCCCCCACATGCAGAAAGCGAATCGACTCGGGGGCATCCTCGCCGGCCTCTTCCAGCGCGGTTTCCAGCAACATCAAGAGATTGCCATGGTCGGCGGCGAAACCGGCCTGCGGCCCGGTGCGAATGACCGCATGGCTGTCATGCAGCAGAGCGCACCAGCCTTGTTCCTGCAGCGGCAGACAGAGGGTTTCCGGGATCAGTCGTTGCAGGGAAAGACCATGGCCGGCGAGTCTTTGTTGCCATCGATCGAGCCAGTCCCGCTCGACCACGGCCACGGCCCATGCCTTGCCCTCATCCCGCCGCCCAAGGGCAAAATGCAGTGTGTCGACATCGTCGGCGAGCTGGTCTTCCAGGGCATAGGGCAGGGCTTGCAGCAGTTTCTGCCGGCTGCCGGTCGGCACATGGGCCCTCGTCAGCAGGACGCGTGTGCCTGCGGCCACGCCGGTGGCCGGATGGTCGGCAAGCGACGCGGGCAGCGCTTCATCGCTGGCCAGGACGCCGCGATCCAGCACCTGGTCCGACGCGTCCAGATGCAGCCAGTGCATCGGGCCGTCCAGATCATCGCCGAGAAACACAATCAATCGTGTGGCCATGGATGGTCTTGCCCGTCAGGTAAGGAAAGCGCGTCCTGCCTCGGAAACCAATAAGGCCCAAGTCGAAGACCCCGGCCGGTTTTGGCCTCTGGCGGCGTTGCGTCACCGTCCCGGTAGAACCACTACCGAACCGGCACCGCGCCTTGCCAGATGACCAAAACCGGTCTCGGGCGCAGGCGCGGGAATAAATCAGTGTTTCCTTAAAGGGTTACTGCACGAAAGGTACGAAGGATTTGCTGCGCGTTTGCCGTCGCCGCAACAGGGAATTGACACCCTCCTACCAAGCGATTATCGTCCAGCTTTATTCCATCTGCACGCCATGTCGTGCACCCGCATGGCCCCCTTCGATTCAGTCATTTCCAATGCGATGGCATCTGGTCGATATCGCCAGAAAGACGCTTAAAATTTTCCTGCTAGAAAACTGGAGGCATCCCCAGCCGTGAGCGGAGACATTATTCACGTAAGTGACAGTACCTTCGAAGAACAGGTGCTTAAATCCGACAACCCGGTATTGGTCGACTACTGGGCGGAATGGTGCGGTCCCTGCAAGATGATTGCGCCGATTCTCGATGAAGTGGCGAAGGATTACGGCGGCAAGCTGACCATCGCCAAGCTCAACATCGATGAAAATCCGGAGACGCCGCCGAAGTTCGGCATCCGCGGGATTCCGACGTTGATGCTGTTCCGGAACGGCTCCGTTGAAGCGACCAAGGTCGGCGCGCTATCAAAGTCGCAGCTTACCGCGTTTCTCGACAGCAACCTCTAAGTGACTGCATGGCCGGCGACCCAGTCGCCGGCCATGCGAGCGCAGGCACGGTCAGGCAAGAGCGAGTCACCCAGAGGGCTCGCAGTCGTTTGCCGGGCAGGCGAGCCGGATAACAGATCGTCCTTAACAAGAATTTGCGGGTTTGCGGACCCGGGCGGGGTGATACCCCCGCGTGACCCGAGATGGGTGCCTGAGGAAGGAAGGCAGCCGTCCCGATTTCCATCCAGGGCTAATCGTTCGGCGACGGGGCCACCCGGTCGGCGAGAATGCCGTTCATGCAAGTGAAGTCATCGACATGAATCTGACCGAGTTAAAGCAAATGCCGGCGGCGGAACTCGCCGAGCTGTCCCAATCGTTCGGCATCGAGGGCGTTGCCCGATCCCGCAAGCAGGACATGATCTTCGCGATCCTCAAGGCGCATGCCAAGAAGGGCGAGGACATCTACGGCGACGGGGTTCTCGAGATTCTCCAGGATGGCTTCGGTTTTCTGCGCTCGGCCGACAGTTCCTATCTGGCGGGCCCGGACGATATCTATGTCTCGCCCAGTCAGATCCGTCGCTTCAGCCTGCGCACCGGCGACACCATTGCCGGCAAGATTCGGCCGCCGAAGGAGGGTGAACGGTACTTTGCCCTGCTCAAGGTCAACGAGATCAACTTCGAGGCCCCGGATGCGGCCAAGAACAAGGTGCTGTTCGAGAACCTGACGCCGCTGTTCGCCAGGGAGCGATTCGTGCTCGAGCGCGGCAATGGCAGTACCGAGGATCTGACGGCGCGGATCATCGACATGTGCGCGCCCATCGGCAAGGGCCAACGCGGTCTGCTGGTTTCGCCGCCGAAGGCCGGCAAGACCATGATGCTGCAGAACATCGCGCAGAGCATCACCTCGAATAATCCCGAGGCCTACATGATCGTGCTGCTGATCGACGAGCGGCCCGAGGAAGTGACCGAGATGGCGCGTTCGGTGCGCGGTGAGGTGGTGTCATCCACCTTCGACGAGCCGGCCAGCCGCCATGTGCAGGTGGCCGAGATGGTCATCGAGAAGGCCAAGCGCCTGGTCGAGCACAAGAAGGACGTGGTGATCCTGCTGGATTCCATTACCCGTCTGGCGCGCGCCTACAACACGGTGGTGCCGTCCTCCGGCAAGGTGCTTACCGGCGGTGTCGACGCCAACGCCCTGCACCGGCCGAAACGTTTCTTCGGTGCTGCCCGCAACATCGAGGAAGGTGGCAGCCTGACCATCATTGCGACGGCGCTGGTGGAAACCGGATCGCGCATGGACGATGTGATCTACGAGGAATTCAAGGGCACCGGCAACATGGAGATCCACCTGGATCGCCGCATCGCCGAGAAGCGCATCTTCCCGTCCATCAACATCAACCGCTCCGGCACCCGCCGCGAAGAACTGCTGATCAAGCCTGACGAGTTGCAGAAGATCTGGATCCTGCGCAAGGTCCTGCATTCCATGGACGAACTGGCTGCCATCGAGTTCGTGCTCGACAAGCTGAAGGACACGAAGGTGAATTCGGAGTTCTTCGAGTCGATGAAGCGATAATCAACTGACCGCGTTTTATGTTTAATGGTTTTATTTTTTAAGAATCAATGACCTAAAACCTAAAACCTAAAACTTAAAACTTAAGACGTTAAACGTCGTTGCGCTTCCCGATATTTCATTGCCGTCTGCCGAATGATGTCTTCCGGCAGTT
>SKGQ01000042.1 GCA_007117515.1 Ectothiorhodospiraceae bacterium | reverse complement strand
TGTCGATCTGGATCTCCAGATGCAGGCCATGGCGGCGCAACAGAACGGCGTCGGGTGCCTCCCCGGCGCCGTTAAAGCCGACGAACTGCGCGGGATCCTTGAGTCCGGACTCGCCGGCGTTCATCCGCACTACAAGCTTGCCCGCATCCACCGAATAGCCGGTGGCGTCGGCATGACTGCCCTGGGCCAGCGGCGCCGCCTGATCCAGTATCGCCGCGGCGCGACGCACGACCTCGGCGGCACGCTTCTCGTTGAAGCCCTCGGTGATGGCGAGCTCGCCGTCCTGGGCAATGACGTCGGTGCCGTAGAGCGCGTCGTACAGACTGCCCCAGCGGGCGTTGCCGGCATTGAGCGCGAAGCGGGCATTGTTGGTTGGTACCACGAGCTGCGGTCCGGCGATCTCGGCGATTTCCGGGTCAACGTTCTCGGTGGTGACAGAAAACGCTTCACCTTCTGGAAGTAGATAACCGATTTCTTTCAGGAATTCCTTGTAGGCGGCAGCGTCGTGCGGCTGATCCCGACGGGCCAGGTGCCATTCGTCGATCTGTTTCTGCATCCGATCACGGGTTTCCAGCAGTTCCCGATTCCGTGGTCCAAGCTCACGCACCATGTCGCCCAGCGCCTGCCAGACGTGATCCGGCGTGATTTCCAGTCCGGCAACGATCTCGTTGGTGACCAGATCATGCAGTTCCTTCGCGACCTTCAGGCCACCTGTTTCAACGCGTTCGACCATTGGAACCTCCGTGATGCGGGGCACGCGGCAATGCGTACCGCTTGAATGAGGAGCGTGGCAGGCGCATGGCGTTGCGCCCACCGGTCCGGACGACGAGTTTAGCCGATGTTGCAGTGCGATGCACAAAAATGGAAACGGTTTCCATTTTAGCCAGGTGGCGATTGCAGGCTTGTGTCAGAGGGCGAGGCGACGCAGCTCCGGATCATCGATGGATCGGTCCCAGCGTCGGTCAAAGTATTGTCCCTCTGCGACTGCGGCTCCGCGATCACCCCGACAGTCCATGGCGAATTTCGCCTTGTTCCAGTCCCAACGCAAAAGACCGTTACGGTCGGCAATCACCAGGCTCGTGGTTTCATCCCGATCTTCGGCGGCGACCCGGCGGAGATCGATCGCCGTTGGCAGGCGGTGAGCGAGCCCAAGCAATTGGTGGCCACCGCGGCTGACGCCGCCGGCATCCTCGACCAGCACGCGAACGCGTGCCTGGGATCCGGCACGGATGACCAGGTCGCGAATCGCACTGACCATTTCGCTGTCGTCGAACAGGGTTCGATCCAGGTCTGGCGAGAAGATATCCAGATGCCGGCGGGCGTCGCCAATAAGACTGAGCAGGGCGGCCCGGGTCTCGGTCAGCGATTCAAGTCGATGCTGGGCGTCCGGTGGTCGCTGTGGCATACGTCATCCTCCCTCAGTCCGGTAGACGCATCGCGCGATGCGGAATGCCGGCGTCGTCGAAGCTCGGCCCTTCAGCAATGAAACCGTGGCTTTCATAGAAGCCGATGGCCTGTTCCTGGGCATGCAGATGTGGTGTCGGCAGGCCGGTATCCCGGGCGTGCCGAACCATGGCGCGTAGCAGGGCGCTGCCGATGCCCCGGCCACGCCAGTCCGGTACCACGGCCATGCGGCCAATCTGGCCGTCCGGACTCAGCCGTGCCGTGGCGATGGCATCGCCTTCGGCGGCGCGAACCAGCCAGTGGGTACAGTCTGGATCATGCAGGTCCAGTTCCAGGTCCTCCGGCACTTCCTGCTCCAGCACGAATACGCCGAAGCGGATCACCACCGCATCACCACGCAGACTGTCCCAGTCGCCATGCTCGATCTGAATATCCTGGTCAGTCATCCATCAGCCACCAATGTCCGCCGCGTAACAAGCCGAAAAGAAGCGCTTCGCCTTCCTTACCGTAGCGCGCCAGAGCGAGTTCGGATACGCGAACCTGGCTCTTTTCGGTGAGCTGTCGGAGCAGGGGCAGGCAGGCCGGCGCCAGCGGCTGATGACTGCCGTTGAGGTAGAAACCATCATTCTGGTCCGGAAGCCGCACGATGCGGCTGACCGGATTGCGCAACAGCATCGCATCCCCGGGAAGCGCCTCGGGCAGATTCGGCTCGGGTTCGTCCTCCGGGTGTGGGAGTCCCGGTTTGGGCGTGCTGAGGGCGCTGGCGATGGCCCGGTCCAGCAGCGCGTCATCCGTTCCGATGGCCTGCCGCAGGGCTGCACGCAAACCTTCCAGGCTGGCCTGATCCAGTTCCGCACGATGGCGGGATGGTGTTCGAAGCCGGTCCGTCAGAACCTGATCGGCGCACTGCGCCACCAGAATCTGGAACAACTCCGCCAGCAGCTCGTCGGGTTTCGGCCCCCGGAAGCCGACGGACCAGGTCTGACAGATACCGTCAGCAACGCCATGGTGTGGCACGCCGGCCGGTAGATAGAGCATGTCACCGGCCTGGAGCAGCATGTCGTCGCTGGGCGAGAAATCCCGCAGCAGCCGCAGCGGGCCACGGTCATCGTCCTGCGGAGGTGCTGCGGGATCGCTGTCGATCAGCCAGCGTCGGCGGCCCTGGGCCTGGAGCAGGAAAACGTCATAACGGTCGCGGTGAGCGCCAACCGAGCCGCCGTCGGCAGCGATGCTGATCATCAGGTCATCCACCCGCCAGTCCGGCAGGAACGAGAAACGGTCCAGCACCCCGGCCAGTTCGGGAAGATGCTTGTCCACGTCCTGAATCAGGAGGGTCCAGTCCTGTTCCGGCAAGCTGCTCAGCGCCGTTTCATCGAAAGGGCCATGTTGCAGCGACCAGCCGGCCTCCGTGGAACCACGTATCAGTCTCGATTCGATGGCCTCGTCCAGGGCCAGCCCGGCAACCTCGTCCATCGAAAGCGGGCAATGGAAATCGCTGAACGCCGTGCGGATCAGGAGTGGTCGTTGCTGCCAGTAGCGATCGAGAAAGGTGGTCGCATCCGGCATGCCATGGACTTCATCCACGGCCATTCAGATGGCCCGGGCCTGATCGGCGGCATTGCCCGTGTAATCCGCAGGGGTCATGGCTTTCAGCCGTGCCTTGGCTTCGTCCGGGATCTCCAGACCGTCGATAAATGCCCGCATGGCCGGGCCGTCGACCCGCTTGCCCCGGGTCAGGGCCTTGAGTTTCTCGTAGGGTTCCTCAACACCATGCCGGCGCATTACCGTCTGCACCGCTTCACCCAGCACCTCCCAGTTGGCATCCAGATCCGCGGCCAGCCGTTCGTTGTTGACCGCAAGCTTGCTCAGGCCCTTCGCGAGTGAGGCGAGGGCGATCATCGTGTGTGCCATGCCAACGCCCAGGTTGCGCAACACCGTTGAATCGGTCAGGTCGCGCTGCCAGCGGGAGATGGGCAGCTTGCTCGCCAGATGGCCGTAGACCGCGTTGGCGATCCCCAGATTGCCCTCGGCATTCTCGAAATCGATCGGATTGACCTTGTGCGGCATGGTGGAAGAGCCGACTTCGCCTTCCACCAGGTTCTGCCGGAAATATCCCAGCGAGATGTAGCCCCAGACATCGCGGCTGAAGTCCAGCAGCACCGTGTTCGCCCGCGCGCAGGCGTCGAACAGCTCGGCGACGCAGTCATGCGGTTCGATCTGGGTGGTGTAAGGGTTCCAGTTAAGCCCCAGACCTTCGACGTAGGCCTTGGCGAAAGCAGCCCAGTCCATCTCCGGGTAGCTGGCGAAATGCGCATTGTAGTTACCCACCGCGCCGTTGATCTTGCCCAGGATCTGAGCCGCGGCAATCTGGTCACGACTGCGTTGCAGTCGATGGCAGACATTCGCAACTTCCTTGCCCAGGGTGGTGGGCGAAGCGGTCTGGCCATGCGTTCGCGACAGCATCGGCGTTGCCGCCTCGGCGTGGGCGAGTTGCCGAAGGTTGCGGATAATGCCGTCCAGTGCCGGGAGCAGCACGTCTTCGCGTGCCACCTGCAGCATCAGTCCGTAGGCCAGGTTGTTGATGTCCTCCGAGGTGCAGGCGAAATGCACGAACTCGCGAATGGGAGCCAGCTCGGACTGCTCGGCCATGCGTTCCTTGAGGAAGTATTCCACCGCCTTGACGTCATGATTGGTGGTGCTTTCGATGGCCTTGACGCGCTCCGCATCGGCTACCGAGAAGTTGCTGATGATCTGGTCGAGGTAACGTCTGGCACCGTCCGACAGCGCCGGCACCTCGGCGATCTCGTTATTGGCGGCGAGCGCCTGAAACCAGCGGATCTCGACGATGACCCGGTGTCGGATGAGCCCATACTCGCTGAAAATCCCACGCAGGGCTTCGGTCTTGCCGGCGTATCGGCCATCCACCGGCGAAATGGCGGTGAGGGACGTCAAATCCATGTTGGTCTCCAGGCTCAAGCAGGGAATGGCGGCTATTGTAGGGAAACGCAAACCGAATCACAGCAGCCCGATGAGGTTCCGGGTGAGGGTCGGGCTGTTCCATGAGGGAACGGAAAAACAACGTTAAGCAAACTGATTTATTCCCGCGCCTGCGTTGGAGTCCGCATTTTTTCCGAGGCAAGGCGCGTTGCGCAACCGGCACCGCGCCTTGCCAGATGACCAAAACCGGTCTCGGGCGCAGACGCGGGAATAAATCAGTGTTTCCTTAAG